>JAGPFF010000014.1 GCA_018056725.1 Anaerolineaceae bacterium
GATTCGGCAAATCAACCCATGTTGCAAGAACCAATTATCACTCAGCGGAACGGGCGCTATGTGATTCCACTGCGGGCTGAATTCAAAGGTCGCTTCAAATCAATCGTGCATGACCAGTCCTCCTCCGGAGCCACTCTTTTTGTCGAACCACTGGCTGTAGTGGAGCTCAACAATTGCTGGCATGAACTGCAGCTCGCCGAACGGGATGAAGTGCGGCGCATCCTTACTGAACTTTCTGCCATTGTTGGCAAAGAATCGGAAACAATCACGGGGATGGTAACTGCTCTGGCGCAGTTTGATTTTTATCTGATGTGCGCCAGGTACGCCGAGGACCTTCATGCCAGTGAACCCATCTTGCAGCCTATCCGCCCGCCGCAAAATGCCCACCACCCCGGCACGGTCATCCGCCTCTTTCAGGCACGTCACCCGCTGATCGATCCTGAAAAAGTGGTGCCGATTGACGTGGACCTCGATCCCTCCACTTTTATACTCGTCATCACTGGTCCCAACACCGGCGGCAAAACCGTGACCCTGAAAACAGTGGGATTAATGGTCTTAATGGCACAATGCGGTTTGCATATCCCCGCCCGCTCAGGTTCTGAGTTAAGCTTTTTCGATGACGTTTTTGCTGACATTGGCGATGAGCAATCCATTGAACAATCCCTCTCGACCTTTTCCGGACATATTACCAACATTGTGCGGATCCTACAGAAAGCACGCTCCAAAACGCTGGTGCTACTGGATGAACTGGGCGCTGGTACCGATCCGCAGGAAGGTTCCGCCCTGGCACGTGCCATCCTCCTGCACCTGGCGAACAAACGTGTCCCCTGTCTCATCGCCACCCACTACCCTGAGCTGAAAACACTCGCCCACGCCACCCCCGGTATGGTGAACGCAAGCATGGAATTTGATCTCAAAACGCTGCGTCCAACTTATCACCTCACCATCGGTATTCCGGGTCGCTCCAATGCCCTGCTTATCGCCAGAAGGCTCGGGCTGCCTGAAGAGATCCTGAGCAATGCCAAGTCGATGATTGATCCGGCGGAACTTGTTTCAGATGATCTGCTCAATGAAATCCATCACCAGCGTGAGGTGGCGAGGAAAGCCCGGTCGTCCGCTGACCGTGACCGCTCACTGGCGAGCAGCCTGCGCCAGGAACTTGAGAGCCGGCTGGAGAAAATCGAAGAAGAACGCCGCGCCATTCTCGAAAAAGCTCGCGATGAAGCTGAACAGGAGCTTGCCCAACTGAGACAGGAAATGGAAACCCTGCGACGGCAGGCACGCCAAACCGTGCAGCACCCTCCTCAATTGGAAGTGGTGCAAGAACAGCTGGAAAGTCTTGGACGGAAAGTGGAAAAAACTGTACCCCTAGAGATCGCCAGTGCTGACCAATCCACAATCCTCCAGCTCCAACCTGGGAAAAAGGTACGTGTACGGTCCTTAAAATTGGATGGCGTGCTTGACGCCATCAACAGTGAGGAAGCCGAAGTGCGCGTGGGAAACCTGCGCCTGCGGGTTAAAATCAGCGACCTTGCTCCGCTGGCTGGTTCTCAACAGGTGACAGAGGTGGGAGAAACTCCACCGGCTAGTGCACAGCCTGCCAGCCGGAAGGTATCTCCGACTCCCTTCCGCCCCACTCCGGGAATGGAATTGGATCTGCGTGGCATGCGTGCTGAGGATGCCCTCGACCGCCTGGACGCCTACCTGGCGGAGGCTTATATGAGCGGCATGCCCTTTGTGCGCATCATTCACGGTAAAGGAACCGGGCGCCTGCGACAGGTGATCCGTGAGGCGCTCAGAAACTCAAACCTGGTATCAACGTATGAAGAAGGTGGAGAAAAAGAGGGCGGCGAGGGAGTTACTATCGCCCATTTGAGTGAAAATTAAAAAATATCAGGCCGATAGCAGCTCTCCTCTTAGCACTACCGGCCCGATCTCCGCAACCTCCCTTTGGCTGCGATGTATGGTGCACTTCTTCTGTAGCAAAGAATACTATCAATACGTTGACAAATCATTGACAAACGATCTCCATTTTCTGCGAAATTTCAGATATTCCTTTCGGACTACGGGCAACGAGGCAAATTCGCCAATCTGATCCACAAGGCTAATCGCCCGTAATCTGGCTTGCTTGCCCGCGGTCCCTTCAATGCCGGTCAGCTTGAGCAACGATTTCAATATCTCCAGTTCCTGCCATACCTTTCCCGATCCTTTAAGGTCTTCGCAATGGTCTTGCAGGAGTCGTATGGCTTCTCCTTTCCGACCATCCTTTTGTGCCAGCAATGCCGGCATCAATTTTACATAAAATTCCGCTTCAGGGATCCCGCGTTCTCTCATCTCGCTGATCAAAAGGGAAGAGGTATCCGCAAACTCATTTATGACTGATTTTCTTGCGCTGCGGATCAATTTTTCCATACGCGCGATCAATTCAATTCCTTTCAAACCACGAATTTCCGCATCTTGGATTGTTTCTTCGATCCAGCGCAGATCGTTCTGAGTGCTTCGCTCACCCGTCCTCATGAGAGCAATCTTATATTTGCATAACGTGGTTTGATAATTTATGGCACCGCTCACCAGCAACGGATCATACAATTCGTTTGCCTTGGCATAATTGCCCATCAGCCGGTAAAACTCCGCTACTGCCAGATCCGTGTGCATGGATAACTTTTCCAGCTTATAGGGCGTTTCTCGTTTATTCGCCCGGCTCGCCAGATACCAGCCCTGATCAAGATTTCCAAGTTCCAGATAGGAAAGGGCAGCAGAGACCTCCATCAACGATTGCCAGAAACGAATCTGGAGTTGATCCATCAATTGAATGGAGAGCTCATAAATTTGGAGAACTTGCTCATGATGACCGCAAAAAAACTCGCTCATCGCCCTGATCGCCCCGGCGGCAAGCCTGGCAGATTGGTGGATAGCTACGAAGCTGAAATTGATCATATCCTCGGAGAGAGTAAGCGCCCTTTGTGGCTGACCGGTATAACACAAAACTGCGCACAGCGTCGCCAGGGTATTAATATTATTTTCAACACCGTAAGGGTGGGTGGAGTCTTTACATAACTCATAGGCTTTTTCCAGCCAGTCTTGAGATTCCTGAAAACGATCCTGACTGTAACGAATGTCGCCAATTAACGAGAGCGATTTACTCTGTTCTACTCTCATGTCTGTTCTTCCAAGATACCAGTTGGCTTTCTGGATATATCGTTCCGCTTCATCGAAGTCATTCACAAAGAAGGCACCCTGACCAAGTCCATTATTCCCGATGCCAATTAATTTGATACTTTGAAGAGCCTCTCCAATCTCGAGGCAGGTCTGGAAAATGGAATTAAACAATGTAATATCATCGCGTTCATAGGCAAAATCACCAAATTCATGCACGAGCGCGTAAATGACATCCTCAGAAACTAGTTTTGGACTGGCGGCGATCAATTCGAGAGCCCGACGATAAGACTTGTAGACAACCTCTGCGGCAGATTTGACCCTGGCGAATCGGGCGCTTTCCAGCCAAGCATTTACAGCTTCAGGCAATTCCCCGGCGCTTTCGTAGTGCAGAGCGATTTGCTCCATAAACTCAGCCTGGTTTTGTCTGCGTAAGGAGAGTGCTTTGGCAGCCCTCAAATGAAGGTCGCGTAACCGGGCTGGCTCCAGTTCACTCAGGACAATTTCACGTTCTATATCATGTTTAAATTCATACCCACCAGTGGGTCTAATTTCCTTACGGATACTTAAGAAACCCTCCGAGGTCAGTTCATTGAGAGACTCAATGATTTGCCCACGGTCCAGATCCGCCATTTGTTCGAGAAGATCCGGGGTGAACCGGTGCCCCAAGATGGCAGCTGCACGCAGCAGGATGATGGAGTTGTCTTCCAATCCGGCAATCTTGTTCCTGACCATTCCGGTAACCGCCTCAGGAAGATCGCTAATTTGAATATTGAAATGAGGTTTCAGCTCCAGGTCACTCAGTTTTAAAGAACGCAGGCAATGGATCAAAAAGAAGGGGTTTCCGCCCGTAAGCAGCTGTAAATGGTTCACCCACTCGATCTCAGGCACTTTTCCCAACAGGATCGTTGCAAACTGCTTCACCTCTTCATCAGAAAGTGGACCTAAATCCAGGGTAATTAATTTCTCTTTCCGCCGGAGTCGCTGGGCAAATTCATCCAGGGCAAAATTATTGACTTCGGGAGAGCTGACCAAAACCAACAGACCATGCTTTTCAAAAAAGGCGTTCTCTTCCAGGTAGGAGAGCGCTGAAATGCTTGCCGCATCAGCATCTCCAGCATCATCCAGCAGGATCAGCGCCGGTCTTTTACGGGAGAAATTTTCCATCAAGTGCATAAACGCAGAAAATACGTCTTCCAACACCGGCAGCCAGTCTTGATCGCGTGCAGGTACTTCAGGTCCTTCCATCCCCTGCAAGCGGTCATGAAAAAAACCTTGCAGCAGCAGCCGCTCGTTTTGAGGCAAACTTTCCCAATCTTCGCGGGTAATTTTATGGCGCAAGCCCCTGATCAACGTATAAAAGGGGACATTTTTTCCCAATGGATGACCGTGACATAACAACAATCTGGGCAGGTATGTTTGTTGAAAATAGAAGTGTTCCAGCAGTCTAGTTTTGCCAATTCCTGACTCTCCACGCAAAAGCAGAATTCCTCTTCTGCGTAAAGCCATCGATAACTGCTCAAGTTCCTTTTCCCTGCCGATAAAATCGATCTCATGCTTATCTTCTACCGACCAATCCGGCAACTGGATACTCTCTTGATCCCGATTGACAACCAGGCTTTCTTTCAGATCCACAAAACGTTTGGGCAGCACTTCCCCTTCATCGGCATAGATCTTTTCAAGGTACGTACTAAAGTCCAAGAGTTCTTTCGTTCTGCCGGTGTCACGCAAACAGATCAAAATATAAAAATTTAAGTCGTCATCAAGCGGATTGATCTCAATTGCCTGCCGTAGATAAATCAACGCTTCTTCAAGATCGCCCAAGGAAATAAAGTGATTGATCAGTTGATCCAGAATCCTGATCATGGAATACTGGATAAGTTGGCGATTAAATTCCAGCCAGCTCTCAAAACTTTTTAACTCCCGCAATTCCACCCCCTGCATGAATTGAAGGGTTCGGCACATGAGCAACAGCTGCTTCAACTGGAGCACCAACCACTCGGGTAAAACCGAGGCAATGTTCATTTCTGAACTTGTCGATAAGGGCGCTAATATCTTTCTAAAATTGATCACATCCACTTCTGCAATGGCAGGGTCGAGAGAGATCAGATTTTCTTTTGCCACAAAGAGGGATGGAACCCCCAAACCTGAACGAATTTGGCTCAGCGCCTCGCGCAATTTTTTACGCGCGCTTTCTTCGTTGAGGTCTGGCCAAAAGATCTCGCAGAGGGCATCACGGGTCACCGGTTGATTTTGTGCCGCAATATAAAACAGGATTGCCCGGTTTAAACGACGTTTCAGCTGAATGGGATTGCCCTCAACGTACACTTCCGGTGGACCAAGTAAGAGGATCCTTACCGAAGCCGACGACTTAATCGCCATCCCCTGAAATGCTGCGCTCACCTGGAATCCACTTGTCGTCTTTTTGCTTGCTGGAGGTTTTCGCGCGCCGCGTTGAGGTTCGATTCGCTGATATTCCCTGCCATTTGCGCCAATTCCAACACGCGCTGTTCTTCAGTCAGCTTCTGCACCCCGGTTAGCGTCCGGTCGCCAATAACCTGTTTGGTCACCTGGTAATGTTCGTCGCCAAACGCGGCGAGCTGGGGAAGATGAGTGACACACATTACCTGATGCTGCCGACCGAGCCGCCACATTTTTTCACCTACTACAAAACCTACCCGCCCGCCAATACCCTGGTCTATCTCATCAAAAATTAACGTGGGGATGGAATCTGCTTTTGCCAGTACATTTTTTAGCGCCAGCATTAACCGTGATGTCTCTCCGCCAGAAGCGATCTTGACCAAGGGTTTTAACCCCTCTCCCGGGTTTGGCGCAATTAGGAATTCAACTTCATCTAATCCTGTTTCTTTAAATTCTGCTGTACGTCTCCGGTCCTTATTGTTCGCTTCAGGCTGATCGCCAAAAGCCACCACAAATTGTGCCCCGGCGAGGCTGAGGTCGGTGAGCTCATGTTCTACTGCACGCCCCATTTGCTCAGCCGCCTGGTGCCTTTTCAGACTCAGTTTTTCTCCTGCTTGTTGAACTTTTAGGATAGCGGCTGCTTCTTCCTGCTCCAGTTCAGTGATCCGCTCTCCCGCGTGCTGCACTTTCTCCAGCTGCTCTCTGGCACTTCTGCCATAAGCAAGTGCCGATGCGACTGAACCGCCATATTTTCGCTTTAACTGGTGAATGAGCTCCAACCGGGTCTCCACAAACTCCAGCCGTTTGGGATTAAACTCGATGCCATCCAGGTAAGCACGCAAGTCGTGGCTTACTTCACTAAGTGAAGTGGCGGCTTCTACCAACTGCTCCATCAATCCGGACTGCGCATGGTCAATGCGGGTCAGGGTCGCCAGCAGCTTCTCCACCTGACCGAGCTGATCCGTGATGGAAGCGCTTTCAGGCGAGGGTTCATCCAGCAGTGCGAGAGCCTCCTGGGCTGTTCCGGCTAAAGCTTCAGCATTTGCCAGACGATTGCGTTCGAGCTCGAGTTCTTCTTCTTCTCCCTCCTGCAGCCGGGCAGCTTCGATTTCCTGAGCTTGAAAATTAAGCAATTCAATCCGTTTTTGGGTTTCCTGTTCCAGAGCGTGCAGCTCCCGCAGTTCTTTGCGAATTTCGTGTAGTTTTCGATACTCTTGCTGATAGGCTTCCAATTCATGCTGGCTGGATGCATAGCGATCAAGCAGACCGAGGTGTGAACGAACGTCCAGTAATGAAAGATGTTCCGACTGACCGTGGATATCCACAAGGTAATTTCCCAGTTCCTTCAGCAATCCAATGCTCACAGCGCGCCCGTTGATGCGCGCCACACTGCGTCCGTTGGCGCGAATTTCTCTACCAAGGGAGATAAGGGGGTCTCCATCGTCCAGAGATTCATTTGCCAACAAGGCAACTACCTCGCGCCGGCTTTGCTGGGGCAGGCTGAAGGAGGCTTCAAGAATTGCCCGTTCCTCCCCCTGACGAACCATCGTGGGCTCCACGCGCCCCCCTACCAGTGCCAGTAGCGCATCCAGAATGATGGATTTTCCCGCCCCGGTCTCGCCGGTAAAAATCACCAGTCCTGCTCCTGGTCGCAATTCCAGGTGCTGGATGATGGCGAAATTCTCGATGCGTAACTCGGTCAGCATAGCGAACCTGTCAGATGCGAATCCCTTTCAAGCGGTAATACACCGCGCTGCAGGTGAGCAGCGCGTAAATGCCCGGCCAAAGTAAACTCACAACCCCTCCTGCTGCCTGCGAACCAAAAGCCAGCAGACTGAAGATCAAAGTGGTTAATGGAATTAGTAAAGCTCCCACCAAAGTCGCGATTAGCGCCACAACCGGCAACGGTTTCGATCGCCGTTTGCGGACGACGAATCTCACGGCTTCGGCGATGATCATTCCCGCCACTGGCGCAATTAATATGGTGAAGAAGCCAAAAAGGTTCGCCACCCGACTGCCAAAGTAAGAGATCACACCCGCAGTCACGAAAGCCAGCGGATAATCCCACCAACGCGCCGTGTCAAAAATCTTCTGTTGCCCCCGCACGCATTCTTTACAGCGATAGCCAGTAGGGGTAAGAACGGCACAGGACTGGCAAATTGGGCGCTCGCAGCGGTTGCAGCGCAACAAGGTTTCTCTTTGGGGATGGTTATAACAATAAAGGGACGAAGTGGAATTTTCTGACATTAAAAATCACCGATAGAAGGATTTTGTTCCATATAATGACTCAAATTGCGATAAAAGTATCCGGGATCCTGAAGCACTACAAATTTGACCGTAAAATCACTGGCTTTCACCGATACCCGGTCTTCGTTACCGATAAGCACCGGTTCATGACCATCCACACTCATCACTGCTTCATGGTCGCTGTCTACGGTGATTTCTACGCTCGCCCCTTCCGGCAGAATGACCGCGCGATCCATGGAAAGGTGCGGAGCGACGGGCATGATGAGAATATTCCGTAATTCGGGCGGCATGATCGGTCCTCCCACTGCCAGAGCGTAAGCAGTGGAACCGGTGGGAGTCGCGGCAATCAGTCCGTCCGCCACGTAGCCTGCCAGTGGGTAGCCATCCACCGCCGCATGGAGGCGTATGGGTCGCACCACCTGACCGCGTGCAACGACCACTTCGTTAATCACCTGATGCGTTCCCTGCAGCATGCCAGCATGCCATAATTCGGCTTTCAACATCATGCGGTTTTCGATCTTGTATTGACCTTTCAGCAAACGAGGCAGAGCTTTCTTCCAGTCGTTGCGAGAAAGCTGCATCAGGAAGCCAAAACGTCCCAGATTGATCCCCAGGATCGGCAGCCCGTAAGGGGCAGCCAGATGTCCGGCGCGCAGCATTGTGCCATCTCCGCCCAGCGCAACGAGCAGGTCGAATTCTCCATTCAGAATCTTCTGATGCAGCAGGTTGTCATCTGTGGTGGTCAGCAGGCTTGAAATCCCCCGTTCATCCAGCCATGCCCGGATCTCCTCTCCTTTTTCCAGCGTATCCGTGGAGCGAGGACGAACGACTACGGCAATTTTACGAATCGGGGGATTGTTCATGGTCATCTAATTATATCGAAGTTTCTCACTGCCAAATCAGATGAATGGGTTGGCAGGTGAGGCATCTTCCATACAAAAAACCTCCCGGCAAGGGATATCAGGTTTTCGCAGTGGAGGTAAATTCACTCAGTCGTTCATTCCGGGGAATTTATCGGCGAATTTTTGCAGTGCTTCCTGTAAGTTTTGTTCGCGCAGGCTGAGGGTCAGATCGGCACGTGTGCGTTCGATGATGCCGCGTACCAGATCAGTCTGCCGCCTCAAACCATTGGTGATGGCATCCGGGTAATCAAGGGTCACCAGGAAGTTATAGATCTCATCCATCGTCTGCAGCAGGCGTTCGGCTTCCTCTGAGTATCCCTTTCGGAGAATATCGAGGCACCTTCTACGTAATTCGCCGATGGACTCTGCCAGACCATTGATATAGGTGGCATATTCAATCCCTAATTCTTCGGGTCTTGGCAGCCGCCGGTTTTCGATCAGTGCACAGGTCAAACTGGCTTCGGCAAATTCCTTGATCGCATCCTGCGTATAGCCGGTAAAATAGAGGTCCGGGTAGGCAGCCAGGTCAGTTTGCATCTTGAGCACCAGCAGATGGGCTTCATTGAGCAGACTGTTTGCCTCATCACTTTCGCCACGGTGAATGGCTCTAATTGTCAACGCGGAGAGACGCGTGAGGGTGCGTGCCTGAAGGAGAGTTTCATCGCGCACCCTTGTTCTTTCATCGAGAATTTTTCTGGTTTTTTCGATTATTTCATCAAATTCTTGCATGGCTTAATCCGTTTTAGGAGGCTCAGGCGGGTGAACTTGTCGGAAGAGGTCACTTGCCAGCCCTGAATCTCCGGGCAGGCGAATCTCGCCAAAAGCTGACTCGTAGCGTACGATATTTTCATTCAAGGCGCGCAACAATAATTTCGCCCCGACTGGTGAGAGGAGGACCCGCACCAGAACAGGCATTTGTTGCTGCCCGGGCAGAAAGCGGGAAAAATCGATGGTAATCTCGGATGGCGTATGGCTGATTCGCGCCATATTGCTGTAGACTGGCTCCAGATTATCCGGGAGTTCCATGGGGGGCATTCCCGCCGCCGGATTTTTATTTTCGCTGGTCATTTCTCACCCCCTAGAAGGGGATTTCATCATTGGGGGCGATATCCATTTCCTCTTCCATGCTGCCTGCTTCACCCGCCCCTTCGGTTCGCGCCGATAGGAATTTCACCGTGCTTGCGGTGACTTCATAAGAAGCGCGCGTTTGACCGTCCTGCCCAACCCATGTCTTTGGGCCGCCTGTTTTAGCATCCACGGTTAATCGTCCTTCGATCAAGACCAATTTTCCTTTTTGCAGGAAATTATTGCAGGTCTCCGCAAGCTTTCCCCAGGCAGTCACACGGAACCAGACCGTTTCTTTAACCGGTTTACCACTTTGATCGTTATACTGGCGGTCGGTTGCCACTGAAAAGCTCGTCACTGCCTGCCCTGTGGGGGTATATCTCATTTCAGGATCTCTGCCCAACCTGCCTACGATAATTAATTTCTGATACATGACTTCCTCCTTAAGGGAACACAAAAAATGACCGGATGGATATGAATTAATTTTACATGATATATACAGAATGCCCATCCAATTATGAGTCACCAATCCTGTTCGCTGGGATCGATTGGGTTCGCAAGGAGGTTTTTTGATTGATGTTATAATTTTTCCAGGCATCCTATGAAACTGAAACGTTTTTTTCTCTCATTGCTCCTGTTGCTGACCATCAGTACGCTGTTCGTTTTTTCGCTCCTCCAATCCGCGCCTGTCAGCGCCCAGGTACTTTACTTTACGCCCACTGCTGATGCCAGCGGAGCGATCTATTACATCGTCAAGGAAGGGGAAACCTGCGATGGCATTGCGCTTGCTAACAATATCCCCGTAGATACCCTGCGCACCCTCAACGGTCTGGGCTTCGACGAATGCAGGTTTCTACAGGTTGGCGAGAAATTGATCCTCGGAACCGTGCCAACGGCAGTAATCACTCCCGGTCCTTCACCCACACCAACCTCTATTTTGCCCACCCCCGAACCCGTACGTGGCACCGGCAGCATCTGTGTGTACTTGTATGACGATATCAATGGGAACGCGATGGCTGAAGACGCCGAGGTCACCGATACCGGTCTGGCTGGCGGACAGGTAAGCATCACCCATGAGCAGGGAGCCTATTCCAACGTGGGCACCACCCTTGGCAATGGTGATCCGGTCTGCTTCAACGACATCCCGGAGGGCACTTATTCCATCAGCATTGCCATTCCGGATGGATATAACCCCACATCAAATCAAAATGTCACCGTTCAACTCAAAGCGGGTGATGTTTCACATATTAACTTTAGTGCACAGGTGAGTGGTCATACTCAGGCGCAGCAGGAGCAAAATGCCACCAGTGGTTCCATTTTGATCGCCGTCATCGGCGGGATCATTGTTCTGGCAGGAGTGGGCATCGGTTTTTATGCCCGCTATATTCTCAAACACTAACGCAACATAAAGCTTTTCCACCGTCTCTCAAACGCTGGTGAATCCTCCCGCTAATCCCGAAAGCGTTCTTCTTTCCACACATCAGCCTCGTTGTGATAACCAGCCTGCTCCCAAAAACCTGGTTTATCCACTGCTGAAAACTCCAGTCCGCGCAGCCATTTTGCGCCTTTCCACAAGTAAGGCGTTTTCAAGTCGGAACGTTGCGGAATAGCTCCGACCACGCCCCGCAACGGAAAACCGTGATCCGGGGTGATCGGTGCCCCTTCGTAATGGGTTGCCATAAGAAAGTTTTCCTGCAGTACTACTTCCAGTGGCAGGTTGACCGTAAAGCCATATTCGGCGTGTTGAATGACGTACTTTGCGCCGGGTTTCAGCCTGATCAGCTCCCGCTCCAACAGCGTCTGCACGGAGACTCCTTCCCACAGAGTATCAAATTTGCTCCACCTGGTGACGCAATGAATATCCATTTTGAGGGTGGTACGCGGCAGGCGCTCAAATTCTTCCCAGGTAAGGCGCAAGGGAGCTTCGACCTCCCCCCACACCTGAAAGTCCCAGGTCAGGGGGTCAAAGGACGGCACTGCTCCATAATGCAGTACGGGGAATTTTTGTGTCAGAGCCTGACCAGGTGGGAGACGTCCTTCCTTCTTGACTCTTTCTTCCTCTGCTTTGCGCATAAAAAAAGATTCCATTCTTTTTCACCTCTGGTCAAAATTATATCGAATTTCCCTTTCTTTTGAAGGAAATCTTGAAAATTTGGATAAAAATTGACACATATTCAGAGCATGGATTAAAATAGTCAGCACAGGGAATTTCATGCTGCTTTATTCACCCATTCAGGAACCTTTTGAAACCCGCCTGCTCAAGTTGCATCGCGATGCAGCAGAACTTGTCAGCGAACTTTCAATTGATGCCGTCCTCGAACGCATTCCAACCATCGCCCTGGAGAGAACGATCGCCAGTTATGCAGCCATCGGCACCCTGGATGAGCATGGTGAGCTTGAAAAGTTCTACACTTCCGGCATCCCGCGCGCCCAGGTGGAGCAAATTCCCCACCCGCCAGTTGGGCGTGGATTGATCCGGGTGATGATGAACACCAACAAAACAATACGCATTTCCAACATTAACAAAGATCCCCGCCATGTCGGGTTCCCACCCAATCATCCCCATATGACTTCTTTTCTGGGCGTGCCTATTTTCCAGGGCAAAAGGCAGATTGGTCAGCTCTACATCACTGACAAAGTGAATTCTTCCAGTTTTAATGAAGATGATCAGCGGATAGCGGAAGCTCTGGCTGCTTATGCCGGTGTGGCAATTGTTAATGCCCGCCTCTTCCGTGATTATGCCATGCGCGACCGTGTGTTGACGCGGCAAAACGAGAACCTTTCCCTGCTCAATCAACTGGCTTCAACGCTGGCAACGAGCACCGAGGTACAAGAAATTCTGGATAAAGGGCTGAGCCAGCTTGAGGATTACCTGCGTCTTGAAGTTGGGGAGATTTTCCTGGTCAATGAAGACAACAAACACCTCAATCTGCTCATTCACCATGGCGAGGCTGTCGAAAGCCTGTGGAAACGATCTCAGTTTGCCATTGGTGAAAGCACCGTCGGACGGATCGCCAGAGGGGATACTCCGGTCGTCCTTAACATTACTGAAAACGAGTATGCTGATCTCAACCCTCAATGTAAATTACGTGGGCTGCATCAACTGGCAGTCATTCCGATGAAAGGGCGGCGAGGTGTTGTGGGGGTGTTGTGTGTGGCAACCTGCCACCCGCAGCCTCTAGAAGAACCGGATGTCCAGTTCGCCAACGCCATCGCAGCCTGGATGGCTACTGCCATCGAGAATATTCGTCTTAATGTGCAGGGGCGCCGGCTCGCCATTCTCGAAGAACGCGACCGCATTGGTATGGATCTCCATGACGGAATTATTCAATCCATATATGCCGTCGGACTGACGCTGGAACACGCCCGGCTGCTGCTGAAGGAGTCCCCGGCTTCCGCCACCTCCCGTATCGAACAGGCAATCCTCGACCTCAACAGCACCATACGCGACATCCGCGCCTATATCCTCGACCTCCGACCGCGCCAGCTCAAGGACGAGAATCTCATGCAAGGGATTAATCGTTTGGTGCAGGAGTTTCGCGCCAACACTCTCGTTGAAGTAACCCTCAACGGTCCAAAGGACGGTCAAGTCCGCCTGCCTGAAGCGCAAGCGCTTGCCCTGTTCCACATCTGCCAGGAGGCTCTTGCCAACATTGCCAAACACGCCAAAGCCCACAACGTTGAGGTCACCGTATGGACGACAGCGGAGCGCGTACTCCTCGAAGTGCATGATGACGGGCGCGGTTTTGATGCCGAGAAAGTAAAACTCTCCATCGGGCATGGTCTCTCCAACATGGAGACCCGTGCCGTAAACGCGGGTGGTGAGGTGGATATCAGCTCCGAGCCGGGGCACGGTGCCACTGTGCTGGCATGGGTGCCAATTCCGGAACCCGAATTTCCCGGCGTAAACCGTGTTTTCGGTTAATCCGGCTTTATTGCCAGCTTTTCTGCTTTAGGCTACAATCGCCCTATGAGTTGGGACCTGTTAGGGCACGAGTGGGCGGAGAAACTTCTCCAAAGTCATATTGCCAATGAGGATGCCCGCCACGCTTATCTGTTCACCGGTGCCCCAGGCATCGGGCGGCGCAGTCTGGCATTGAAGTTCGCAAGCGCTCTAAATTGCACTCAACCGCCTATTCCCGGCGAAAGCTGTGGTAGTTGCCGCAGTTGCCGTCTGACGACCGCCATGCAATTACCCGACCTGAGCCTGGTCTCCGCTGAAGGGGAAGGGGGAATGATCAAAGTGGGACAGGTACGCGAACTGGAACGTGTGCTGGCATTAACTCCGTTCGAAGCCAAATACCGCATTGCCCTGCTGCTTAACTTTCAACTCGCCAATGCCAACGCCCAGAACGCTCTGCTAAAAACCCTTGAAGAAGCTCCCTCCAAAGTTGTGCTGCTGCTGACTGCGGATTCGACAGATTCCCTGCTGCCTACCATTTCTTCGCGTTGTGAGATTCTAAGGCTGCGTCCTGTGGCGGTGGAAAGTCTCGAGCAAGCCTTGACCACCCGTTGGGAACTACCCGCCGAAGAAGCCCGTCTTTATGCCCACCTGGCAGACGGACGACCCGGACTGGCACGCCGGATGGCTGCAGAGCCTGCCATGCTGGAAAAGCGCCGCGGCTGGCTGGAAGAGTTTCTTCGCCTGTTGCCACTCAATCGCCGTGACCGTTTTGCCTCTGCCGAAACCCTGGCGCACAATCGCGATCAGCTGCGCCTCATCCTGCAAGTATGGGTGTCTTTCGCCCGTGATATTTTTTTGACCGCCAATGGGATGGGAGAAAAGGTGGTTAATCTGGATTATGCGGCTGACAGCCAGCGCGTCGCCGGGCAGATCTCCAACCCAATGGCGTTTGAAATGCTGAATTCCCTTATCTGCAGTCTGGAAAACCTCGAAGCAAATGCCAACCTGCGTCTCTTGCTCGACAACCTCTGGCTTGAACTTCCCCGCATCAGTTAATAGTAGCGCGCAAACTTCCCCGCAGATCCCGTTCCATCCGCTGAAATTCCTCTGTATAGCGGAGATCCTCCTGGCGAGGGCGCGAAAATGTCACTGCCACATCTCCGGTAAGCTGACCGGGACGAGGAGAAAACATCAACACACGGTCAGAAAGAAGCAGCGCTTCGGAAATGGAATGGGTAACCATGACCACCGGTATGCGCCGATCCTGCCAGATGTTAAGCAGTTCCGCCCCCATCCTTTCCCGGGTAAGCGCATCGAGCGCTCCAAAAGGTTCGTCCAACAGCAGTAAATCCGGTTCCTGAATGAAGGCGCGAGCAATGGCAACACGCTGAGCCATTCCCCCCGAAAGCTCCGAAGGCCAGCTATGGCTGAACTCCTCAAGACCCACCAGTCGAATCATTTCGTCCACCCGCGCCTCAATCACCTCAGCCGGCAGTTGTTGCAGTTCCAACGGTAAACGAATGTTCTGGCGCACGGTTCGCCAGGGCATCAAATTAGCATATTGAAAGACGAGCCCAACCCGCGGCATACATTCACAGCCATTGAAACGAATCGAGCCTGATGTGGGTTTGAGCAGACCGGCGATGAGGCGCAACAGCGTGCTTTTGCCGCTGCCTGATGGACCCAACACACACAGGAATTCCTCCCTGCCCAGCGTGAAATGGATATCCCTGAGCACCTCCAGCCGCTGATTCCCGCTGTGAAAGACCATTCCCAGCTCGTGAATATCAAGAAAACCCTCGCTCAAAGCTGCTCCTTACGGTATGAAACGGTTGTCATAAGCCGCGTTAAGATCAAGCTCCTCTTTGAGGAGACCCATTTGCAACAGGATGCGTTGCATATTTTCCCACCCCTTCGGATCGGAATAGCCGATACGCTCCGCCTGCCATTGAGCGATTGACCGGGTTAAAACCTCCATCTGTACGTCCGCATCCGCCTCGGCAAGATTTTCGACATATTTCTTACTGATTTCGAAGGCTTCATCTGGATGCTGGATGGTATAGTCCATCCCCTTAAGAGTGGCGCTGACGACCGCCTGGACGAGTTCGGGGTCTTCCTGGAGCGTCTTTTCATTTGTAATGATGCCGTTTGAAACAAGGTCTACCGCGTCTGAAACTTTAAACTGTTCAATTTCGATTCTTAGCTTCTCCAACTGCACGGGCTCATTGGCAACATACACCACCACCGCATCATCCTTATTGGATGCCAGCATTTCCACCTGGTTGTAGCCAATGGAATCCAGAATCACATCTGACTCTTTCAAGCCGGCGGAGTCCAGCAGGGCAATCGCGCCAATATACGAGGCGCCATATAATCCGGGTAACCCGATTTTTCGCCCTTTAAGGTCAGCCACGCTCTTGATGCCCGCATCTTTTTTGGCAACAATGGCTACCGGATATTGCTGATACCACGCCATTACATAGACAACCGGCATTTGCTGAGCGCGAGCGAGTAAAACCTGCTCCCCTGAAACGACCGCAAACTGAAGATCGCCGGTTGCGGTAAGCACAGTATTGTCATTTTCCATGCTGTAATCAATCGTCACATCCAAACCTGCATCGCGGTAGTAACCCTTTTCTATGGCTACGTAGAGCGGCGCGAACTGCACATTGGGGATATACCCCACTGGCAGACGCACCGGGATCAACTGGGTGGGTGTGGCTTGCGGAGGGATTTGCGGAGCGCAGGCGCTGAGCAGCAGTGTGAACAAAATGAAAAAAGGGATGAAACGAGTTTTCATGAGCGTTCTCCAGGCAAAGATGTCATCCATGGTCATTCACCTTCCAGCGGGTGGTGCGTTTTTCCGCCAGCATCGCCAGACCGTAAAGTGAAAGCGCCATCAGAATGAGGGTAAAGATGGAAACAAAGACGAGTGCCGTGTCAAATTGCCCTCGTCCAACATTGATGAGGAAGCCGAGCCCTTTATCCGAACCAACGAACTCGCCGACTACCGCTCCGATGACGGAAAGCGCGGCACCGATACGCAGACCCCCGAAGAGCACGGGGAGCGCTGCCGGCAGCTCCAACAAACGCAAGGTTTGAGCGCGGGTAGCCCGCATGGAGCGCATCAGATCATACAGGTTGGCGGAAACAGCACGGAACCCGATGATGGTGTTCACCAGTACCGGGAAGAAGACCGTAAGGGCACATACCAGAATCTTGGAAAAAACTCCCGGTCCAAACCAGATCACCAAAAGAGGTGCAATGGCAACGGTGGGGACCGCCTGGTTAGCCACAAGGTAAGGAGAAAGAATTTTCTCAAGCACAGGAGATTTGGAAAGCGCATAACCCAGCGACGTAGCCACGATACTGCCTGCCAGCAGCCCGAGCAACACTTCATAGAGGGTCACCCAGGCATGCCTGAAGAGACTGCCGTCGCGCGCCATCTGTAAAAATTTCTGTCCTACCATGCCCGGAGTGGGCAGCAGGAAGGGTGGCAGGTCTCCCCAATCGATGATGAGCGACCAGATCCCTACCGCCAGCAGCAGCGAGAGGAACACCAGCCAGCCATTATGACGCGCCAGGAATTCGAGCGCTGGTTGATCAGAGGAGATGGGCGCGGAATCGCTCCGCCGAATTTCGTATGTGTGACGCAAAGAAAAAGCCTCGAAACGCATGTTTTTCGGGGCTCGGAGGCAGACACGTGAAACTCGCTGCCTTTCCGCTCTTCTTTTATCCGGACTGTACCGTCGACCCCGGAATTTCACCGGATCCTGCACGCCATGCGTGCTCGTGGGTTGTCACCACCGATCGGGAATTGAGGTTATTCCCTCGCACCCTGCCCCGAAGAAGCGTATTTGATTGCGCGTATTGTATACCCACGTCAGGGGCATGTCAAGCGGGTAAGGAGAGTGAATATGGTCTGGTTATATCCTATCCTGTCAATTGTTTGCCAATAACGATATGACCACTCCGGTCAAGGCACAATTCCTTCAAACTGCCGGTTAAAATCGTTGTAGAATGAAACGGGAGGTTTTATCCTCCGGGAGGCAGAGATATGGCATTTCTACCTACGTCACGCACCGGCAAGATCGCGCTGGGGCTGTTTCTAGTCTTCCTGTTGCTATTAGGGGCAGTGCTCATCCTTTACAACATGCTGGGTTACCCCTCCACAGGAATTGCCGGTGTGCTTGGGTACATCACCGCTGCCGCCGCCCTGCTCACCCTCCTCAGCAGCCTGGCAGCCATCATTGTGAGAGATGAACGTTCCATCTCTGTCGTCGTTGCTTTGATTACCACCTTCGTGGTCACCGCTACGCTGGTGGTTGATATTATCAATGCCGGGTTACTTTAACTTACAATCGGAGGAACAATGAGTGAATCGGAACATCTGGCACAGGCACTGACTGATCTGCTGCTGGAGGAGGAAAACGGTTGGTTTCTATCCGTCTTCCCAGCGCTTGAAGGTCTGAGCGCAGCTCAGGCAGCACAGTCACCAGGAGAGAAATTCAACAGCCCCTGGGCAATCGTCCGCCACATGACGTATTGGATGACGGCGGTGCTGTACCGCCTTCAAGAGCTGGATCCTTCCACCCGGCTCGGTGAGGACTGGCTGCCACTCTCTGACCCAGACAGCGAAGAAGCCTGGGCAATGGACAAGGCAAGGCTGGCAGAAATTACCCGCGAGCTGGCTGATCTGGTGCGTAGAACCGACAGTGACTGGCTGGAGCAAATGTACCGGGAAGGAAGACCCAGCCGCAGGCAGGTAATCCAGGGGCTCATTGGACATAACTGCTACCACACCAACGAAATCATCAGCATGCGGCACATGCTGGGTTACTGGCTGGATCAAACATAAGAAGAAAAATAAATCTTCGGATTGGGAGATTTAGCGATTGCGTTGACACACTTCGCTGGATGGGGTATCCTTAACCTCGCGTTCCGGATGGGACCGGCGCGGCAGAGTCCTGCGAACCCCGCCAGGTCCGAGAGGAAGCAGCGGTAAGGAGGATACTCTGGGCGCCGCCGGCAAACCTGTCCGGACGCACTTTTACCCGTCACGGAGAAAGATGCAAACATCCTCCACACCACCTGTATGCGATTACGAAGGATCTGATTATCAGCAGCGCTTTTGGGATGAAGGCGGACGAGCTTATGAAGATGGCTGTGAAGCCGTCGCGCTCAAGCGCCTCCTCCCTGATCAGGGGCAGCACTTGTTGGAGCTTGGCGCCGGAGCGGGACGGAATACACCCCGTTATGTGGGGTATCAAAAAATTACGCTGCTCGATTACTCAACCACACAATTACAGCAAGCTCAAGCCCGGTTAGGGCGCACGGCTCGTTATCGCTACGTTGCCGCGGATATTTATCGCCTGCCTTTTGCCAGTGGCGTCTTTGATGGCGCAACGATGATCCGCACCTTGCACCACATGGCGCAACCGGAGTTGGCGCTGGCGCAGGCGCGCCGGGTATTAGCGCCGGGTGCCACGTTTATTCTGGAATACGCCAACAAGCGTAACCTGAAGTCCATGCTGCGTTACGGGCTCAAACGGCAGAGTTGGTCACCTTACACCCATGAGGCAGTGGAATATCTTCCGCTCAATTTTGACTTCCATCCCGCAGCCATCCGCGCAGAAATGCGCACGGCGGGGTTTCACATTGAACGTACCCTCACCGTCAGCCATCTGCGCATCGGGCTGCTGAAGAAGATCCTTCCAACCCGGCTGCTGGTCGGTTTGGACAGTATATTCTCTCTGACCGGTAACTGGTGGCAGCTCACACCCAGCGTTTTCCTCAAAGCAGTCGCTTCCTCAACAGGATCCAGGGCAGCCGATGAGGAGTTCTTTGCCTGTCCCGCCTGCGGGGAACTTTTGACGGATACACCGCCACGGATTCAGTGTTCTGCCTGTGGCAGAGAGTATCCGGTGATCGATGGCATCTATGATTTCCGGCTGGACCCACCTGAAGGAAAAGAGTGAACCATGGCAGACCCGCTGCTTAATGACCTGAACCGACAACAGCAACTCGCGGTTACCGCCGGCAACGGGCAGATTTTGGTGCTGGCTGGACCAGGATCCGGAAAGACGCGCGTGCTTACCCGCCGCCTGGCTTATCTGGTGGAAAGGCAGCGCATACCCACTTACAATATCATCGCCGTTACCTTCACCAACAAGGCAGCTCGCGAGATGGAAAACCGCGTGAGTCACTTGCTCCAAGTGCATCTGGAGGGTACCTGGCTGGGAACATTCCATGCCATGTGCGCACGACTCCTCCGCAATGAATCAGATTTTCTCCCGTTTAAATCCAATTTTGTCATTTTTGATTCAGATGATCAGGAGAGCCTGATCAAGAGGGCAATCCGCGAACTAAACATTGATGAAAAAACTCATCGTCCGGCAGGTATCCACGCTGCCATTTCCGCGGCAAAAAATGATTTGCTGCTTCCGGAAGAAATGCCCGTCATCACATATCGCGACGAAGTGGTCAAGCGGGTCTATGCGCGTTACCAATCCATGCTGGTGACAAATAACGCCGTCGACTTTGACGACCTGCTGCTGCTCGCCGCCCGCCTGCTGCGGGAAAACCCCGGTGTGGCAGAGCGCTACGCAAGGCGCTTTCAGCATGTGCTGGTAGATGAATTTCAAGACACCAATCTGGCACAATACGAATTGATCAAACAATTAGGTGCCTTCCACAAGAACCTCTTCGTGGTCGGAGATGAGGACCAATCCATTTACCGCTGGCGCGGCGCAGATTATCGCAATGTGGAGCGCTTCAAGAAAGATTTCAAGGGTTGCCAGGTCATCCTGCTGGAGCAGAATTATCGCTCCACCCAGAACCTGCTGGATGCCGCCAGTCAGGTCATCAACCGCAATCAAAACCGCACCCCCAAACATCTTTTCACCGAACAAGGAAAGGGAAATAAACTGGTTCAGTTTACCGCCGTGGATGATATTGCCGAGGCAGCCTTTGTTGTGGATACCATCCAGCAATACCTGTCTTCCGGACGAGCCAGACCGGGTGATTTCGCAGTGATGTACCGGACGAATGCCCAGTCCCGCCTGCTTGAAGAGGCGCTCATTCATGCCCGCCTGCCTTACCGCCTGGTGGGGGCACTGCGCTTCTACGGACGGCGCGAAGTTAAGGATTTGATCGCTTTTCTGCGATTGGTGGAAAATCCCGATGATGAGGTAAGCCTGATGCGGGTTATTGGCGTACCGCCGCGCGGGATTGGTGAAAAAACGCTGCTGGCGCTACAAAACGCAGCCTTCCGCAATGGAGTGAGCCTGGGGAACATCCTGCTTGACCTCGGCAGACAGGGCGAGGATTCGGCGTATTTTGCAGAAATGGGAAGATCCGCCTCCATTCTGGCGGATTTCGGCGGGATGCTTTCTGATTGGGTGGATGCCCGCGACCAGGTTTCAATTGTCGCTTTATTCGATCGCATCATCAACGATACCGGCTACGAACCTTATATCAACGATCAATCTGAAGAAGGCAACGACCGTTGGGAAAACGTGCAAGAGCTGCGCCGTCTGGCTTATGATTTTGAAGAAAAAGGGCTGACCGATTTTTTGCAGAACCTGGCACTCGTTTCCGACCAGGATACACTGCCTGCTGAAGGGGCACCTTCCGCTGCGGCGCAGGCTGGCGCGGTGACATTGCTGACCCTGCATGCTGCCAAGGGACTTGAGTTCAACCAGGTGTTCATCATCGGGTTGGATGAGGGCTTGCTGCCGCACAGCCGCAGCCGAGACGACCCCGAAGAGATGGCGGAAGAGCGGCGTCTGTTCTATGTGGGCATGACGCGCGCAAAAACGCAGCTTTACCTGGTTCGGGCGGAACGCCGCTCCAGTTTTGGCAGCTATGAATACAGCGAGCCTTCACGCTTTTTGGAGGATATTGATGACAGTCTGATCCTCAGCCAGGGAAAACGGAACAGCTCACGCCGCGAACTCTTCATGAAGGATATGCGCTGGTCAACCAGCGGTGTTACAGCAACCACCCGGCAGCGTGAGACCCGTCTGATCCTTAATCCGGAGACGCGCTACAAACCCGGAATGCGCGTGCGCAATGCCGCCTGGGGGGAGGGATTGGTGCTGGAAAGCCGGGTTGATGCCGATGGCGAAGAAACGGTGGATATTCACTTCGAGTCAGTGGGGTTCAAGCGGGTGCTGGCTTCGCTTGCTAATCTGGAAATCCTTTCCTGATATCACAGCGGGCAAGCCATCACTGGTTTCTCGTGCCGGGCAGGTTCGATTACCAGGTTTTGTTTTGCAGCTGTGGTTTGCAAATTCCCTCTTTTCCTGAAACCACAGGCTAAAACCTGAATTTTCAGAATCCGTGACCCATGAAAAGCTGCCCTCTCTCTGAAACCAGGCTATCAGGAAAAGCATTTCGCCCTTTCAGGCAGGCACCATAACAGGCAAAATCTTAAATTATTCATAATTTACGTCACACCAGCCAAATTGTGAGAAAATTTGCTGGTTATACATCAAACAAATCTGATGAAAGCCTTTTACGCCTTATTCTTCAAGGATCAAGCCCGGATAGCAGTGATTTTTTCCAGATTTCCTATCGCTGGAAACAATGACGGAAATCAATTTACCCTCAATCCGCCAGTAACCACGAAAGACTAACCCCACTAAAATTTTCCCCAGAATCCCTATGAATTATCTGCTCGCCGCCCTCCCCATTCTGCTCGTCCTCGCCCTGATGCTATTTTTTCATCGTGGTAGCCACCAGGCTGGGTTTGCCGGTTGGCTGGCTGGAATTGCGGTGGCTTTCCTTTTCTTTGGTCTCAATGGATCGGTGCTATGGGTCTCGCAGGTTAAGGCACTGCTGCTAACGGTGAATGTGTTGGCGGTTTTATGGCCAGCACTGCTGCTCTACCATATTGTCGACAATGCCGGTGGCGTGCGCGCCATCGCCAACGCCCTTCAGCAAATGATTCCGGAACCCGGCTGGCTTTTGGTGGTGCTGGCATGGATGCTCTCACCACTGATGGAGAATCTGGCTGGTTTCGGATTACCAATTGCCATTGTGGCACCAATGCTCATCCTCCTCGGGGTGATCCCGGTTCGAGCCGTAGCAGCCGTGGCGGTGGGGCATAGCTGGGCGGTCAGCCTGGGCGGAATGGCGCTGGCTTTACGCACCATGACCGACATTACCGGTTTGAGTGAAACCGAAGTGTTTCCGTCCGCCGCCATTCTACTCGGAGTTTGTGTATTACTCACCGGTCTCGCTTCTGCCTGGTTGCTCAACCAGCTTCATTTCTGGAAGCGCATCGTGCTGCTCAGCCTGATCGTTGCCCTGACGCAGTTTTTAGTGGGTTATTTTGTCACCATTCCGTTGAGCTCCTTCTCCGCGGCGATTGTTGGCGTACTCGCAGGAATGCTGCTGGGTATGCGCCCTCCTGGCGAGAAAATCCGCGCGGAGATGACCCCTCAACTGCAAGGCGGTCTGGTTGCTTACGGCTTCCTCTTCATCAGCATCATCCTGGTCTCGGTGATCCAACCACTCAATAGCTGGCTGGCGGGGGTCAGACTCAATTCCAACTTCCCGGAGGTGGTAACGAATCACGGAGTGGTTACCGCCGCTGGACCTGGTTTTATCTACAAGCCTTTCACTCACCCCGGGGTCTGGATTTTGCTCAGTGCTCTTGTGGCTCTCCTGCTTTTGCCGCGCATTACGCATTCAGAAAAAACCAATCTTGGCGCGGCGCTCGCAGCCACCGGACGCTCCGGCTTGCCGGCAACACTGGGCACTATTTTCATGATCGGGCTTTCCACCCTTATGGAACACACGGGCATGACGCTGACCATCGCCCGTGGTTTGAGCCAGGCGTTTGGCAATGTGTATCCTCTGGTGGCGCCGCTGGTGGGAGCATTAGGTGCTTTTGCCACTGGCAGCAACACCAACTCGAACATTTTATTCGGACCGATGCAAAAGGGTGTCGCCCTACTGCTGAACATCAGTCCGGTGCTGCTGCTCGCCGCGCAGACCACCGGTGGGTCTCTGGGCAGCATGATTGCCCCGGCAAAGTTGGCGGTGGGGGGCAGCACGAACGCCATGAAAGGACGCGAAGGGGAGATTCTCCGCATGACCCTGCCCATCGGCTTGATCTGTACCTTATTGATTGGGGGACTGGCGTTGATCCTCATCAGCTTGTAGGTTTGAGGGAGACCAATTGAGAGTCTGGAGGATTTGTTTTGATCTCCACAATCTCTCCATGAATTCTGTTTAAAAAAAGAAACCGGGCTTCAATCATGAAAAACCCGGTCTTCCTATTTGGTTAATGAAAGTTAATTCAATATCTCGGTCAGGGGCTCCAGCTCCGGCGAATTGTAGGCTTCAATCCTGCCGGCATCTCCGAGCAGGGTAATCTGAGAGTCGATCGCCAGGCGTGCGGTGCGGGTGGTGCCAATGGCAGCCGCGAGTTCCTCCACGTGACTTGGACCAAAAATTTCATGCCTGACTCCGCTCTCGGCGCAGGGGTAAAAGCTCATGTTTTCCACCACGCCGAGCACGGGAATACCAAGCTGTTTAAGCATCGAATCCGCCTTACGTACCACCAACCCGGCAAGTTGTTGCGGGGTCGACACCATCACCACGCCATTAACGGGCAGGGTTTGCATCACGGTCAACGCCGCATCCGAGGTGCCGGGGGGCAGGTCCACCAGGAGCACATCCAAAGTGCCCCACAAAACATCATTCCAGAATTGCTTGATGATGCCGCCGATGAGTGGACCGCGCCAGATGATGGCGACCTCTTCGGTGGGCACGAGCAGGTTGGCTGACATGACGCGAATGCCAGTTGAAGTGATCGAAGGTAAAATGCCCTGATCACTGCCACGCGCGCCCCCTGCCGGCAAGCCAAAGAGCTTGGGAATACTGGGTCCGGTAATGTCTGCATCCAGGATGCCGACCTTTTTTCCCTGGCAGGCGAGCTGGCAAGCCAGCAGCGCGGTGACCGAAGATTTGCCCACGCCACCTTTCCCGCTCATCACTGCTACCACCCGACCAATTTTATTCAAGTCTTTCAACCGGGGACCTTGTGGTGCGGTCTTGCTAAAGACGGATTGGCGTTCATCTGCGGTCATCTCGCTCAGCGTGATGTGAACATCTTTAACCCCTTCCATCTTCATCACGGCGGCTTTGGCATCTTCTTCAATCTTGCCCTTCAACGGGCAGCCGGTAACCGTGAGCGCAATCGTGAAGGAGACAAGGTTATCTGGCGAAACTTTTACGTCCCGGATCATCCCCAATTCTACAAGGTTGCGCCCCAATTCGGGATCCAAAACCCCGGATAATACGTCTAATATTTGATTTTCTGTGATCATTTCACTCCGTCAGTGATTGAAATGTGCTTCATAAAACGCATCTCATTATAATGGATATATAAATCGGGAGGTGTATTCATGAAAAAAAAGATGCCTTTCTTTCTTCTTGCCCTTGCCTTCCTGATCATGGCTTGCAGTATCACTTTCAACCTGGGCAATGCCAAGCCGGCATCACCGCCCTCCAACCCCAATTATCCCTCCCTCCCCACCGCAACCTTATTTCCCTCCCCCACTTTTGTGATCTCTTCCCCGACTCCCCCTCCTACCTTGCGTGAGATTACGGTCTATTTTATGGACGAGAACCGTTTTATCGCCGGGACGGAGCCCTATGAGGTGGCAGTTACCCGCACCACCACCAGCGATAACCTGCCGCTCGCCGTGCTGGAAGCCTACTTTGCCGGTCCTGCAGTGGAGGAATATCAGCTTGGATTGCGCATGCTTGGCAGCGGTTTTACAACTGTTCGCCAGTTCAGCATTGAGGATGGTATTGCCCGAGTTTATTTAGGCGGAACTTGTACCAATAATGGCGCCGCCTATTCCGTCGCCGCACTGATCATGAAAAACCTTTCCCAATTTCCCGAAATAAGCGCGGTCAAGATTTACGATGAAAACAACGACACCCTCGACCCCGATTCGCAGTACAGTTCACTGCCTTATTGCCTTGAGCCATAGGTGGAAAACGGAATCGGTTACTGGCAGCAGGATTCCTCCCTGCTGCCATTTTTTGTCTGATATAATGCAATTATGACGATTACGATCCTTTCTATTGCTTTTAGTATTACGTTGATTTTTCTGGCGCTCAGCCGTTTGGCGGTGGAGCGCGTGGAACAAAATCATTATGCTCAGCGCGCCGATTTCTTCCATCATTATCGGGTTAAAGAAGGGGATATCGTTTTTCTGGGCGACAGTATTACGGATGGTGGCTGTTGGGAAGAGATGTTGCCGGGTGTACCGCTTAAAAACCGCGGTATTAATGCTGATGATACCGTGGGGGTGATCAAACGCCTGGATGACATCGTCATGCCAAAACCGCGGGCTATTTTTTTGCTCATTGGCACCAACGACCTGCCATGGTTTGTCCACCGCAAGAATAGTGAAATCCTTAAGAACTATAATCAGATCCTGAGTCGGTGCAGGGAGCTTTCCCCATCCACCCAGGTGTTTGTACAATCCCTCCTTCCACGGACTAAGAGCTACGCCAAGCGCATTCAAATTATCAACACTGCCCTGGAAGAGCTGGCTGTCAGGCACGGCTATACCTTTATCAACCTTTACCCCTCTTTCGCGGACGAAAATGGTTGCCTGCAAAAAAATTTGACCAATGACAACCTTCACTTAATGGCGGCAGGATACCTCCGCTGGGTTGAAATTCTGCAACCTTACATTGACGACTTAATGCGCCCTTAAACCCACCAGCAATTTACATCTTTGATAACTTGCCCTGCAAGAGTAACTACCTCCTTACTATTGTGTTATAGTGATTGTCTGTTCGGTCATACTTCCCTCTTCACATTGCTTAAAAATTATGCCGCAGGTCACCGCTTCAAATATGTCTTAACGACAATGTGTATTTATTATTAAAACGATATCCTTTATCCATCAAACTGGGTAGCCAGGAAGGTAAACAGATTGTCCAACTTAACTGAAAAAACATTATTTTGGTTTTCCAAACCCCTTGTAACCTCTTATACCAGTACCCTGCTCAATATGGATGTGCACCAAAAGTGCCCGTTGCCTGCTGGAGCCAAGATAATTGCGCCAAACCACCCCAGCACCACGGATCCCTTCTTTGTGGCAGCCATGCTGGGACACCAATCTCACATCTTGATCAAGGATGTGCTGTTCAACGTTCCATTATTGGGAACCTATCTCACCCATTCCGGGCATATCAAAGTGGAAGAAGGGCACGGGCAGGAAGCGATCGACCGCGCTCTTGACCTGCTGAAAGCCGGTAAAACGATCATCATCTTCCCTGAAGGAAAGATCAGCCCGCTGGAAGGCGGGTATAACAAGGTACGATCAGGGGTTGCCAGGTTGGCAGTTGCCAGCGGCGCCCCCGTATATCCCGTGGGAATCCACTTAATCAAAGAACGCATCCATGCCATCTCCTCCACTGTTAAAGGTCAGCAGGAGATCGGTTACTGGTACCTGCGTGGTCCGTACAACGTTACTGTGGGTAAGCCGTTGCGCTTCACTGGAGACGTGGAAGACAGAGAGCATGTACGTGAAGTAGCACAGCAGATCATGTATAAAATCATGCGTTTGGCATATGAAAGTGAACAGCGTTGGTACCGCCGTACCGGAGCCATCCCTGGCGCGCTTGAAACCACTTGATTTATCATCACCACCCCTACCGCATCCTCCTCTGGATGCGGTTTTTTTTTGCAATTCCAGGTTTTGCGTACAATTAAGGAAACGATTGGAATAGGAGGGTGGCATGAAACCTCAACAGTACCTTCAAGGACCCGCTAAACTGCTTAATCCTGACGGCAGTCTCATACAGGCTGGCTGGGCAAGGCAGCCTGTGCTGGATGCCAACCTGGAGGACAGCCACTTTTACCGCATTCGTGCGCTGCAAAAGCTGCGCCTTAAGGTTTGGGATTATTACGCAATAACCACACCCAGCCATTTCTTTTCCTTCACGATTAGTGACGTCGGTTACCTGGGAATGGTTTTTGCCTATGTGATTGAATTTGATACAAAAGAATATCAGGAACAAACCCTCACCCTGCCTTTTGCCGCCGGGGTCAGGCTGCCACGCAACAGCACGGAAGGCGTGAGTGAATACGGCAAGGATAATTTTTTGATGCGCTTTACCGCCCACAAAGATGCACGCACCATTTCGGTCCGCTGGGCGGGGTTTGGCAAAGGAACGCTCAACGCTGAATTGCGATTGGAATGTCCGCCGGAGCAGGAATCGATGACCATCGTCATCCCCATCCGGGGCAAACGCTATTACTACAACCGCAAGATCAACTGCATGCCCGCTAGCGGCTGGGTGGAGTATCAGAATAAGCAATTTGAGATCGAACCCGCCACCTGCCTGGGCAGCCTGGACTGGGGGCGCGGCGTGTGGGAATATCAATCCTTCTGGGTTTGGGCAAGCGCTTCAGGTTTCCTCGCCGACCGGCGCAGGATCGGATTAAATTTAGGGTTCGGTTTTGGCGATACCAGCGCTGCCACTGAAAACTGCTTTATCCTTGAGGGGAAGATCCACAAATTAGATGACGTTCAATTCACCTATGATCACCAGAATTTCAAAGCTCCATGGACGATGCGCTCCCCGGATGGTCGCCTTGATCTGATCTTTACTCCCTTCTTCGAAAGGGTGGCGAAATCGGATGCACTGGTGCTGAAAAGCGAAGTGCACCAGATGTTCGGCACGTATAACGGCAGCGTAGAGACGGAAGAAGGTGAGAGGCTGACTCTCAGCAATGTCATTGGCTGGGCAGAAGAACACCACGCGCGCTGGTAAGACGGTGGCTACCTAATCCTTGCGCAAAATCAAGAAATGAACATTCTCCGCTATCAATGTCATCCCCGTGGGAGGCGTCTTCAGCCATTCATCATCTACAAGGAAGAAAGCACCGGAGGGTACCTGATCCACCCCGCGTACGGGGTTCAAGTCGCGGGTTTTATCTCTGCCAAATAACGCATATTCAAGGATGCTTTTCGGCATCCATACGTACAGGGTTTCGGTTGCGGGGACGTGAGCATTGACAAATTCGATGTCCGATAGATCCCCACTGCTCTGGAAAAAGAGCTGCTCGTAATAGGTGAGGTGGCGAATATCCCGCCGATTCGAACTGGTTAGCGCCAGATCTTCGATGACGCGATCACTAATGTATATGTAGGCGTGAGTGAAGAACCCGGTGTCTTCCAGCTTCTGGTTGCGTTCTTGCTGATAGGCATAGAGCGAATATTGAGTGATCAGCGGTCTGCAATCATTAATCAAAAGGGAGGAAAAACCGATCCCCGCTGCGAGGATGCCCAGCAGGATGGGGATGAACTTGCCGGTAAAGCCGTGCCCCGGCACCAGAGCCGAGAGCAGCGGAGAAAATAACAGCACCGGCAGGATCAGATAACGCCCATTGGTGGGACTCCAACCCGTGATCAACACTGCAATCAGTATGAACACCACGATCAGAAAAACAAAGGCACCCAACAGATAGTATTTCTGGGCTTTATTCCTGCCCAGCAGAACCGCCAACGCCGAAAGAGGTAATAGCATCACACTTAGCGGTCCAAACCAGGCAGCGTCTTCATTCATTGCCATTGTGCTGCCATATTTGAAGTATTCCTCATCCCCTTGAGAAATGTAGGCTTTCACTTCCAGATCCACACCCAACTGCCGGCTCAGCCAGCGGAAAGCGCGATCGCGGGTTTCCAGGGCACCAATTTTCAGCTTGCCGGTGAGCCCCTCCACACTGGCTCCCTGATAAAGGTAACGCAGGCTGTTAGTGGCATAACGCAGACCATCGCCCGATTGCGAGAAAGGCATGGAATAGCGATAACTGGCGAACATTGACGATTGAAGTCGATCCTGTTCGCGCGCATTTTGAATGAACTTATAGGATGACAGGGAAGCAAAGAAAACCAGGAAGATGCCTCCCGCAAAGAGGTAAACCCGGGCTTGCGCCTTGTGACGCAGTAAATGCAGGAGTAATGCCAGCAGGTAGAAGGGCAAATAGAGAAACGCCGTCTGCTTTGTACCCAGCGCGAGGGCTAGGGCAAGCATGGAAAACGCAAGGTCGAATTTTTGATCCCCCTTAAAATAGCGCAGCAGAAAAAAGACACTTACCAGAGCAAGCGCGGCGACGAAATCATCCCCCTGATAAGAAAAGGTCTGCAGTAAGACAACCGGGTAGGAAAGGCTTACCAGCGCGGCAAAAAGGGCGGCAAAAGGGGCTGCTCCAAGCAGGATGGCGATTTCATAGATCATCAGACCGACAATAATTAACGCCAGTGCAGGCATCAGGTAAAACAGCATCTCCGAGCCCCCCAGCAGAAACAACCACAGCCCCTGCAGCGAAAGGTTAATGGGATAACTGAGTTGGGTCTCGGTGATCGCGTCCCACGAAGCCAGCGAGCCGTGCTGAATCCAGTAATAGATGCGCGGCAGGTGGGTGTGCAGTGAATCCGAATTATTGATCGGCGCCAGCGAGCCGGAATAAAAAGCAAGGGCGATGAGACAACCCGTCAGAATCAGCAGCAATCCTTCCCAGCCATGCGGCAATCGTCCGGCAAATTTTACAGGAGGTAGCGGCTGCGCGAAAATCCGCTGGCGTGGATCCCACAAGACCAGCGCACCAGGCAGATAACAGGCAAATTGAAGCAAAAGGAACCATCCGGGTTCGTTCAGCTTTCCAGCCAGGCTGAGAATCTCCGCCACGAGGATGTTGAACGCAACCGTGACCAGAAAAAAAAGCGTGACCACCCGTGTGAACCGGACCTCCTTATAGAACCGCCAGGCAAGGAGGAAAGCAAGGAACAGATAGATCAGGACGGAAATGATCAGCATACGGAACCCTGATGGAGGAAATTAACCAATCTCACCGGGGAAGAGATCAAAGGGAAATCACCTGTGCCTGACCGCTTTCCACCAGTTGGGTGAAGCGCGCCACAAGGGGAAGCGGCTGCGAAATTCTGCGCCTGCGACGGCGGGCAAGCGGCAGGTTAGGGGAAGAGGCGATATCCAAAGCGACCGCCTGAACAAAGAATTGCACCGCCAGAATGATCGGCAGAACAGCAATCAACACAGTGCCAGTGGTGGCGGGTATCCCGGTTTCATCGGACTGGATCCATTTAACAATCCCCCACACCAGCCCAAAGACCCCCAGGATCAGGCTGGCGAGAAGGTAGAAGGAGACTGCTGAAAAATCGAAACGGAAGTACTGGCGGATAATGCGCTCAAAAATCCGATAGGTGAGATTGGTGGAAAACAGGAAAAATTCCCTTGGAATGCGGATGGCACTGCCATGTTCATTGTAAATTGCCGGAATTGGCACATCTTCCACCACAGCATCCAATTTTTGTAATTCAGCCAGCATGGAGGTTTCAAAGAAAAAGTGCCGCGAGATTCTTCCCGGGTCGAGTAATTCCAGCGCGCGGCGCGAGATGGCGGTGTAACCATTGGTGGGGTCGTAAATCTTCCAGTAGCCGGTTGCCAGCTTGGTGAGGAAACTGAGCCCTTGATTACCAACGCGGCGAATTAATGGCATACTGCGCAACTCCTCCTGGTGCAGGAAGCGGTTGCCTTTGGTATAGTCCGCCGAAAGATCAAGCAAAGGGGCAATAAGATCCTCAAAGTAATTCAGGTCCATTTGGTCGTCGCTGTCAATTTTGACCACGATTTCTGCACCCAATTGAAGAGCGTAGCCGTATCCGGTCAAGGTGGCACCACCGACGCCCTGGTTCTGTTGATGCTCCACCAGATACACGCGTGGATCCCCCAGTTCCCGCAGCACAGGGGCAAGATCTTCGCGGGTGTCATCCGCCACTATGATGATGATTGCGACTGTGGGAGGAATTTTACGCACGACAGTGGCAATCGAACCCATGGCATGGTAAGCCGGGATGACTGCCGCGATCAGTGGCGCGGTCTGAGCCAGGTTAGTCTCTTCTGACGGGTTGGTCATGATGTCAATATTATACTTGCATTGAAACACGCGCATAAAAAGACCCCGGCAATGCCGGGGTCAGGTTCACGGGAGCAGGAGTTTATACCCAGCCGCGCAACTGCATGGCTTTGACCACGCGGTCAATTGCCACCATGTAGGCTGCATCACGAGTGTAGACATTGCTTTTCAGACTCATTTCCAGCACGCTGGTGAAGGCAATGGTCATTTTGGTATCCAATTTTTCCAGCACTTCTTCCTTCGTCCAGTAGTAGTTCATGTCGTTCTGCACGCCTTCAAAGTAGGAAACCGTAACACCACCGGCGTTGCAAAGGAAATCCGGGATGACAAAGATATTTTTGGCTTTGAGCACTTCGTCGGCTTCCGGGGTGGTTGGTCCGTTGGCGCCTTCTGCAACAATCTTGACCCCCGGCTTAATCAGCTTGACTGTATCGGCATTGATCTGCCCTTCAAGAGCTGCGGGGATAAGCACATCCACATCCTTTGAAATCCATGCTCCGCCATCCTCGATGGTGTAGCCGGCTTCTCGGGCTTTGTCCTTGTCAATGGTGCCATATTGATCAGTAATTGTCATCAGAAAACGAGGATCAATCCCATCCGCTTTGCTGCAGGTATAGGAGGTCTTGTCGGCACGATCATAGTAGGATACACACACCACTTTACCTTTGAGCAGCTCGATGAAACCAATGGCGGCATATTGTGCCACATTACCGAAGCCCTGGATGGCTGCGGAACAGGTGGTTGGATCAAGTTTGAGGTGTTTCATTGCCTCGCGGACGGAGAAAATGACGCCAAAACCGGTGGCTTCGGTTCGTCCAAGGGAACCGCCGCCGCCCAGGGGTTTGCCGGTAATCGTTCCGGGTGTGTATTCCCCGACCAGTTTGGAATATTCATCCATCATCCAACCCATCATCTGTGGGGTGGTGCCAACGTCCGGTGCCGGTACATCCTGGCGGGGACCGATATTCTTCCACATCACATCCACCCAGCCACGTACCAGGCGTTCCTTCTCCCCATTGGAGAGGGTGGCAGGATCGACTACTACGCCACCTTTACCACCACCGAGCGGGATATCCGCAACGGCGCATTTCCAGGTCATCCAGGTAGCCAGCGCGCGCACTGTGTCAATCGTTTCCGCCGGGTGGAAGCGAATGCCACCCTTGTTGGGACCGCGGGCATCATTATGCTGCACACGGAAGCCCTGAAACATTCTGAGCGTGCCATCGTCCATGCGAACGGGGATGCGGAATGAGTATTCGCGCAATGGCCAGCGCAGGATCTCGCGCACCTGAGGATCCAGCTTGAGCAATTCCGCCACATGGTCGAACTGGCGTTGTGCCATTTCAAAAGCATTAATCGAAGTTGCCATTCAGTACACTCCTTTTCAATTTGGGATGAAAACCGTTGAAGCGGGAAGGTGTATGCCGATAAATAAAAGCGAGCACACCGGTGCCGTGCCCGCTTTCATGCCAGGTAAAGGGGTATTTATCCGCACTATTCCCTCCACGAATTTACCACATTCATAGAGTATACGAGAATCGCATTTGCGTCAAGATGATGAATATCAGGAATTAATCAGACGCGGAAGTTTACCCAGATTCTCGTGCCTGTCTGAGTTGATTTTCCAGCTCGTTTTTCAACACCGCCGGGCTGGCTTTCCCTCCTGCTGCGCGCATCACCTGTCCGAAAAACCAGTTGACCAGAGTTTCTTTGCCTGCCAGGTAGCTAGTCAGTTCCACCGGGTATGCTGCAATCACATCCCTCACCAGAGCAGCGATCCTGGCGCTGTCGCTCATCTGACCAAGATCCTTCTCACGGATCACCTCGGCGGCGGATTTTCCTGTGGTGAGCATGTCAGTCAGCACCACTTTGGCGGTATTCTGGTTGATCTCGCCGGCTTCGAGGGCATCAAGCAGCCCGGCAAGATTTAGCGGGGTAAGAGGAAGTTCCCTCAAGGTCAGACCGGTCTGGTTGAGGTGAGCAAAAATTTCGCCGGTGATCCAGATGGCAGCCGTGCGTGGAGCCGCTCTTTGCAAGGCTGCTGCGCAAGCTTCAAAGTAGTCCGCTGTTTCCATCTCATTGTTAAGCAACATAGCGGCGGCAGGGGAAAGCTGATAGTCCTGCTGAAAACGAAGCGCGCGATCACGCGGTAGTTCAGGTAGACTGCGCCGGATTTCCTCCACCCAGGCAGGGTCCACAACCAATGGCGGGATGTCTGGTTCAGGGAAATAGCGGTAATCATGCGCCTCTTCTTTTGATCGCTGCGTATAGGTAGATTGATGCTCCTCGTCCCAGCCCAGAGTCTCCTGGCTGACGGCTTCCCCGCGGTCGAGTAAAACTGCCTGCCGCTCCAATTCAAACGCCACTGCTCGTTCCATGGCTTTAAAAGAATTCAGATTTTTTATCTCAACACGTGTCCCCAGTTCAGTCGAACCTGAGGGACGTAGTGACACGTTTGCCTCAAAGCGGATGACACCTTTTTCCATATCCCCGGAATTAACCTTCAAAGCCCGCAGGATCGCCCGCAGGCTGGTGGCATAAGCGCGCACTTCTTCCAGAGAATGCATATCTGGCTCGGAAACGATTTCAAGCAGGGGCACGCCGGCACGGTTTAGATCCACCAGAGAAAAATCTTCACCCTCTCCACTTATATGAGTCAGTTTGCCGGTATCTTCTTCCAGATGCGCGCGCCGAATGCGAATCACACGGGAACCTGCGGCAGTGTCCACGATCAGATTGCCATTTACTGCCAGTGGATTTTCATATTGCGAAATCTGGTACCCTTTGGGCAGGTCAGGGTAAAAATAATTCTTACGGGCAAAAATGGAGGTGGTCTGAACCTGGCAGCCCAGAGCGAGCGCCACGCGAATGCCAAATTCTACTGCGCGCTGGTTGAGAACCGGCAGGGTGCCAGGCATCCCGGCACAAACCGGGCAGACACTGGAATTCGGCGAAGCCAAGGTGGTATCCACTACCTGGCAGCCGCAAAACATTTTGCTACGGGTTGCCAGTTCGGCATGCACTTCCAGACCGATCACGGGTTCATACTTCATGCTGGTTAGGATTTTATCACGGATGGGAATCCGGTTGCAGAGCAGAGAAGGGGATGCCGTGCTACAATACGCAAATAGAACAAAACATCCTTGAGGTGAGACATGCTTTTGTGTGTGGATATCGGCAACACCAATATCAAACTGGGTTTGTATGAAGGGGAGAAACTGGTCACCCACTGGCGAATTTATACCAACGAGAGCAAACTCGCGGATGAATATGCGGTATTACTGCTCTCCCTGTTTGAATCCGAGAATATCCGCAAAGAGGAAATTGACGGTTGTGCCATCTCCTCTGTGGTGCCGGAATTGACCATCGCCTTCAAAGAATTGGTCAACCGCCATCTTAATCTGGCTCCGGTAATCGTGGGGAACGTGCGCCGCCCGGTCATCCATATCAATGCCAGCAACCCCAAAGAAGTCGGTCCAGACCTGATCGCCAACGCGGTAGGCGCGGTGGCGCTTTATGGAGCACCCTGCATCATCATCGGTTTCGGCACCGCCACCACTTTTTCAGCAGTCTCAGCCAAAGGAGAGTTCGAAGGGGTGGCGATTGCTCCCGGTATTCTCACCGCGGCAGCATCGCTTTTTCAAGCCGGCGCCATGCTTCCTGCGGTGGATCTGCATAAACCTGAAAAGGTAATCGGGAAAAACACCATTCTCTCACTACAATCAGGGTTGATCTACGGCTTTGCCGGACTGGTGGAGGGGTTGGTTGCGCGCATTCAAAAGGAACTGGGCGGGAATGCCAAAGTGGTCGCTACCGGCGGTCTGGCTAGCCTGATTGCGGATGAAGTGACCTGCATTGACGCGATCGAACCCGAACTGACCCTGCTTGGAGTGCGCCTGATTTACGAAAAGAACAAATAAAAAATCCGGTGCTGGGCAGTGTCAGCACCGGATTACAGTCATTGCAAAGCGTGTTATATCTTGCGCACAAAGCGCTCGATACGTTCGAGGGCTTCTTCGATCAACTCATAACTGGTGGCATAGGAGCAGCGCGCAAAGCCTTCACCGCCCACACCAAAGGAATTGCCTGGCACCATGGCTACGCGTTGGTCTTGCAGCAGGCGGTTGCAGAAGGTCTCATCATCCAGACCTGTGGCGCTCACTTTGGGGAAGGCATAGAAAGCGCCTTTAGGTTCAAAGGTGGGCAGACCAATCTGATTCAACCCATTAACGATCAACTTGCGACGGCGATCATATTCCGCCAACATTTGCTGAACATAGGAGTCACCTTTTTGAATCGCCTCAAGAGCAGCGTATTGTGACATCGTTGGAGCTGACATCACCATATACTGATGGACGCGCAACAAACCTTTGATCAAGTCCTCGGGTCCGGCAGCATAACCAATCCGCCAGCCGGTCATGGCATAATCTTTTGAAAATCCGCCCAGCAGCAGCGTACGGTCATGCATACCCGGCAGCATCGGAAAACATGTGTGTTTCACCCCATAAACCAGGCGGTCATAGATTTCATCAGAGATCACGATCAGGTCATGTTCTTCCGCCATTTTGGCTATCTTGAGCAGGTTGTCGCGGCTGGCTACTGCGCCGGTGGGGTTATTAGGGAAGCCAATTAAGATCGCTTTGGTTCGCGGTGTAATGGCAGCCCGAATTTCCTCAGGATCAAAATCAAAATTATTCTCCATGCGGCTGGGAACTTCCACCGCCACGCCTCCAGCCATGATGACTGCCGCCTGATAAGCGACGAAGCACGGCGTGGGGATGATCACCTCATCTCCCGGATTGAGCAGGGCAATCGCCGCAAGGTTGAGTGCCTCAGAACCGCCCACGGTAATAAGAATTTCAGTTTCGGGGTTGTAATGCAAACCGTAAAGTTGGGTGAAGTGATCAGCAAGGGCACGACGTAATTCGATGATGCCAAAATTGGATGTGTAATGGGTCTCACCACGTTCCAGTGAACGGATGCCCGCCTGAACGATAGGTTCCGGGGTGGTAAAATCTGGCTCGCCGATCCCCAGTGAAATGACATCTTTCATTGTTGCGGCGATATCAAAAAACTTCCTGATCCCTGAGGGTTTCAATCCTGCTATCCGGCGGGAAATGTAACGGTCACTCATTGATTCTCCTTATTCGGTTTAATGCCAGGTTCTCCAACTGGAATCACCTGCCAGTTGTCGAGCGCTGGGTCGTACTCCAGCCATAACTCATTGCTTTCTTCACAAATCACCCGGTAGCGTTTACCTGTGGGTGTGTGCATTTCTTCCAAAACTTCTCTCACCGGCTGCCAGTGATCCTGATACCAGACCTCCAGCGGTTGACCGGGGTAGGCATGGCTTGCGCGGCAGCGCACCAGATCTTTCATCCCTTCACGCTCGTGTTGTCGCCAAGGTTCAAACGGGCAACCTTTCCGGAAATTGAGGTGTCCCGTCCGATCAGCGAACCCTCGGCGATGATGTTTTCCAGCAGGGCGCGTTCATCCACGATCGAATCGCGGAGGATCACATTCTTCAACCTGGCGCCTTTGCCAACGGAGACGTGCGGACCAATCACGGCGCTTTCAATCTGTGCGGAGGGATGAATATACACCGGAGGGAGAATGGCTACCCCTTGAGGCAAAACAGTTTGTTCACCGCCAGGTTTACCATGATCCAGATAATAACGGTTGGTTTCGAGTAAGGCTTCGGGGATGCCGGCATCCAGCCAGGTGGCTGTCTGCTCCAGGCGCATCCGTCCGCCATTTGCGATGAAAATATTGATCGCGTCCGTCAGGAAAAATTCACCCTTCAAACTCTTCCCCTGGCGCATCTGTTCCTCGATCGCTGTCAGAAGTTGGCTTGATTCTTTGAAATAATAGAATCCAACTACTACCAAATTGTTTTGAAGGTCCGTGGGTTTTTCCACCAACCGGGTGGCAATACCCCGGGCGTCGGTTTCGATCACCCCAAAGCGGCGCGGGTCTTCCATTGGCTTAACCCAGGCGACCCCATCCAACGGCTCGTTGGAAAGAAATGCGAGGTCAGTTTCAATGAGCGTGTCAGAAAATGCGATTAATGTCGCCCCGTTTAGGAACTCACGCGCGCACCATAAAGCATGTGCCTGTCCGCGCATTTCCTCCTGTACCACGAAATTTACTTTCTTTTCGGGGTGAGTTTCTCTCATATACTTTTGCATCAAGTCACCCTGGTTGGGGCTGATGATGAAAACGTATTCCGCCAGATCGAGACCTGGAAGGGTATCAAACTGGTGAAGCGAATAATCCAGCACCGTCTGACCCGCCAGCGGAAGGAGCGGCTTTGGGCGGCTCCAGGTGAGCGGTCGCATGCGGGAACCAAGTCCAGCCATCGGAATGATGATTTTGAAAGGAGCGTTCATCTTTTCCTCATATCATCGAGATTATTTGAATGAAGGATTAACTTTCACCTCTATCTTACCTTCCATTTTACACCGCTGGGGCGTTTTGGTCGATTGAGAAAGCACACCCAGCGAATGGACAGAACGCACAAAAAACCCTTCCGGGTACGGAAAGGCGGAAAGAGAAATTGCGGGTCAGATGCGCGCCAGCGTGGTCACGCATGGAACGCGGTTGAACATCCAAAAAGAAAGCGGGAAAGCCAACCCCAGGGTCAGCAGCGAAATCAACCATGCCAACAGCATCCATACCAGGCTGAACCAGAAACCGATCAATATGAAATAGAGCGCCCGCCACAGGAATGGGCGCTGTGGCAAAGACGCCTGCCGGACGACCGGTACGCCATTTTGGCTTTGAACAACCAGGTAAACCCGCGTCAGGCGCAGCGTCATTACTTGCGGTATTCGATTGATCATCGCCAAGCCCAGGGGCAGACCAATAATGGTCAGGTTGAAAAACCATGCCACCAAGACCCAGATCAACCCCAGCCACCAGCCAACAAAAATGAACCACAGGATGCGGATCAGCAAGCCCGGGGAGGAAGGTGAAGATTCGACAAAAGTGTTTTGTGATGTCATATGAATCACTCCATTAATATCTTATACGTAAAAATCGACGCAAGGGTGCGTTTTCTGTGGCTGAGGTTAATTAATTTCGAACAGATCTGGGAGAAGACTTCAAAATGGAAATCACAAAACTGACCAGGAAACATTACGATTAATATTGAAGCCCGGGTAGACTATATTGAGGATGATTGTAAACGCTCCCTGCTTATGATATGATTTTTATATTCACCTTGGTCAGGAGATCACTGGTAGTGATAAGAATAGCCGTTGTCGAAGATGAACCGCAACAGGTGGATCTTTTCTGCCATTTGCTAGAAAAGTATGAGAGTGATTTTCACATTAGTTTATGTGTTTCCTCTTTTTTGGAAGGTGATGAGTTTTTAGATAGATTCTCCCCTGGTGATTTTGATATCCTCCTCCTTGATATTCAAATGCCACGAATAGATGGCATGACAGTGGCAAAAAAAGTGAGGCAGGTTGATGATCATATCCTTATCATCTTTATTACCAATATCGTCCAGTATGCGGTTCAAGGATATTCTGTCCGAGCCATGGATTTTATTGTAAAACCGTTGGTTTATCCCACTCTGGTAGAAAAAATGAATCGGGCTATCGAGCAATTGAATGAAAAATCAACCAATTACGTATGTATTAAGACCTTGGCAGGTGTAAAAATTTTTGATCTGAAAGATATTGCTTGTGTCGAAATACTGGCCAGAAAACTTCTTATACACACTCTTACCGAAACGTATCAATGTAATGAAACTCTGCAGCACATCGAAGAGAAGTTGAATGACGCCCGATTTTTTCGCTGCCACGCAGCATTTCTCGTCAATTTGCAACATATCAAACAAATTGAAAGCTCACAGGTTATCGTGGCGAATCGCAAGGTGCCAGTCAGCCGGTACAGGCATAAAGGTCTATTGGATGCTTTAACAAAATATCTAGGAAAAAACACTCCATAACATCTGTTCCTCTAGCCTGCTAGCTTTGACAAGTAGACGGTTTTTCCAGCCATTTAATCAATCTATTAAATATCTGAAAGATAATGCCATACACTTAATGGAGAGAATTATTACTAATTGAAATCTATAGGAGAGGAAAATGGGTGAAAAAGCGAAGAAAGTTTCACGAAGAGATTTTCTAAAGGGAGCGAGTGCTGGAACAGTTGGTATTGCCAGTATCAGCTTCCTCGGTGCCTGTGCACCGCGGCAGCAAACAGTTGAACCGGGTACCGAAAACCCAACCGCCACTGCAGTAGCTGGAGATGGAGAAACCATTATTCCTTCCTCCGGGCGAATCACCGGTTATTGCAGTCCAATTGATTGGCTTGGGAATCCCCCCATAATTGATGAGGCGGATATCACAGAAACCATCGAAACGGACGTGGTAATTGTAGGTGGTGGTCACTCAGGTTTACTGGCCACTTTAGGGGCTGTGGATGCTGGCGCCAACGTAGCGGTAATTGAAACCCAACCCTGGTCGGCATTTGTTGACCTTGAGGGAAGTGGGAACAACATGATGGGGTGGTACGGGGAAGATATCGGGCATGTCAACTCAAAATGGTTACTTGATCAGGGATACGGTCCTTACAATACAGGCGAAATAGCCTATGAATTTGTGAAACGATCCATGGGTCGTTGCGATCCTGATTTGGTTAGGCTTTACACCCAGAACTCCGGAGCAATGGTTGACCGAGAAATGGAAATTTACCGTTCCTACGAAGAAAGGAGAAAGAAAGAAGACGGTGCGGTGTTAACCAATAAAGATCTTCATGGACAAGATGGTGTAATCCATGATTATTCTGATATGTTGAGTTATCCGTTGGCGGTAAATCACCATCAGTATGACCCAAACACCGTTTATCCAATTATGGTTGGTGATTATAAAACCTGGCCTTGCAACATCCAGTTTTATGGTCACCAGGGTAACAATATCGAATATTTCCTTAAATATATTCTTTATTATTGCCAAGACCATGGAGCGACCTGGTACTTCGAGCATACAGGGGTTGTACTCGTTCAAAATGACAATGGTGATGTTACGGGAGTAATCGCCGAAGAGGTAAACAATCCAGGTAAATATAAGAAATTCACAGCAAAAAATGGCGTTGTTGTTGCTTGCGGCGATTTCAAAGGAAACCCGGAAATGGAATGGGCTTTGTTGAATGAGCAGATGGAGCTGCATGAACGCAGCGGCGGAACCGTAGATGACTGGGCGTATGGTGGAACACGCAATGGCTCCGGGCAAAAAATGATGTGTTGGGCAGGTGGCATGATGCAGGCCGGACATAGGGGTTCCATGGCGTTCGGTGGAGGTCCAAGCGGGCCTTGGGGGTCAGCCCCATATTTGCAGCTGGATGCACGCGGAAAACGGTTCTACAACGAGGCAGGTGTTCCAAACGCAGGAGCCATTTGTGCTCGCGCCTATCCTGGACCAAATTGCTATGTGACTGATAAAAAAGTTTTTGACACCCTGTACCAAAACGGTCTTGATCATGGATCTGGCAACTTCGGTTGGACTGAAATGGTGGATGCATTCAAGGAGAGTTTTGCAGCTTTAGAGCCCGGAAACCCGGAAGGCGGACAAGTTTCAGGTATGTTCGTAGCTGAATCGCTGGCATACATGAAGAGCACAGTTTATTGTGCCAATACACTTGATGAGCTAGCTGATTTTCTAGGTTTCACCGGTGAAGCGAAACAGAATTTTCTGGATTCCATAGCACATTACAACGAACTTTGTGCTTCCGAAGCTGGCGATACGGATTATGGTAAAGATAAAAAACTCATGATTCCGGTCAATGAGGCGCCTTTCTACGGTGGCAAGGGCAGAGATTTCTCGATGGCGCAGAGTATTAGGCTCGTCACTATGGCAGGTGTCATATCGGACGCTGATTTTCATGTGTGCCAAAATGGTGATAAGTCCAAACCGATTAAAGGGCTATACACATGTGGTAACTGCCTGGGTGGTCGATATGGCGCTGGCTATGTCACCCCAATGGCAGGTAATTCCGTTGGGATGGCTCAGACTCATGGCTGGCTTGCCGGGAAGAATGCCGCCCAGGGTATATAAATCCTCCCGCTAATTGAATTCTAAACAAGTGGCGCGTTCAAGTGGACGCGCCACTGTATAATAAACGATCAACGAGGCAGGTTACACCTCCCCCTCCAAAATTAACAAAGGAGAGACAAAATTCGCAGTGAGTTTACAAGAGTACAACCCAAATGATATTTCGGTTTATATCCATATCCCTTTTTGCATCAAGATCCGCCGTGGTGAAAATACGCTTTTGGTAGATTCAACCCGTGAAATCCGCAACGATTATTTGGAAGCTCTTGAACGAGAATTGATGTCTGCGGGTGATATATTAGCCAACCGCAGGATTGTGAGTATTCATATCGGGGGAGGGATTGCCACCACAGTTTCCCCAGACCGTTTGGCGAGAATGATGATCAGGTTCAAGCGGGCATATTCAATCGCACCCCGGGCAGAAATTTCGATCACAGCTGCCCCACAAACTTTGGTCACGCCCTGTCTCTCAAGTCTCAACATGTTTAACATCAATCGGATCAGTATGGTGGCTTATTCTCCAGTGGACTCGCTACTACAAACAATCGATGCCTCCCACCGGCTTTCGGATATCGAAACCGGATCAGCCATGCTGGTCAAGTTTGGTTTTCAGGATATTGACACCTTGCTTTTGTATGGAATCCCTGGTCAAACCTTGACAACACTCCGAAACACCCTGCTGGCATTTTCATCTGTAAAAGGATTTCATCACATCACTCTTAAACCCTATGAGCTCTCCAACCAGTCCGGAGTGAGACGCGAAGAGCGAGACGAGCAATACCGGCATGCAGTGGAGGTTCTGAAATCCCGCGGTTTGATTCAGTACACAACTGATAGCTTTGCTACAAAGACGAATCAAAATCAGAATCTCCTTCAGGAACTTCTTGGAGTCGAACGTATCGGTTTTGGGCTGGGCGCGCGGTCTTTTGTTGATGGGTATATTTACCAAAATACGATTAACTTTTATGACTATCTTAAAAATTCCGGCAATTTCTCCGAATTGATTACCAATGTAACAAAACTCCGTAAAAAGGATAAGATCAAACGGTTTATCGCACACCGGTTACAACTCGTGGACGGATTTAGCGAGGAGGAGTTTACGCAGACTTTCAATAATCCACCAGAAAAGCTCATACCACAGATATTGGCCAAATTAGAAAAACAGGAATTAATTGAGTCAACGGAAAGGCGGATCAAACCCACTTTTGCAGGATTAATGCATTCCGATGAAATGATAACTAGCGTGCTAGAGGAAGAATAACCGAATGGTCTTTGAATGGCAGGCTTTACTAATTCTGTTCCTTTTACGTCTGGGCGAATTAACCAGCCTAACCTTTTTTCTTTCTCCTATTTTGAAACGAAAAAAGGGCAGATTGTTCATCCCCCTGGTAATTCTATTTGCTTCCTTGTTGCTCGTTGTCATTAACGAAATGGTCTATCATGTTGATTGGGAAGGCGAATTCGTATTCATGAGTTTTCTATACTATCCCATCATTCTTCTTTTTTTGATGACCGTCTATAATATTTCTCTAAAGGAGGGGTTGTACTTTTTATTATTGTATTTTCTAAGTGTTCACGCTTTACGAATTCTCGTGATTCAAGGCATGTCGGCTTATTTTCATCTCTCTTTTCTTGCCGCAGAAATCACCTTTTTAGAAAACCTCGTCATCACTGCGCTGATCCTTATATTCTTGAATATCGTTTTTTGGTTACTAAAACCATTTGTGTTTCGTCATCCTGACCATCACCTCACCTGGTATCAGTTGGGATTCAGCTTTATTGCCACCATACCAGTGATTTATATGACCAACCTGTTTTTGGTCATGAGGGTAAATATCAGCGAAATTCCTTTTTCAGCACTTGCCATCGGGCTAGTATGCAGCATCTGCGGAATGGTGATCGTCATCGGTTATAACAATACTTTGGCACTAGCCAAAGATAAAAAAGATGTGGCTGTACTTGAAACCCTACTAGCAACACAGGAAAAGCAATATCAACTTAAGAAAGAAACAATTGACCTTATTAATGCAAAATATCATGACTTAAAAAAGCAAATCAAGATCATCGCTGCTATCGATTCCATTGATGAACGTGAGACATATCTTGAAAATATAAAAAACCAAATCAGCGTTTATGACGCTTTCCACAATAGCGGGAACGATACTTTGGATATTGTGCTGGCAGATAAGGACATGGAATGCCGTAAGGCAGGGATAAATCTTTTGACATTCATTGATGGTGCAAAACTTGATTTTCTCCGTCCTTTGGATATTGTCACTATTTTTAGCAACGCCCTCGATAACAGCATTGAAGCGGTCAAAATGCTATCTGAATCTGAGCGTACAATCTCGGTGCGCATGCGTGAATATGACACCTGGATGACCATCAACTTTGAAAATCCTTTCAACGGAAAAGTAAAATGGAAAGGCGAACGTCTGATTTCCCTAAAACTAGATAGCGATGAACATGGTTTTGGTTTACTAAACATAAAAAAAGCAGTAAGTGGCTATGGGGGGAATGTTACCGTCGAAGCACAGAGTAATCAGTTTATATTAACGATCCTTTTCCCAAAAAGATAGCTCTCAATCTACTGATCTGTATGCTCGATAACTCCAGATTCGCTTCGCTCTTATAGAATCGGATTAGTTGACAGGTCTACCCCTCTTAATTCAAATCGCGGGAATACTTGAGAAGGTTTACAGCTGAAGTAAAGATGTCGGTGTGTCTTTGTGCCACCTTGTTTGACGCTGATACGCATGCGCTACACGGAAAAGGACATCCTCCTGGAAATGCGGACCCAGAAGCTGGATCCCCACTGGCAAATGCTCTGCATCGAACCCCACCGGCAGCGCCAGACCAGGTATGCCAGCCAGGTTGATCGGCAGGGTGAAGACATCCTCCAGATACATCGCCAGCGGATCACCCGCATGCTCTCCCAGCTTGAAGGCTGTGGAAGGAGCTACCGGGCAGGCAATAATATCTACCCGGCTAAAAGCCTCATCAAAATCCCGTTTGATCAATGTACGCACTTTCTGCGCCTGTCCGTAATAGGCATCATAGTAGCCAGCAGAGAGGGCGTAAGTGCCAAGCATGATGCGACGCTTCACTTCGGGACCAAAGCCAACACCGCGCGTTCGGCGATACATCTCCCATAAACTGGCAGAGGGTTCCCGAAGCCCAAACCGGACACTGTCATACCGCGCCAGGTTGGCGGAGGCTTCCGCCGGGGCGATGATGTAGTAAACCGGCAGGGCATATTCGGTGTGGGGCAGGCTGACTTCTACCACTTCTGCACCCAGTTCGCGGAGGGTTTCAACCGCTGCCAGTACCTTTTCATGTACGTCCGCTTGAATCCCTTCGATAAAATATTCTTTTGGAATACCTACACGCAATCCGTCCAATCGTTCATCTTTTTCGAGAGAGATTTCGGGGAGCGGGAAATCCACGCTGGTACCATCCAGCGGGTCTACACCTGCCATGATTGAAAATAACAGTGCGGTGTCTTGCGCGTCGCGGGCGAAAACTCCCATCGAATCCAACGAGGATCCATAAGCAACCAGCCCATACCGCGAGACGCGACCGTACGTCGGTTTGATACCCGTCACCCCACAGAACGAAGCAGGCTGACGGATTGAGCCACCCGTATCGGAGCCGATAGCTGCAGGCACCAGCCTGGCTGCCACAGCCGCAGCACTGCCACCGGAGGATCCGCCAGGAACGCGGGTAGTATCCCAAGGATTTAATGTGGCTCCGAATGCAGAGGTTTCTGTTGAAGACCCCATGGCAAACTCATCGGTATTTGTCTTGCCAACAACGATTGCTCCGGCATCCAAAAGGCGTTGAACAGCCGTGGCAGTAAACGGGGCGACGAAATCAGCCAGAATCTTTGAGCCGCAGGTGCAGCGCATATCAGCAACGGTAATCAAGTCTTTTACGGCGATCGGCAGCCCCAACAGGGGAGGCAGGTCAACATCATCATGAGCGCGGGCAGCCACGTAACGGCGATCGGCTTCCTCTGCACTTCTGAACGCTTGTTCAAATCCGAGGGTGATGAACGCGTGCAGGTGGGGTTCCAGCCGGTTAATCCTTTCCATGTGCGCAGTCAGCAGCTCGCAGCAGGAGAAATCCCCCTTGCGCAGACCAGCCAGCATTTCGTAAACAGAAAGGAAAACGAGCGACTCGTTCATTCCAACACCGGTGGAACCTGGAATTGATCCTTGCGCTGCGCAGGGGCATTGGCAAGTACTTGCTGCGTGGCAAGCCCTGCAGTGGGTTCATCAGGGCGCAAACGGACGGCGGATTGCAATACACTGGCAGTTGGCAGGATTCCTGCGGTGTCCAGTTCTTGCAGTCGCGCCACGTGGTCCAGGATGGCAGAGAGTTGCTGCTGGTATTGCTCCTTTTCGGCGTCAGTTAATTCGAGCCGGGCAAGCTGAGCGATATGTTCGACCTCTTCCAGGGTTAATTTCATGCGCCAATTATAACCGAGCCGTTCCATCTCCTCGGCTGTTTCGGTAACTATTTTTCAATTTTGTTGAATTTGCAGCCAAAATGACCTATACTAAAAGCACAAATTTATTAGAGGAGGAAACCTTATGCCAAGTATTATCGATATCGAAGGGATTGGACCTGTCTACAAAAAGAAACTAAAAGCAGCGGGGATTGCTACCACAGAAAAATTGCTTGAGGTGGGAGGAACTCCAAAAGGTCGTAAGGAACTGGCGGAAAAAGCCGGAATTGACGAAACGCTCATTCTGGAATGGGTCAACCTTGCCGACTTGTTCCGCATAAAAGGCGTGGGCAGTGAGTATTCCGACCTGCTGGAAGAAGCCGGCGTGGACACAGTAGTTGAGCTTGCCAAACGTGTCCCGAAGAATCTGTTTGAAAAAATGGTGGAGATCAACAACACCAAGAAACTTGTCCGTAAGATGCCTGTTGAAAAGCAGGTGGCGGATTGGGTGGAGCAGGCTAAAAAACTTCCCCGCCTGGTCAGTTATTAAGATTTACCAACGAATTTTAGGGTGAGAAGCCTTCTCACCCTATTTTTTTAATTGGAAAAATATTTATGAAGACTATCATTATTGCCTCAGATAACCCGGTGAAAGCCAGGGCGGCGCAGTCAGGATTTGAACGCCTGTTTCCCGAAGAATCCTTCCTTGTTCACCCCCTCAACCCGGCGCTTCCTTTGCCCGCGCAACCTTTTTCAGATGAAGAGACCCTCCAATGCGCCGTGGAACGGGTGCGCGGAATCCGCAAATTGGAACCCCAGGCAGATTACTGGGTGGGTATTGAAGGTGGCGTAACGGAGCGTTCGATTGGTATGGAAACTTTTGCCTGGGTGGTCA
>JAGPFF010000047.1 GCA_018056725.1 Anaerolineaceae bacterium
ATATAATTCACAGTTCAAAGAAGCATTTGAAGCACTATTTAGAAGTGACAGAATAACCAATATGGACCAAATTGAAGAAGCCGCTAAAAGATATAACCTAGAAAAAATAATCAAACATAGTGTACTAGTCAAGGCTGCAACAACTGTTACAAAAATGGCAACTGATTAACGGTGTTCAAGTAGGAGTTTTTTTACTTCTTCGGCGTCGTTCCATGGGGTTTTTTTGCCATTTTGAACCTTGAATTGTTCGTGGCCGAGGCCGGTAATTAAAATTATGTCGTCTTTTTTGGCGTTTTCAAGGGCGTATTTAATCGCTTTTTTTCTATCGGCGATTTCGGTCATTTTCTGGTTAGGATCGACGGTTGGTTCTGCGGCACAGGCGGTCAGCATCACCAGCAAAAGGGAAAGAGCAACGACCCCGATGATTTTATGTTTGATAGTCATTGAAAAAAAACCTCCATGGTTCCTTGCGTATCGACCCTATTGTCAGGCAACTTAGGAGGATTGTCAAGTCTATGGAGCGAAGGCTGGTTGGGATCAGTTGAGAAAATCTGTCAGGTTGGATCCGGGCGGGTATCCTTTTTGAAAGCCTTTATTCCCATTGAAATTTACATAATTCACCACGCCGGGATAGATTTCAATGGTTGAAGTGTAATAAACGTAGTTGTACCACATCGAAAATTGATATTTTCCAGCCGGGAGATCATTAAACACATAATTTTCTTTGAAGTAAGGATCGTTTTGATGGTTAAGCGGGATCCTTGAATCATAAGTGCTGATGATCCAATCATGCCCGGTTTCCACTGAGGTTAGAACAAAAGTCCATTTGTGAAGGAGGTTCCCGTTATTGTTCATGATTCTCCCGGCGAGCACGCCATGATCCAGCGGGGGCACCAGCCACAATTCCGGGTTTTGCGTAACCTGACCGTTTTCACCGAGAATCCGAGTTTCGTAGTGCAAATGAGGTCCACTGGTATTTCCGGTCATCCCCACATATCCAACAGTCTGACCTGCCGTCACCCGGTCACCAACCTTGACGGCTGTACGACCAAGATGAGCATACATGGAATAAAGGGTGAGGTTATTGTATTTTTGTGTATGCCGTATTTTCACCACAATGCCATAAGGGTCATTTTTTGCTCCGCTGCCATACAGGATTCCATACCCTGAAAAGATAACTTCTCCGTCGGCAGTGGCAAAAACAGGAGATCCTTCTTCAGCAGGAATGTCGAGACCGGTGTGGAGTGTCTTGGATTCCTTGACGAAATACCCATAACGGTAATCAGCTGTCATCCAGGTAATATTTTCCATTGCCAGGGGGCGTGCCATGAGGAAGTGATCATGTGGCGATAATGCGAGCGGTGTGTCATATAAGAGGATCGGATTGGGGGATGTTTTTAAGGTGTTCAGGTCAATGGAGGGTGAATCTTTGGCTGTGGATAGGGCATCGCTATCCACCACAGGAGAATAAGATCCATTCACTAAAACCGAACTGCTTCCAGCAGCGAGAAACAGGGTAAGTGAAACAATCAGCACCACCAACAACTGCCAGCCTCGGGATTTCTGTCTTCTCGTGATCATGGCATCAATCCTTCAATCTGCTCCGGTGAATAGCTTTGCAGCATCGCTTGCTGCCAGGTAAGGTTATCTTTTTGGGCGAACAGTTGAATATTGGCTGCCGGGAAATAGCTCCGCCAACTGGCATCTGCCGGGAATCGCTCCCAACCGTATTTTAGCGCGTAAGAAGTAAAATCGATCCAATAGCCTGCTGGCGCAGGGGCGGGCTGACCACCATTCTGGAAACCGGCAGGATTCTCGTTGAACCGTGCATTGAAATCCCAGACAGATCCCTGGATAGGCTCACCGCAAATTCCAGATTGGTCTTTGCACTTTAGCCAGACTCGCCAGTAAGTTCGTCCGTCTATTTCTTCACGGCTAACCTGTAAATATCCCGCGTCCATTGGCTCCAGGTTAACTGCAATTGCCCGACCGGTATAAAGCCAGTTATTGATAAAGGTATCGATCTGACCATTCGGCAAAGGCATCTGGGCACTTTCCAAGATCCCCAAAAAGTCCCAGCCCAAATCTGTAGCCAATGCTGAACGCATGGCTTGAAAATGATCATTCACGCCATCAGAAAGATAAGGATGCGAAACCTCCACATCTTCCAGGTAAACAAGCTCGATTTTTCCATTTTCCGGGTCGGGTTGGATTTTCTCTGCTTCCAGCCAGGGATTTTCTGAAGGCTGGGCATGATTTGCCAGATAGGACCGAATATTTTTCGAAAAATCACCCGCTTTCCATGTGATGGAGCTAATTTCTCCCTTGAGTTGCATGGGTGGGAACAATAATTGAGCAGGGTCATTTCCATAACCGATCAGGGCGTTCCTGTTTGGGTTTTTGAGAATAGCGGCAATGCTTTGATCTGCGCCGATCCAGGCGGGGTGGCTTCCACTGCCAATGGTGATGGCGAGAAGGTCGGTTGTCGGATCCGTCCACTGGATTTCCTGATACTCGCCTGTTTTTTGCCATGCCAGCTTATCGCCCTGAGGTGACCAGACTGCATTTGAAAAATCGGCTTCTGTTGAAGCAATCAGAGAAGACAGGCGGTCTTCCGGGGCATCCAGATTCGCTGCCCAGATTTCCAGTCGCCCATTCCGGTCGGTGGTAAACGTAATCATCCGTCCACCAGGTGACCAGGCAGGGTCGAAGTTGTTCCCTGTAGCATCACTAAGCTGCACCGTTTCTAGTTCTCCATCCGAGGTTGAACTCAGAAGAATTGTCAGTTTATCTCCGACCATTTGTTCGTATGCCAGCCATTGCCCATCCGGCGACCAGCTTGGTGAACAGGCATAACCTCCGGAGTGGGTCAGCTGGCTTTCAGTGCCTGATATCAGGTCAAGTATGTAGATTTCCCAAACTCCACTTTGATTTGCACAATAAGCGATTTTTCGACCATCAGGACTGATGGATGGATCGTCATAATCCCAATCTCCATTCGTTACACGGCTCATGGATAGATAAAGGGGATGATAGGCATAAATCTGCCGATGAGGACCGGTTTCCATTGCCAGCAGAATTACCCCCGCATCTTTTTCTTCATCGTTCTGACTGACACCACCGGAGAGCGTGACCATAGGAGTAGGCGGAGGAAGCGTTGCCGTGGGGAGGAAGGTGGGAGTGCTGGTAGGAGCCGTGGGTGTCACGGCGGTAAGCATGGGTGTACTCTCCTCCGCAGAGACAGACTTACATCCAGTCATTGTAAAAAAAGCAGCGATTAGAATGGCAGTGGTAAGAAGGGTACTGAACTGCCGGTATTTTTTGTAAACCATGCCAGCTCCATTGTTCGTGTGAGAGAATTCGTTTAGCGCTGACCTTGCCAAAAAATAGCGGGGTCGATGGCTTGAAATCTCCCTGAAATAGACCAGATGCAATAATTGTACCGTTCTTGCGCGGTGGCATCCGGTTGAAACATGGCAAGGGAGCCAAAGTTAGCATGGGAGGGTCCGATTCTGACTTCAAGGTGTAAATGCTCGGCAACTGAATTCCCGGTATTGCCAACGGCGCCGATGGTCTGCCCGCAGCTTACGCGGTCACCCTCCTCGAAATCCGGCGGTGTTAATAAATGAGCATAGAGGGTGTACAACGACCGGCTGCCGGCAGACATTTCAACTGCCTCAAGACCTTCATAAGCTGGATTATGCGTACAGGGATCGAAAAGGGTGATGTTTTCATCTGGTATTGGCGTCGGCAGGAGAAGGGAAGAGAGCATGCTTTCACCGACCTGATCGAGCTGTGTCTCAATCAAAATGCCATTGCCAAAAGGGAAGCGATTGTCCAGGACCTCGACGATGGTACCGGGGAGGATTGCCTGCACCGGATGACCGATCATCGTGGGGAAATCCTCAAAAGTAAAAAATGCCAGATCCACTGCCGGGTGACCATCATCCTGAAATGCAGTGGGTGATTTAAAGACTTGTGAGGTGATGCTGTGGAGGTCGGAAAGGTCAATATCTGCCAGTGGAGAACAGATTCCCGTGACGACTTCGAGAGTGGGAGAGGGAGTAGAAGCTGGTAAGGGAAGGACAGACCCGGTTGGACGGGTCGTGGATTCAACAGTCTGTGTTGGCGCAGGGGATGTGCTGGGAATCCTACCGGCAGGTGTCAACTGGGAATTTTGGGCTGATTGGCAGCCAGACACAATCCAACTGGTAACGATTATGGATAAGAGAATTGTGCGCTGAGACTTTGAGAAGAAAAATGAGCTCATTACTGGCTAATGAATATTTCACTGACCGCGCAGATCTAGGGAACGATTTTTCTGGCTTCCATATAAAAACGTTTTTCATGGGCTTCACCCATCGAAAAAGTTTTACGCGGTAAAGCTCCTTCCAGAATAACGGTGCGAAATAGATCATCTTTCGCCATGGCAGGTAGGAAGATGCCTGCATTGCCTGCCTGGTTCCCCAGCGAGAAAACAGTTTCCTCCCCGTGGACGTAATCGATGGAGGCTGCCTGCCCGGATTTTACCAACCTGTCCAGCAAAGGCTGCAGGCTGCCTACTGCCAGGGTCGCAACAGGGTGGCTCAGCGTTCCAACGAGGAGCTCGTCCTGCTGAATGAGACCGAAGGTATGAGCATCCGGTGAAACGTGCTTAACCTCTTCCACCATTTCTTCTTTCGAGCGCACCTTTTTAAATTGGAGAGATTGACCGAATTGATCATAAAGCGCCTGCTTCAGGTCGGTCTTCATTCCAAACAGAACACGGTGGATGGGCTCAAAGCGCAACCCCGCATCGTGGATATTTTCTATTTCAACCAGAGCATAGCGCGCCGGGTGATCCATGCCCACCTGAGGTTTTAACTCCTCCCAGATGGATTTTGCAGTAGCCAGGGAGTGGTTGCCATCCCCCACGGCGAAGAGAAGGACCCCTTTATCCCGGCTGACATTGTATTTTGGATAAAAAACGTCCGGACGGGCAAGAAGTTCTAGATTTTGGATCACTTCATTTTCAAGGGCTTCGTTTTCCACTGCTCGACCGGTGAGGTGACCGCTGTTTTGCATCAAATCAAAATCATAGAGAAGAGGCAACGTTTCTCTGGCTTGGCGAATGCTGCCAATTACTTTGTCTTTAGGGTCATCAATTAAGACAAGGATGTGGGGTAATTCAAGTGGCGCATCCTTGCGGATGCGAATCCGGGGCGGGAGTCGGTCAAGGATGGTTCCTTCCGTGGCGCGAATCAGGCTTTGCGAACCGCTGCGAAAATCATACTGTTCCAAATCGAGTGCGAGCATCAAACCATGGCGGGTTTTACCGTCAACGGTTCGTTCTACGTAAATCATAGAATTCTGGGGGGTTAAAAAGCCATCAGACAGATATTGCCACATTCTTTGATTGATTGCTGATATCCGGTCTGCTTCCTGTGGAGATCCCAAATAGACTTCCGGCAAAATGAGATGCAGCGTTGAAGGAGCGTTGCCCACAAATTCCGTAACTGCGTCCCAGTATTCGGGTTGGGAGGTGTACTGGTCGCAAGCGATCACCGCCCATTTGGTCCGATCAATATTTTTAACAGGAAGATAGATAGTGGGAATTTGAATGCCAACCTGTGGAAAAATTTTCATGGGACCATCCTTTCCTGTGTATTTTACCATCAGGTCTGTTTTGCCATCTGTAAAGAGAGTTTCTCTTTAAAACAAAAGCGACTCATCAGCCGCTTTTATTGGATCGATAGAGTGCTTTTTACCTTTACATCCCGTACATATAAGCAATTCCCAACGCACCCGGTCCCACATGTGTGCCAATGACCGGACTGATGGCGCTGATCACAGCATCGGTAACGAGCGAGGTGGGGAATCGCTTAATAGTTCTTTCAAGCAGTGATTCTGCGGCGCGTAGTGAATTGGCATGGACGACCGAAAGACGGATGGGTCCTGTCTCATGAGCCATTTTGTTTTCCACAATATCCAGCAGGCGATCTAATGCCTTAGTGAAGGTGCGCACCCGGTCGACGGGTTCAATACGACCATGCTGAAGCTCGAGCACAGGTTTCATGTTCAACATCGTCCCCATGAAGGCTTGTGCACCACCAATACGCCCGCCGCGATGTAAAAACTCGAGCGTGTTGACCACAAAATCAATACCAGATTGACGGACGGCTTTTTCCGCGACGGCTTTACATTCTTTCAGAGTGGCGCCAGTGGCAGCTATATGTGCGGCACTCAGCACCTGAAACCCCATTGCCATACTCGTGCTTTGAGAATCCAGAAGTTCAATGCGACCTTCCGGGAAAGTATTCCGAGCCTGGGCAGCGGAATCCAACGTGCCGGAGAGTTTTCCTGAGATATGGATGCTGAGGATGTCATACCCCTTTTCGAGCAGTGTGCCATAAAGAGTGGTGAATTCCTCAGGAGTCACCTGTGAAGTGGTAGGGAGCTCTTTTGCAGTGCTTAACCGTTGGTAAAACTCTTCCGGGAGGATATCAATCCCATCCCGTAGAATCTCATTTCCCCAGATCACCTGTAACGGAACAGACACAATTGGCTGCCCGTTGAGTAATTCACGGGGAATATACGCCGTGCTGTCCGTAACGATCATAACTTTACCCATAAATATTAACCTCCATTAATACTCATTAACAAATATCAAAACTATCTCTCTTCTATGAACACCGAAACCTCATTCTCGTTACATCTCAATCTTGAAATCTCTCAAGCCGGGATGAGAAATTTTAAAAATCTTGACCAATCCACTCTTCCCGGCTAAAATCACAGCCTGAGTCGTGATAACCGGAGAATCGCTTTTCATTAAAAGAGAGGGATTGAGTTGTTCGAGAACCTGACAGGCAGATTAAACGACATTTTTACACAGCTGCGGCGTAAGGGCAAATTAACCGCCGCTGATGTGGATACAATGATGCGTGAGGTCCGTCTGGCGTTACTTGACGCCGATGTTAATTACTCTGTGGTAAAAGATTTTACCACCCGGGTGAGAGAACGGGCGGTAGGGGCGGAGGTTTCAAAAGCCCTTAACCCTGCACAGCAGGTTATCAAAATTGTCCACGAAGAGTTGATCACCACCTTAGGGGAACCTGCCCGCCTGAATTTGACTGGTTCAAAACCGTATGCCATTATGCTAGTGGGGTTGCAGGGGTCCGGCAAGACTACAGCAGCGGCAAAAATTGCCAATCGACTCCGCAAGGATGGGGAACGGGTATTGCTGGTTGCCGGAGATCCTTACCGCCCGGCTGCTGTTAAGCAGCTGCAAACGCTTGGCGAGAAGATTGGTGTGGAAGTCGTTGCTGATCCCAGTCTTAAACCACCAGCTCTGGCGCAATCAGCCTATGAAAGAGCTAAAAAGGGCGGTTACTCGGTAGTGATCATTGACACCGCCGGGCGTTCCCAACTGGATGAGCCTTTGATGGAGGAACTGCAGGCGATTGCCAGAAAAGTGCCCTTAGTGGAGACACTGCTCGTTGTGGATGCGATGATTGGACAGGAAGCCTTACACATCGCTGAAGGATTTCGGGATACAATCAAGATCACTGGTCTGATCTTTACCAAGATTGATGGCGATGCCCGTGGCGGGGCAGCAATATCCGTGCGCAGTGTCACCGGTGTACCAATCAAATTCCTGGGTACTGGCGAAGGGATCGATGCGATCGAAGTTTTTGATCCTGTCAGATTGGCTTCGCGTATCCTCGGAATGGGTGATATGATAGGGCTGATCGAAAAAGCGGAAGCTGCCTTCGATGAAAAAACTCAAAAAGAACAGGCAGAACGCGTCCTCAAAGGTCAGTTTACACTGGAGGATTTCGCCGATCAGCTCAAGCAGTTGCGGAAGATGGGATCGATCGCCCAGGTAATGGATATGCTTCCGGGCGGGCTTGGTCAGGCAGCGCGGAACATATCCCCGGAGGATACCGAACGCAGCCTTAAGCGGACGGAAGCCATCCTCAATTCGATGACCCGACAGGAGCGCCGCAACCCCGATCTCCTCAATGCGTCCCGGCGCAGGCGGATCGCCCGGGGATCAGGAACAGACGTGCAAGAAGTGAATCGCCTGATGAAACAGTTCAGGGATACACAACGTTTGATGAAAACCGTACAGAAAACAGGCGGGAAAGGACTTTCCCGATTGTTCAAGTGATCAAAAATGAAACAGCGGTCAGCGCACCCTTCAGCGCCCCTCGCCAAAGCGGATTTTTTGGAATCACCTCATATTTGATCATTTAATTGAAACAGGAGAAAAACCAAATGGTACGAATTCGTTTACGCAAGACCGGTCAGCGACATCAACCCAGTTATCGGATTATCGTCGCCGACAAAGAAAGCCCCCGTGATGGCCGTTTTCTTGAAATCATCGGCTCTTATATCCCCACCACTGACCCATTCACGTTTGAGGTTCAGGAAGAACGGGTATATGAGTGGATGAAAAATGGCGCCCTACCTACGGAATCCGTCGCCCGTTTATTCAAGATCACCGGCGTACTCGATCGTTACGAACGGTTTAAGAAGGGTGAATCGCTCGAAACCCTGCTGGAGGAATCCCGGAAAGCGCTTGAGATTCACTCTGGTAAGAGCAAAGCTTAAGAATAACCATGCAACCCGCTGATAGATCCACTCAACGTTTCGCCCGGAATGTCTCACATGAAAGCCATGCCAAGGAATTGATTGAATATATTGCCCTTTCATTGGTGGAGGATCCTTCGCAAGTGGTTGTAAACGAATATCGCAGCGGTGGGCGTGAAAACCTTGAGCTACACGTTGCCAGAGAAGACATGGGAAGGGTGATCGGTAAAGGGGGAAGGATTGCCAATGCCATGCGAATTCTGCTTCGTGTTGCTGCCGCACGCGAAGGCAAACAAGCGAATCTGGATGTTGCAGAACCAAGATGAGTCGAACTCGCCGCGAACGTGAACCGAATGAAATTTCATCAGGCTCGCCCCAACCCGGCGAGCCTGTGTACTTAGCCGTAGCCCACCTGCGCCGACCGCATGGTATTGCGGGGGAAATATTGATGGAGATGATTACCGATACCCAGGAAAATCTCTCTGCCGGCAAAGAGGTCTATATTGGCGAGGAAAAAATTGCCAGTCAGGTCATTGCTCTCCGTCCGGTTGACAAATTATGGTTGATCACCTTAACCGGGTTTGAGGATCGTGAGTCAGTGGCGCGTTTCAGCAATCAATGGTTATATATGAAAATTGACCAGCTCCAACCGCTTCCGGAAGGACGTTTTTACCATCATGAAGTCATCGGCATGCAAGTGCTAAATGAAGCGGATAAAGTCCTGGGGGTAGTAAGTGAAATCCTCATAACCGGTGCCAATGATGTTTATGTGGTAAAGAATGAACAGGGAGAGGAGATGCTGGTTCCTGTAGTAAAATCGGTGATCCAAAAGATGGATCGAAAGAACCGCACCATCGTGATTCGACCGCAGGAGTGGGAGTAGCAGATCAAGTGGAAGAGAAAGCCTATTGGGTAGGGTGGAATCTCGTCAAGGGAATTGGATCTGTTCGTTTTAAACAATTGCTGGATTTCTTTGGATCGGCTGAACTGGCTTGGAACGCACCAGGCTCAGCGCTCCTTTCCGCTGGCATGCCTCCGAAGGTGATTGAAAGACATCGTCAGCTCAAAAACCAGGTTGACCTGGATCGAATCATGGAAAAGATCTCCGCCAATGCCATTCATATCGTGACCTGGCAGGAAAATGATTACCCCCGTCGCTTGAAGGAGATCAACCAGTCTCCGCCGGTACTTTTCATCAAAGGTTCGATCAATGTGGAAGATGATTGGGCAGTGGCGGTAGTAGGTACCCGCAGAGTGACTCCTTATGGACGGCAGGTGGCGGATGAATTGGGGCGGTTTCTGGCACAAAATGGCGTCACGGTCATCAGCGGTCTGGCGCGTGGAGTGGATGCGATTGCCCACCACGCCGCGCTTGAGGCGGGAGGGAGAACAATTGCCGTGCTGGGGAGTGGCGTTGACGTAATCTATCCGCCTGAACATCGCAAGCTGGCAATGGAAATTGTGCAACAAGGCGCCCTGCTAAGTGATTATCCTGTCGGCACCCAGCCGGATGGTGTCAATTTTCCACCACGCAACCGAATCATCTCAGGGCTTTCGCTGGCAACTGTGGTTGTGGAAGCCGGTGAAAAAAGCGGCGCGCTAATCACTGCCGAGTTCGCGGTGGATCAAGGGAAAGATGTTTTTGCTGTTCCAGGGAGCATTCTTAATGCGCAAAGTGAAGGAACAAACCGTCTCATCGAGCAGGGAGCCCGCCCGTTACTGAAATTTAGCGAGATTCTGGAAACTTTGCAGCTTGATCGGATTCCCGAAAAACAATTAACGCGTAAACTTAATCCTATGACCAATGTTGAGCAAACCCTTTTCTCCCAGTTGACCAACGAACCATTGCATATTGACCAACTATGTGAAAAGACCGGTTTGCCTATTGCGGATGTTTCAGCCACTTTAACCATGATGGAATTAAAAGGCTTGGTCAGCCAGGTGGGGGGCATGAATTATATTGCGATGCGGGAGACCCTGGCAGCCTATAAGGTGAGATAAGATGAGCGATCATTTCTATGCTGTTATTATGGCAGGAGGTGGGGGCACCCGTTTGTGGCCTGTTTCAAGGCAAAAAAAACCCAAGCAATTGATTCAGATCTTCAAGAATCGTTCTCCTTTTCAGATTGCCATCGATCGGCTGGATGGTTTTATCCCGGCGAAGCAGATCTATGTGGTCACCGTGGCAGATCAGGTAAAACTGCTGCACCAGCAGGCACCAAAATTAAAAAAACAAAACTTTCTGATTGAGCCACAACCGCGGGGGACGGCTGCGGTGGTCGCCATGGCGGCAGCTGCCATTCACCAGCAGGATCCCGATGCGGTTTTGGCTATCCTGACCGCGGATCATATCATCAAGAATACCTCCAGTTTCAGGGAATCATTACAATCTGCCCGGGCTATTGCGAACTCGGGATTCATAGTTTTGCTGGGCATTCATCCCACCTATCCTGCGACGGGGTATGGATATATTGAATCTGGAGCCAGGATTGAGGAGTTTGATCAGAAGAACGCTTTTCACGTGAAGAGGTTCACTGAAAAACCGGATAGCAAGCGGGCGGAAGAATTTTTCCATACCCCTGGAATGAACTGGAATTCAGGCATGTTCATCAGCAGAGCAGACGTATTGCTGGAGGAATACCGCAAATTTATGCCGGAACTGTCTGCGACGATGGAGAATCTTGCACCGTATCTAGGCAAAGACCACCTGATGCAGGAATTTGTTCAACAATGGACGAGCATCGTTCCGCAGACCATTGATTATGGCATAATCGAAAAAACGTCTCTGGCAGCCGTTCTCCAGGTTGAGGATTTGGGTTGGAATGATATTGGCAGTTGGGATTCTTTCTTTGAAATTGCCTCTGCCGACGCGAATGGAAATATCATCCTTGAAGGTACACACATTGGCTTGGACACCCGGAATAGTCTGGTAGTCTCAACCGATCAAAACCGGTTGGTGGTCACCCTGGGCGTGAAGGATATGATCATTATTCAGACGCAGGACGCGCTGCTGATCTGCCCGCGAGGGGAGAGTCAGCGGGTGAAAGATCTGGTAAATTATTTGAAAGAAAATCATTTCACTTTTTATGTTTAGGAGTGGCGACCGTGGAAGCTTATTGCGTCAAATGCAAACAAAAACGAGAAATTGTTGAACCAAAAGCTGAATTCAATGCTTTGGGCACACCCGTGACTCGTGGGAAATGCCCGGTATGCGGCACCACTATGTATCGCATCGGGGATACACCACCTCATGCT
>JAGPFF010000090.1 GCA_018056725.1 Anaerolineaceae bacterium
TCATCCTGGGCGATGAAACAATTCAAGGTGTGGGAGGGGGTGTGTGCCAGGTAAGTACGACCCTCTTTCGTACTGTTTATTATGCCGGCTACCCGGTGCTTGAGCGCCATCCCCACGCTTATCGCGTCGGTTATTACGAGCAAACAGCAAATGGTCATGACCCAAACCTTGCCGGATTGGATGCCACCGTTTTTGTTCCTCTGGTGGATTTCAAGTTTCAAAATGATACCGATCACTGGCTTTTGATGGAAACTTACATTAATCGCTCAAATTACTCTCTCACCTGGAAGTTCTACTCCACAAAAGATGGACGCCAGGTGGAAAGCACCAGCAGCGGGTTGACCAATATCGTCAAAGCCCCAGATCCACTCTACCGGGAGAACCCTGAACTGGCAAAAGGTGAGATTAAGCAGGTGGATTGGGCAGTGGATGGCGCGACGGTCATCATTAGGCGCACGGTCACCCGCAACGGCACCATTCTTTATCAGGATAAATTCTCCACCATTTACCAGCCCTGGCGCGATATTTTTGACTACGGTCCTGGAACCGAGAATATGCCGCCTGTAAAAACCTCCGCTGAAAACGATTGAGAATTTACCGGGTGGTAAAATTAGGCGCGAAGAGGAATTCAACCATGATTAAACAAGAATTACTGAATATTCTGCGCTGCCCCGCCTGCGTAAAAACCAGCCCTGGCAGTCTGCAACGAGAACGCGAGGTATGGCTGGTTTGTGAGGATTGCGGGCGCAAATACCCCATCGTTGAGGACATTCCCGTCATGTTGATTTCTGAAGGCGACCGCTGGCGATTGACCCCCCTGGAGGAATTGCCTGTGCCGCCACCCCAGCCGGAATAAGCGTCCCGGTATCGGTGTTATAATCACTTTGGTATTTTTCTTGCAACATACTGCAGATATATCTAAATTCTACGAATGACGGCTTAGACACTTTATGACCCAAATGACCAAGCAATCCATGGCACATCCATCCAAGCGCAAGCAAAAAATGGATAAAACCACCAGAATCATGTTAATCGCCCTCGCCGTCATCGGCGTTTTGCTGGCATTTCTCGCCGGCAGAGCAGTATTCAACGTGGTGAAGGGCTGGTCTCTGACTTCCTTGCCTGGTGCGCCTGTGGATGATACGGCTGGAGTCACAACTGGCAACACCACAAAGAATTCAAACACTCCAAACATAACCTCCAACACCGGTCCCCAAGCCCGTTCGTGGGATGGGAAAAGCCGGGTCAACATTCTTTTGCTTGGACTGGATGCCTCCGATCAGCGTGACCTGACTGAACCCGGTCCGCGCATGTCTGATACGATGATTCTGATCACCATCGACCCCTTTTCACAAACAATCGGCGCACTATCCATCCGCCGTGACCTTTGGGTCAATATCCCTGGTTATGATTATCACAAAATTAACAAGGCACATTTCATCGGCGAAGCCTACCAGCTCCCGGGTGGTGGTGCTGGTTTGGCAGTAAAAACTGTGGAGGAATTCCTTGGCGTTCCGATCCATTTTTACGCCAAAGTGGACTTTGATACCTTTGTAAAGGTCATTGATGAAATTGATGGCGTGAAGGTGGAGGTTACCGAACCTATTCTGGCGGATTGGAACGGCAATGGCAACAACTTCTGGCTGGAACCTGGTACTTACACCTTGCCTGGCGTTTCTGCTCTCGCTTATGCCCGTTATCGCGGAGGTGACGATGGTGATATCGGTCGTGGCGCCCGCCAGATGCAGATCATCACCGCCATCCGCGACCGCATTCTGGATTTTAACATGCTGCCCAAGTTGATCAAACGCGCTCCTGCCATCTATAATGAAATTTCAGATGGGCTGCAGACCAACATGAGTTTCGACCAGGCGCTTCAAATCCTCGTTTTGATGACCCAGATTCCACGTGAAAACTTCAAGACATACAACATCACTTACGAGATGGCAGAGCCTATGGAAATCACCACATACGATGAAGGGACACAATACATCCTGCGCCCCTTCCCTGACAAGATCCGTGAATTACGCGATCAGGTCTTTGCCACGGATGGCGTAGCGGCTGCCCCTATCGTTATGGGAACAGAGGACCCTCTGGCGCTCGCTACAGCTGAAAAGGCGCGGGTGTCCATTTTCAACGGTACCAATACGGAAGGTTTGGCAGAAAAAACCGGTGATTACCTCACTTCACAGGGTCTGAGCGTCATTGAAATGGCTACTTCAAGTGAACCCTATACCTACACCACTCTAGTCCTTCACAGCGCCACTCCGTACACACTCGCTTTCCTCTCAGAATTGATGCAGGTGCCTTCAACCCGAATCTTCAACCAGTATGATCCTGACAGCACCACGGATATCACAGTATTCCTGGGCAGCGATTGGGCAACGACCAACCCGATGCCTTGAGTCTTCCCCAGGTCACAATCCCGGCTATGGTTCTTACCGTAGCCGGTTTTTTTATTCAGGCTTTTTGAAGGTTAATTGGAGTGAACCCGGGTAGGTCTTTCCATCTTCCGTTTCACAACGTGGGATGGAGAGATTTTGCACCAGCTGCCCGGCTTCGCCGACCCGCAGATTGTAGGTTATTCCTTCAGTCATGGCATAGTTTGCATAACCGCTGCTGATTTCAGGGTAAAGACCGGTATAGAAC
>JAGPFF010000048.1 GCA_018056725.1 Anaerolineaceae bacterium
AAATAGAACCAAAATGGTTATTTTGCGATAGGAAGCCCACCAGACAGCCCACGCGCGCCAGTGTATCACCCAGAACGGCAAACATGTCACTGGAAAATACCCCGCGGGAGCGCGGCAAGGGAGTGCCGGGATTATAGATCATGGGGTGCTGAAATGCCCCCAGGCGGCTGAGATTCATCCGCTCTTCACCGTTGTACCAGCGCGAGGGCGACCATGACTGCCAACCGTTGGAGAAAAACCCTTTGTTCTGAGCTTTTTGTGCACGGGGAAAAACAAGCCCTCCCCCATTTTTGGCATCGCTGGATAAGAGAAGGATACGGTCCATTTCAACAGGTTGAGAACCGAGATTCTCAGCCTGAATTTTCCATAAAATAAGGGGGTGCTCAAGGGGGATGGCAAAGGTGAGTGTAAACGATAACCCGTTTGGGTCCGCCGAGGTCCTCAAACGCAGCATGTTCATTTCACCATGTTCCAGCGTGGTAGTGGATTCCTCTTGAATGGATTGCAGATCCCAGCTCTCATGCAATGCCTGAAAAGGTTTCCCCATACGCTGATAGTTGATCCCCAAGCGGGCATCCTCGATAAAGGGAAAACGGTTATCGAGAGGATGAAGGGAAAATATCCCCAGTTCCTCCCGGAGGGTCAAAGCAAGGCTGGCATTTTGAAGCGTGTGCACGTGGTACCTCCACGAAGAGTGATGAAAGAATCTTATCATGAAGGGAGTGACAAAGGGAAAAGCACATACACGGGGAAGAATGGCGAGGTGCTGGGGTTTGATCTTGACGAGGCGGAAGGGATCAAGCCGGCGACAGGAGCGGAGGCATTTGCTACCCTCTCCAATACTGAGCAATTGAGAATCCTTGGACCTGCAAAATATGCGGCGTGGAAAGAAGGAAAATTTAGGTTAGGTGACCTGATTGGCAGAAAGTATGATGTTCAATGGGGGTGGACTAGGTATGAAAAGAGCATGCTAGAAATGGGACTGAACTCTCACGAATGGCTAGCGAAATACCGAGCGAATCCAGCGAAGGATTTGATATCCATTGGGGATGCAGCTGATCAGATTTTGGAAATACACGAGCAAACCAACGGCGCAACATTCAGCCTATTCCATGGAAATATGGTGGGAAAACCGTATAAATCAGTTTCTGTCTTTCCAGATTTAGGTCAAAAGTTTGCAGGAAAGAAAATTACCAAAGACCAATTAGTTGAATTCATGAGCAACCATGAAGAATTACTGCGAAATGAAAAGGTTGTTGTTGGGACCTGGTTCAATCCGGATGATAATCGAACGTACTTAGACTTTTCAGTTATAATTCAAGATCGCGAACTTGCTATTAGTTTGGGGAAAAAATATAATCAAATAGGTATTTTCGATTTAGAAAATATGGAGTATATTGAAGTTGGTGGAACTGGTGAAGATATACCAGATTTACCTGCTTTACAAGATCGATTGAGAGATTTGTTATGAGTAAAAATACTGACACGACAAAAATGAAAATTGAAAGGTGTGACCCAAAAACTAATCTTGTTATTTTAGGGACCACTTTTATGGCGACTTTGGATAAAAAGAAATATTTTCCAAAGCATATTTCATTGTATTGTCAAGTTGAAGAGCCAAGCTTATTTGCTCAGATATCCGGAATCCCAATCGGTACAGAGATAATGGCTAAGGTGACTTCAGATTTGCAACACGGGAAAAATTACTTAGAAGGATTTACTTTAGTCGATTAGAAAAAAATCGTGCTATACTAATATCGAAAACTAAATAGACGGTATTCAGTCGTTTCCGCCCGACATTTTTCTCTAAGTAGAGAATGTCGGGTTTTTTGTTGTAATATCAAGTACTCCAAGTTAATAATGATTACTCACAAATTTTACCGATTGTTGATTGTACCGGGTCTATAATATTTTTAGCATTACTGGTCTAGGGTTATGGACAAAAATGTTCACCAGATTTCAAATTGTTGCGTAACATGCAACACGAACCCATTATCATTTGAATGGAGTTGACAATGAGCAAAGCTGAAACCAAGGCTGCTCGATTAAGAACGATCGAGGATCTTCTCTTGGCACACCCGGGAGGATTAACTCAGGCTGAGATCGCGCGCTATCTTGAAGTAAACCGCTCGACAGTTTATCGATATTTACCGGATTTACCTCAGCACATTTATATCGATGAAATGGATGGCTGCCGTTGGAAAATCGATCGTCAAGCGTATCTGGTGAATGTGCGTTTTAACTTAAACGAGGCAATGGCAATTCACCTGGCTACACGGTTATTGGCAACCAGGATGGATCGGCAGAACATACATGCTGCGACAGCATTGGAAAAACTTGGTTTATCCCTGCATTCGCTTGCACCTATGATCAGCCAGTATATTGAGAAATCGGCGATCAAGATGGAAGGTCTCGACCAAAAGCAAGATCCAGTCTTCTTGCAATCTTTGGAACGGTTGACGTTGGCTTGGGCGGAAGGCAAGAAGGTTCAAGTTTGGCATCAAAGTGACAGGAATAATCAGATCAAATCCTATATTTATTCGCCTTACTACATCGAACCCTATGCGATTGGTCAATCTACCTATGTGTTTGGTTTCAGCGAACCTCCAGCAGCAATCAGAACCTTTAAGATCGAGCGAATCAAAAGGGTTGAGGTACTCAGAGACACATACACAATCCCCCTAGACTTCGATCCATTTGAATTGCTTTCTGATGCCTGGGGAATCTGGTTCACGGATGAGGAACCACAACAAGTAACTTTGCTATTTCAACAGCGGGCGGCACAACGTGTAGGGGAAACCCGCTGGCACCGTTCAGAGCAAGTCGAACTCCAGGAAGATGGACGCTTGCTCTGGCGGGCGTTAATTGACGAACCTCGCGAAATGCTGCCCTGGGTGCGTGGCTGGGGTGCGGATGTGGAAGTGCTTGAGCCAGAATGGATGCGGAATGAACTGATCCAAGAAATTAATGAGTTATCGGGGCTTTATGGAAAATAATTCTCAATTTCAAATTACAACTGAGAAACTTCAAAAGTGTTGGGGGAAAACCGATCCCTTCAACCCCGACCCACAGCAGTTTCATCCAGCACTCTACCATATGCTGGATGTCGGTCACGTAGCCCAGATTTTATTGAGTGATGCTTGCCCGTCAAAATGGGTAAATACGATCTCAAATTCCTTTCTGACTAATCCTGATGTCATCCGATCTTTATTCCCGTTCTTTATCGCTCTGCACGATATTGGAAAGATTTCCGCTACCTTTCAACGTGTGAATGCTGATCAATATGCAAGGTTAAAAAAGGAGGGATTTCAATTTGGACAATCTTCTGATCTTCTACATACCGAAGTCAGCCGTAACTTCATCCGGTTTGAGCGCCCTGATGTCTGTGGACTGGAATTATCCACTAAAGATTTTCGCGTGATCGAAGAGATGAGTGCTGGTCATCATGGGAGGTTTATCAGCTCCAGTAAAATCAAAGACACCCAAATAAAACTAAGAATGGAAGAACCTCCGCTATGGAAGGAATTGAGACTATCTGCTTTCTCCGCTTTATTGGGTATTTTTATCCAACCTGGAATTGTTTTTTCATTCGGTACATATAATATGTCTGCTGCCGCTCTAATTTTAACGGGATTTACCACACTTTGTGACTGGATCGGATCTGATCAGCGTTTCTTTACCCCCGAACCAAAAATAGACCTGATTGCCTACAATATTTTATCTCTCAAAAGAGCCAGAGAAGCAGTCTACCAGGATGGGTTTTCGAGGATTGAAAAAAGCACCTCTTCCGCATCCTTTTCTGCCTTGTTTCCCGCCTTGACAACTCCCAGACCCTTGCAACTGGCAATCGACGATATTCCCGATGCCATTCTGTGTGAACCTTCATTGACGGTGATAGAAGCGCCTACAGGGGAAGGGAAGACGGAAGCTGCTCTTGCCCTGGCGCATCGTATCGCACTCCTGCGCGGCTTTGAGGAGTTCTATTATGCATTGCCAACCATGGCAACCTCCAACCAGATGTTCATCAGGGTTCAAAATTTCTTACATGAACAACTCGGACTGGGGATATCTGCGAAACTGGTACATGGTCAGTCCTTCCTGCAGCAGGATCTCGTACCTGTGGTCCCTTTATCCAACGGTGAAGAAAATCAGGGCAATCTTAGCATGGACTGGTTCAATTCAAAGAAAAAAGCGCTGCTTGCGCCTTTTGGCGTGGGCACAATCGACCAGATCGAATTAGGCGCTCTGAACGTCAGGCATTCATCTTTACGTCTTTCTGGACTGGCAGGAAAGGTGGTAATTCTGGATGAAGTGCATGCCTACGATACATATATGACGACGATTATCGTGCGTTTATTGGAATGGTTAAGAACCCTTGGTACTTCGGTTATTTTATTATCAGCGACCCTTCCACAAAGCCGGAGAGAGCAGCTAATCAGGGGGTTCAGTCCAAATGCAGTGATACCCACTAACAGCGTGGCTTATCCTTTGGTCATGTCTGTTGGTGAAAATGATTTACAGCAACTTACCCCTGCTGCGGAATCGCCTCAACGCCAGTTAGGTTTGGAATTCCTGGATCTATCTGGTGAGCAGAATAAAGAAAAGGCATCCTGGCTTCTCCGACAGATTGAAAATGGCGGAATTGCCTGCTGGATCACCAATACTGTTGAACGCGCCCAGCAGCTCTGCATTGCCCTGCAGCAATCAGCCGATGATAATGTGGAGATCCTCCTGATCCATGCGCGTTATCCGCTGGCACAACGAGAAGAGCTTGAAAAACAGGTCGTTGAGAGAGTCGGTCCTGAAAAGACCCACCGGTCGGCAAAACTGGTCGTCATTGGCACACAGGTGCTTGAACAGAGCCTGGACCTGGATTTTGACCTCATGGTCTCTGATCTTGCGCCGATCGATCTACTGCTGCAGCGCGCAGGGCGTCTGCACCGGCATGCCAACACTCCCTCGCGCGGTAGCCACACCAAACCAGTTCTCTATCTGAACATACCTTTGAAGGACGGGCAACCGGAAATTCACATCGACAGTTATGTCTATGACGCGTTTCTGCTGCTTCGTACCTGGCAGGTGATCAAAGACTTGAATAATATAAGCCTCCCCGCTGATTACCGCAGACTCGTTGAGGAGGTATACAACTCTGAATCCATCGGAAGTGGATCCGATTTGTCCGGGGAATACGTGAAACTACTGAGAAAGGAGGAATTTGCCCGCGAGGAAGCTGAACAACGATTACTTCCGCAACCGAATCCTGACACCCTTTTTACTTCACTGGCGGCGCGGTTAGTGTTCGAAGAAGATGAAACCAGAGCTGGCTGGACAGTGGCGCAGACCCGACTGGGTGAGAGAAGCATCAATTTGATCCCGTTGGAGGATCACGGAGAGTATTGCACGCTGCCAGGAGAAACAAAGTGCCTCCCAAAACACCTCCCCCTGGATAAAGCAGATCAAATCAAGCTTCTGCGGCACCAGATCAAGCTCAATCGAAATGAATTGATCGATCCTCTTTCCAACCAGGATGAGAAATCAATGCAGTTGTTCAATAATTCACCTTTGCTGCGTGACGTACACCCACTTTGGCTGCACAATCGGAAAGCTGAAATCGCCACCGCAAAAGGGGCTTTTGTGCTTGAACTTGACCCGATTTTAGGATTAACAATAATTAAGAATGGAGGGTAGTCAATGGCTGAAACTAAAAATGAGCAATTCACGTTCAACTTGTGGATCATGCCCTGGATCACTCTGGAAAAGGAGTCTGGAGGCACAGAATGCCTGGGGATCGAGCAAACTCTGCTCAGAGCACATGAGTTCAGAGGAATTCTTGAGCTCTCCCCTTTGGCTGTCATTGGGATCCACCGTCTGTTAACCGCAATCCTTCAACAGATTTTCTCTCCTACAAGTGAGGAAGAATTGAAGGAATTATGGGCGATTCCCCGGATCCCGCCATCAAAATTAACTGAATTTGGCAATGAGTTCCAGGACCGCTTTGACCTTTTTTCTAAGGATAAGCCGTTCTATCAAAGTCGGGATATCCCCGCCATTCCTCAAAAAGGGGCAAACATAAAATCAGTCGCAAATATGTTTCCGGATATACCATCGGGAACGGAGAGTACCCACTACCGCCACGGAGGTCAGAACGCTGAGGTCTTTTGCCCGGCATGTGCTGCCTCTGGTTTGGTTAGCCAGCCGGCTTTTGCCACTTCGGGGGGAGCAGGCATCAAACCTTCCATCAATGGCGTACCCCCAATCTATGTCATCCCTTGCGGCAGGAACCTGTTGGAAAGCCTGATGTTATCCCTTGTTCTGCCTGAATATCAGCCCACAGCCAGATCAGTCGGTTCGGACCTGGTCTGGTGGAAGCGGGATCCATTCATCCCGCACAGTTCAGATGTGATGAGTGTGGGGTACCTTCACAGTCTGACCTTTCAACCGCGTAGGATCAGGCTTTTCCCCGAAATCATTGAAGGAAATTGCTCTCGCTGCGGCAAGCCATCGAGGGTTGGCGTGCGCCGCATGATCTTTGATATGGGCGAGAGCCGTTCCAAACAAGCACCTGTCTGGTTCGATCCTTTCGTTGCCTACAAACTCAACGAGTCCAAACCGCCCATCCCCGTCCGCCCCGTTGAGGGCAAAGCCACCTGGCGGGAGTACGCCAGCCTTTTCCTCAAGAAGGACTCGTCCACCCCTCCTGTAGGTCGAAGGCAGCGTGAGGAAAAGACAATTCGTCCTGCTTTCCTCGAGCAGATCGCCACCATCCGTGAAGGGGATACCAGCCTATTATCACTGCGCTGCGTGGGCATGCGCACAGATATGAAAGCCAAGGTTTTTGAGTGGATCGATACTGGTTTCGAGGTTCCCGGGTCGATTCTTTCAAACGAGCTTGCGGCGTATCAAATCGATAGAGGACTGCAGTATTCCTGGGGTTGTGCCGGTACTATCGCCCAGGTATACCGCAAGTCTTTTAGCGGTGCTTCACAGAATTCCAACCGGTACACTCAGTTAAAGAATGAGATGATAGAGGAATACTGGCGAGCGCTCGCCCTGCCATTCCGGACTTTTGTAACAGAGATCGCATCGGCGGTTGATATGAATATCCCTTACGTTGAATGGGTAAAGATTGTCACTTCCACTGCTGAGCAAGCCTTCATGAATGCGGCGGATGCCATCGGCGACCGGGGGGCTGACCTGCGGAAACGTTATAGTGGGGAAAAATTATGCCAGATCTCTTTGTATGCTGCCCGTAAAAAGGAGATGAATAATGAGTGAGCACCAAACGAATGACCGTACCAGTCTTTTTATTTCTCGTCTTGAGAACCTGGATGTTGGAGGTCGTGCCAGGTTGAAACGCAACGCCGGTAAAACTCTGGCTGAAGCCCATGACGTGTTGGCATTGTTCTACGGTCTTCTGCCAGCTGGCTTGCCGGCTTACCAGGAGGAGATTTATTTCCTCCTCGCTACGCTTTATCCGCTCGCTGAGGGCGGCACAGAGCTTGACTTTGGGGCTTCGCTCCTCAAAGCCCGTAATTTGACCAATTCGAAAGGTCTCGACAGCCGGGTTGAAAACCTGCTCGATGCGGACCTCACACAGCTTCATTTCAGGTTGCGGCAGACTATCCATTTTTTACATTCCTGCCGGGTTCGCGTGAATTGGCAACAATTGCTCGAGGATCTGTTGCAGTGGGATCATCCCGATCGTTACGTCCAGAAGCGCTGGGCACGTTCATATTTTGGTAAATAACCCATAAAAGGAGAAAATCATGTTAATCCAAATCCATATTTTGCAGAACTATGCTCCTGCCAATCTCAACCGCGATGATACTGGTGCACCCAAGGATGCAGTGTTTGGTGGCGTTCGGCGCGGCAGGATCTCAAGCCAATGTATCAAACGCAGTATCCGCAGGTCAGCGGCATTTTCCGAAGCCTTTGCCAAAGATGACCTGCTGGGAGTGCGAACCCGCAAATATCCTGCGCTGATCCGGGAAGAGTTGAAAAAGAAGGGAGTTGAGGAACCTGACCTGAGCGCCATCGTTGACAAGCTTTCTGAAGTGGGGCGTGAAAGCACCAAAAAGGGAAACGAGGAAGAAAACCCGGAAGATGCCAAAACAGAAGCTGTGGAAGCCAAAGCCATGGTCAAGCAATTGATGTTCATCGGCAAGAATGAAATACCTCCCATGGCTTCAAAGTTGCTCGAGATCTATAAAAAAATGGGCACCGTGGAGTGGCAGAAAGCGGAAATCTCAAAGATCACCAAGGAATTGGGAAAGAGCCTGCCGCGTTCCATGGATATTGCCATGTTCGGGCGCATGACCACCTCTGATGCATTCGAGGACGTTTCAGCAGCAGTACAGGTAGCGCATGCCCTTTCAACCCATTCACTCAACCAGGAATCCGACTACTTCACCGCGGTGGATGATCTGGCGGATGAACCGGGTGCTGGGATGATCGGAGATATCGAATTCAACAGTTCCACCTTTTATAAATATTTGAACGTCCATTGGGAAGAATTGGTTGCCAACCTCGGTGGCGATGCAGCGGTTGCCGCCAGGGGAGTGCTGGCTCTGTTGGATGCTTCAGTGAAAGCCCAGCCAACCGGAAAACAGAATACCTTTGCCGCCTTCAACCTGCCTGATTTTGTGCTGGTTGAAGTGTCTGACACCAATCTTCCGGTGAGTTACGCGAACGCCTTTCTAAAACCAGTGCGGGCGACCTACGATGCTACCCTTATGGAAGCTTCTATTAAACAACTGGCAGACTATATTACCAGGGTGAATACTGCATATAACCTGAATCTAAACCGAGCCTGCCTGACATTAATGGATGAAACTGTTCCGGCGTCAGAACGGGTGGCTACACTGGAGGACTTGAAAACCTGGCTCAAGAGCCTCCTCCCTTTGGAGGGCTGATATGTCGAACACCCTGTTCTTGAGGCTTGAGGGACCCCTTCAAGCCTGGGGGGAAAGGGCGCGCTGGAGTGTCCGCGACACCACCACTGAACCAACCAAATCCGGTGTTGTAGGATTGCTGGGCTGCGCCCTGGGGCTTGCGGAGGATAAAGATCTGTTGGAATTAAGCAGCTCCCTGCGCATGGGGGTGCGCTGTGACCGGGAGGGTGTCTTTTTGACCGATTATCACACCATATTTGGTGGCATTCTTAGTGCAGAAGGGAAGATCAAGCGCGATACACAACTTTCAAACCGTACCTATCTTTGTGATGCCTCCTTCCTGGTGGCACTGCAGGCAGAAGAAGGATGGATTGACCGTCTTTCCGCCGCGGTGCAGCACCCCTGCTGGCAAGTCTTCCTGGGGAGAAAGTCCTGTGTTCCGACATTGCCAATCTACGAAGGCGTAGGCGATTTCCCCAGCCTGATCAGTGCGCTTCAGAACTGGCCATATCAGGGCAAAGCTTCCCAGTCTGAGCAGGATCTGCGTGTGGTGATCGAGATCGATACCGGTGAAGGCGTGCAGCGCAGGGATGAAGTGCTTTCGAACAGCCGAAGGACCTTTCTTCCTCGTTATACCCTTGAAAAACGTATACTCCCTGTTCGACAGGAGGAGGGATGATGCTGTATCTCACCAATTTTCCAATTGTTAACTCCCGCCTTGCTTTGGGATGGTTGGCAAACCGATACCGCGTTCACCAACGTCTACGCATGGCGTATCGAGATGAACCGCGCCTGCTGTTCCGCATTGAAGAGGCAGGCGGCACAACCCGTATCCTTGCGCAATCTTCCACCCGCCCTGATTGGCATGACGCCTTCGGTGAATTTAATGTATTGGCTGCAGAGCCACTGGTAAAAGAATTGAACCTCGATAGACTGCAAAAGGGAGGTTATTATCGGTTTCGCCTGGTCGCAAACCCCGTAATCACCCATGACGGGAAAAGAAAGGGGTTATTCAAGGAAGAGGATCAATTGAACTGGATTTATCGCCAGCTCGAAAGATCCGGCGCAAAGGTAAAGGAATGCATCTCCCGGCAGATCGGGATGGAACGATCTGAAAAAAACCCGGCGAAGGACAACCAGGTGCAGACCCACTATGCAGTGGAGTTTAACGGGGTCTTGCTGGTAGAGGATGCCGAGCTGCTGGCAGAAAGAGTGCGGGATGGAGTCGGTCCGGCTAAGGCATACGGCTTTGGCTTGATCTCGCTGGCGCCTTTTCGGATCGAAGCATAACTCTCAAACGGAACAGACAGAATGCAGAACCTTAGAGAACTACCCAAAATGCGTGATAGCCTGAGCTATGTTTATATTGAACATGCCATCATCGACCAAAAAGATCAGGCGATCGAATATGTTAACAAGGAAGGTCGGGTGATGGTTCCGGTGGCGGATCTTTGTGTCCTTCTGCTTGGACCAGGCACCAGTATCACTCATGCTGCAATCAGAACTCTAAGCGAGAATGGATGCTCGATCAATTGGGTCGGCGAGGATGCGATGAAGTTTTACGCCCAGGGGATTGGAGAAACCCGGAAAGGATACCATCTCTTACACCAGGCACGAATGGCGTGCAATGAAGAAAAGCACATGGAAGTAGTGCTACGAATGTATGGCTTTCGCTTCAAACAGACACCCGTTAGTCATCTTTCCTTGCCTCAGTTGCGTGGAATGGAAGGAGCACGGGTTAGAGATGCTTATGCAGCCGCTAGCCGGAAATATGGTATCCTGTGGAATGGCAGGCATTATGATCGCTCAAGTTGGGGAAACGGGGACCCAGTAAACCGGGCACTGAGCGCGGCGAACTCTTTGATGAATAGCCTTTGCCATTCTGCTATCGTTTCTGGTGGATATTCGACCGCATTGGGATTTATTCATACTGGAAAACAACTTTCGTTCGTTTTTGATGTCGCCGATCTGTATAAGATCGACTATTGTGTTCCTATCGCGTTTGAGATTGTAAGCGAAAACAGTCTTGACATCGAAAAACGAGTCAGGGCGGCTTGTCGAGAGAAATTCCGCGAGACAAAACTGCTTGAGAGAATCCTGCCGGAAATTGACGAGCTACTGGATCTACCGGTGGATTTACAGGGCGAATTTGCGGCCGATGTAGACAAGGCACTTCCTGAAGAGTTATGGGAGGTATGGAAGGAGGAGTAAATGTGGTGGTGATGATCCTTGAAAAAGTGCCGACCTCCCTAAGAGGTACGCTTACGAGATGGCTGATCGAACCTCATACGGGTGTATTCGTGGGGCATGTTTCAGCTCTGGTTCGGGATTATCTATGGAAAAAATGCACCGATGCCAAAGGTGTTGGCGGTGTAGTGCAGATCTGGTCAACCAATAATGAACAGCGATTTGCCATGAGGATGGCAGGAGATACGAAAAGGAAAATAGAAGAGAGCGAAGGGTTGCAACTAATCAGAGTATGCAAGTAATTTTTTAGTAAGGAAGGGTATTCCCCACACGCGTGGGGATGGACCGTGTATGACGGTCACCAGCGATTATCCGCGTTATGTATTCCCCACACGCGTGGGGATGGACCACACTACGAACTCAACGAGGACGTATGCAACAAGTATTCCCCACACGCGTGGGGATGGACCGTTAATAAT
>JAGPFF010000015.1 GCA_018056725.1 Anaerolineaceae bacterium
ATTTATGGATGCAGCACGTTCTAGCGACCTCAGCCCGGAAGAGTGTGCTTACGTAGGGGATCACCCCTGGCGCGATGTTGTGGGACCGCGTGAAGCAGGTTATGGGCGTGTCATTTTGATGAAGAACGGACACAGCAGCATGGATCCGGTTGCCATGCAGCCGGACATGGTGATTGATGATTTGGGGGAATTACTGATGATTTTTCCGGAGTTTCAGCGGGATTTTAGTATTCAAACCGTCAGGCAAGAGACGAGACCACTTTACGACATTGCCCTTTCCACCATGTGGTGGGACAAAGAACGGATGACCGCCGCAGAGTTCTTTCGGGCAGGTCGCGAGATGGGTTTTGCCCGGTTTGAATTGAACCATCAGATTCCACCAGAGTACCTGGAGGACATGGATCTCCAGCACTTTTCCATCGGTTCTTTGCATGATCCCTGCCCGGCGTATATTCCGGCAAAGATGTTGGAACAGGCGGATATCCAGATTACTTCCACCGATGAAACCTTGCGCCACAAGGCGGTGGATGGCATAAAAAAGACCCTCGACTTTGCAATCCGCATTCACGCCCGGCATGTTGTCATCCACCCCGGTCGAATCCCCGGTGACCATTCAGGGGATGATCAATTACGCCTTCTTTATCGTTCCGGTCGAAAAGACAGTCCGGAATATGAAGAAATCCGGGAAAAGGTGGTGCGTGACCGGGCGCAGCGAGCCGCTCCACACCTTGAAAGCTGCCTCAAGAGCCTGCGCGAAATCGTCGCCTTTGCCGAAGGCAGTGGTTTGACCCTTGGGTTGGAAAATCGTTATCATTATTATGAACTCCCACTTTTCGAAGAAATGCAACACTTACTGCATGAATTTCAGCAGCCATGGCTGGGATGGCAGTATGATTTAGGTCATCTTCATACCCTCGACCAGCTGGGGCTGCAAACGATCCGTCAATGGCTTGAAGCGTTCACATCCCGGATTGTGGGTGTCCATCTGCATGATGTTAGGGGAATTCAGGATCATCAAACACCCGGAAGCGGTAATGTGAATTTCTCCCTTGTCCGTCCTTACTTACCCGCTGATTGTTATCATACGCTGGAAGTGGATAAATCGTTGACAAAAGAGGATCTCGCCCAAGCCTTGCAATCCCTTACCAAATCGGGATGTGTGAGTAAAATATAGGCTTCTTATCGCATGTGAATGGAGGAAGGTGAATGTTAAAAATTTTCAATAAACGCCGCAATGTTTTTATCCAACTGATGCATGAACAATCCAGACTGGTATTGGAGGGGATGGATCTGCTCAAGAATTATTTAACAAACCCTGCCAAAGCCACTGCGGATGAACTGACAGCCAAGGAGAAGGAAGCCGATGAATCAAGGCGTATTCTGATTGATGAACTGAACCGAACCTTCATCACCCCTTTTGACCGCGAGGATATTTTTGCACTTTCGCGTGCCATTGACGATGTGTTGGATTATGGTTACAGCACGATGACCGAAATTGTCATCCTTAAAGTGGAACCAACAGAATATATGATCCGCATCTGCTCGCTGCTCCGCGATGCCGCTTTTGAACTGATGAAGGCGATGGAACATTTGCAGGATCATCCGGCAGTGGCAGCGGAGCATGCCCAGCGAGCGAAGGCGCTGGAAAACCGGGTTGAAACAGTTTACCGTGAAGCTCTCGCTGATATGTTTATTGAGACGGACGACGTTCACACTCTAGTTAATATCCTTAAACTGCGTGAAGTTTACCGGCACTTGAGCAATGCAGCAGACCGGGGCGATGAAGCGGCGAATGTCCTGGCTGATATTATTGTAAAGACCACATAGGCTGGATGAGATGTCTGCAACGATCATTATTCTGATAGGTCTGGCAATCGTCTTTGACTTTCTCAATGGAGTTCATGACTCCAGTAACATTGTTGCGACGATGATATCTTCCCGCGCCATTTCTCCGCGCATGGCGATGGCGATTACCGCCATTGCAGAGTTCTCGGGTCCCTTTATCTTTGGCGTGGCGGTGGCAAATACTATCGGGAATGACATTGTCGATTCCCAACAGCTGAATATGCTGGTGATCATAGCGGCTTTGCTCAGCGCGATTGTATGGAATATCGCTACCTGGTTGCTGGGTATTCCCAGCAGTTCCTCGCATGCGTTGATTGGGGGGATTATTGGTTCCGTGGTGGCTGGAGCGGGATTCCAGGTGATCAAAGTCGATGGCGTGATCAAAGTTCTCATCTCGTTATTTGCTTCTCCACTGATTGGTTTCATTGCCGGCATGCTCATTGCCAACCTTGTTTTCCTCCTATCCTGGAAGAGCACACCGAAGGTAAATGGTGTCTTCAAGAAATTACAGGTAGTCACCTCCATCGGGTTGGCGCTAAGCCATGGGACCAACGACGCGCAAAAAACGATGGGGATCATCACCATGGGGCTGGTAGTCAGTGGGATGATTCCTACCTTCCATGTTCCCACCTGGGTGGTGATCGTATGTGCGGCTTCCATCGCGTTAGGCACGAGTGTGGGTGGTTGGCAATTGATCCGAACCCTTGGCTCGAAGTTCTATCGCATTCGCCCGGTGCATGGATTTGCTTCGCAGATCACTTCTGCGGCTGTAATCCTGGCTGCTTCACTGCTGGGTGGTCCGGTCAGCACCACCCAGGTGGTCAGCACGGCGATCATGGGTGTGGGGGCAGCGGAACGCTTCAGCAAGGTTCGTTGGGGAGTGGCGGGAGAGATTGCTTTCGCCTGGCTGTTTACCATCCCAACCACCGCCTTGCTCGGGGCTGGGATTTATTACCTGATTCATCTTTTTTAGCAGACTGAAAAGAGGAGAGAGACTGTGCCATACTACGATGCGATTTTCGTTGGAAACTACACTAAAGATACCATCATCACCCCTGAAGGCACGCGCTCGGTTGACGGCGGAGGAATGAACTATGCTGCTCACGCGGCAGCCCGGTTGGGCAGGCATACTGCAATCGTTACCCGCCTGGCAATCGAAGATCAACCCGTGGTCGAGAAAATCCGCGCTGATGGCATTGACTGTTATCCGGTCTACTCACCCTCTTCCACTCTCATGACTCTCGAGTATACAACCCACGATGTGGATAAGCGCAACTTGTATGTCAAAGCAACTGCCGGCACAATCCGCTCGGCAGATATATCCGCCCTGGAGGCGAAGGCTGTGGCGGTCAGCCCCAGTTTGCGCGGAGAGGTGGAACCGGAATTCTTTTCCACTTTGAGGAAGCGTCAGGGGATGCTGCTTTGTGCGGATGTGCAGGGATTTGTTCGTGTGCTGCAAAGTGAAACATTAATTTACAAAGCCTGGCCTGAAATGGCGGATGTGCTGCATCACCTGGACATTTTGAAGACGGATGCTGTGGAAGCCGCTTATCTCACCGGAGAGGAAAACATTGAAAAAGCTGCCCGATTTTTTTCCAATCTGGGGGTAAAAGAGGTCCTCCTATCCCATAGTGAGGGTATTCTCGTTCATACGGACGGTCAGTTTTACCATTATCCCTTCCATGCGAAATCCATGGATGGACGCAGCGGGCGGGGAGATACCTGTCTGGGCTCCTATGTGGCGATGCGTCTGTCATTGCCCCCTAGAGAAGCTGGAAAATGGTCAGCAGCGGTCACCAGCCTTAAAATTGAACAGCATGGCATGTTTAACCGCTCCATCAATGAGGTGGAGGAGTTCATTTCTAAACATTATGCGTGAGGCTGAGGCGGAAAGGTGGTTTGAGAAGTACTCCACTCTCGGCGTGGCTCGAATGAACTATCAAGATTTGTGGGCACGCGTTAGCGGTGAGTGGCAGGAGAGCCAGGGTGGCTGCCAGGCATGGCTGACGTACGCCGCCAATTACTTGTTAAATTGCGATGGATTCAAATTCGCGCTTGACCCCTTCTCAATGAGCAGCCGGGTGCCGGGCATCCGGGCGCCGCATTATCTTCGTGACTTCCACGTCCTTTCACTGGTACTGCTTTCGCACGAGCACAATGACCATTTGGACACCGACCTGATCAAAGCGCTTCATCAGTCGGAAGTGACCTGGGTGATTCCATCCTACCTGCAAGAGTTCCTTGTCAGCAGGGCTGCGTTTCCAACAGGGGAGATTCTCACACCGCAACCAGGGCAGAGGTTAACCGTTGGTCCGCTGACCATCATTCCGTTTGATTCCTTGCACCTGAATGGACGCCATGGCGTATCTGAAACTGGCTATCTGCTTGAGTGTTGTGGAAAACGCTGGCTTTTTCCGGGGGACATCCGCAATTATGACGCTACACAACTGCCGGAATTTGGTTCTTTGAATGGCATTTTTGCTCACCTGTGGCTGGGTAAAGGGTGTGCTCTGGAGGATCACCCCCCCTTGCTCGATGAATTTTGTGATTTTTTTACCCATTTTGATGCGGATCGTGTGGTTGTATCTCATCTTTATGAATTTGGTCGGGATGAAAAAGATTTGTGGAATGAAAGCCATTACCTTCAGGTCAAAGCAGGCTTGCTCAAACGAAAGCCAATGTTGAAGGTTGAAGAAGCATTGATGGGGGCGCGTATTGATTTGTAATCCATGGGATTGGGAGTGAGAGGATGAATCATCGATTAGAAATGCTTAAGGATAAGGACATTTTTTGCCGTGAATTACATGCCCGCATGGTATCGGTGGCTCCAGTCTGTTCGCGGATGGAACCGTATGAGTTTCGTTACGCGCTTAATACTATTACTCCTACAGGTGGCTGGGATTCCATCACTCTTGACCCCAGGGCGGTCATTGAGCAGAAGATCGCCACAGAGGCTTTCTATGCGTCGATCGAAATTAAACCCCGGGAAGAAGGCAGGATTGTTTTGGACCGCCAAATTTCCGGGTTGACCCAAATGCTTTTTGTTGGACTGGTAACGGATGAGTATCCGCAGGAATGGGTAAAGACGTTTTTCTATTTTGATCCGCGTGGGTTCAACTTTCTCGTCCGCTCCATCTACCAAACGGAGGAAATCAAAGCCCGTCTTGGAGGAAGCCCTTATTGCAGTTTTGCGCGCGCCCAAAAAGCTTTTGAGCTATCTCATGAAGTTGGTTACCAGGAATTCATGCACGCCAACAGTGAAGTAGATGGAGCGTTCATCGACATTCTCCTCAAACTGGTGGAAATCAAACGGACTCCCATCCTGTTGGCAATTGCAGGTCCAACTGCGGCGGGTAAAACCGAAATTGTTGACCGTCTGCGGGTGAAATTTGAGGAAAAAGGACAAAAAATTGCCGCAGTGGAACTCGATAACTTTCTCCTTGACCGGGATTATCGGGAAGAGCAGGGAATTGGTTCCTTTGGCGTACGGGCACTGCATTTTGAGCTGCTTAAAGCCTGCCTAAAGGATTTGCTCGCCGGCAAGACTGTACAGACGCCTCGTTATGATTTCATCAATGCCACATCCAGCCACGATTTGCAAAGCCGGTTAAAACCTGATGGAGTGCCAGTGGTGATTGAACCTGCGGATATTCTTTTCCTGGAAGGAAATTCTCCCTTCCTTTTCCCGGAACTGGCGGAATTGGTGGAAATCAAAGTGGTTTATTTGACCGATGACCCGGTGCGGTTAAAGCGGAAGTGGCGCCGGGATATTGATTATCGGAAAAAATATGATCCCTACTACTTGCGGAATCGATTTTTTAAAGAGCAGCCTCCCATGGCAGTAAAAAATTACCAGCCACAATTATTGTTGTGCGATGTTTACGTCAACACCACCGAAGCCGAGATTTGGCTCGCACAACCGATTCGTAGACTGCTGGAAGAAAATGGGTAATTTGGGGAAGGTTGGATGCACTCTTGACAGGGGATGCCTGCGACTGTCATCTAGCGGAACGACTTCTTGATTAATCCCCCATTCAAACTTAGCCAGAAAGGCGGGGAAAAAATCTTCCGGTTGGTTATTTTGTCTTATAAAAGATGACCCCACGACCAGGCTGAAGTTTGCTCAATGCGTCAATGACGCGAAAACCGCAGAAACGGTAGATGTTTTCTGCTGAAAGGTATTTTCCCTTCTCGTCGCGTTTTACATTCCAGCCAAGAATCGGAGCGAAGAGGTAACCGCCAAAATCCACCGGCTTCAACCAGTCATAACCATGAGAGGTTTGATACTCAAAAATTTCAGTCAGGGCAGCTTCTTCCGACATTTCTCGTAGCCTTGCCCAGTCAAGCGAAGGATCAGGGCGCCAGACAACCAGGTTCCCGTCCTTATCAATATAGGTTTCCACCTTGCCCTTCATTTCATTGGATTTATTGACCATGGAATCGTTTCCTTGGAAGAGAATGGAATTAATATTTTACCTGAGGTTTTGATTTAGGTGGGATCAACAGTGCATCGGAGATAGAGAAAGCAGGCATCGTTAAGCGACTTGGTGGCTTCCAGCATCCAAGCCCGGAGGAGGGGACACCCCGGCATTCATTTACGATCTCTTTTTGAGCAGAAAATTAATTGACATAGTTGGTAGAATTCCGTTATAATAGGGGGCGCAGGAATTGAGCAGCCATTAACACTACCAGTGCAGAGAGGTGAACAGCCAAAAGTATTGGTCCGATGAAAAAGTTTTTCCGGGTAAGTGCGTCGGTTGCGAAGTTGACTGCAACCGATTTTATTTTCCCTGGCGAAGGGAGGTGAGAGAGAATGGCAACCGTCGTATTACGCCCTAACGAATCGCAGGATTCATTGCTAAAACGCTTCCGTAAAAAGGTAGTGAAGAGTGGGGTATTAAGCACCATCCGCCGGAAACGCTGGTATGTTTCCAAAAGCGAACTTCGCCGTGTGGAAAAGAAGAAAGCCATCCGCCGCATTAAGCGTCGCCAATATACAAGGGTCGGCGAATAATCAACTGGATGAGATGCAGCCTGAACGGCTGGAATGGAGGAATTATGGCCAAAGAAGAAGATAAGATACAGGTCGAAGGCGAGATCATCGAAGCTTTACCCGGAACGATGTTCCGCGTGCGGCTCGAGAATGGCCATGAAGTACTCGCTTATCTTTCTGGACGAATGAGACGATATTACATCCGCATTCTGCTCGGTGATCATGTAAAAGTGGAAATGAGCCCTTATGACTTGACCCGCGGGCGGATTGTCTACCGCCAGAAAAAGAACGAGCCGATTCTGGATGAACCAACACGATGAATCTTTAATCCCGGTGCTGTATGAAACCGGGATTTACTATTAGGCTGAAAAAGCCAGACGGATAAACCCATCTGGCTTTTTTGATCTGTAGGCGTTAAAACCTTGATCTTTACTCTGTGGGAAGGTCTACAGGCTCACCGGCAAGAATTCGACTAACACGGCGGGCAAAGGTGCAAGTTCTTCCGTTGGCGAATCCGGTGAACAAGTTAGGATAAGTATGGGCAAAATAACTGCCGGAGGAATCACCAATCACATACAAACCTTCAAAGGGCTCGTTCATGGAGTCAGTAGGACGCATTTGAGTGTCAATGCGGATACCATCCATAGAGAAAAAAGGTGACTTTTGGCTAACCAAAAGTCACCTTTTTAATTCGGTAAACTCTTTTATTCTTTTGGTTCTTCAGGTTTGGTATATGCCATGGAAGCCATTTGTTTGTAAAGATCCCATTTGCGTTGGGCAAATTCAGAAGCTTCGTTCATGAGCATTTCAGCGCGTGCTTCGTCACTTTGTACCAGCATGCGATACCGGGTTTCATTATACGCGTAGTCTTTTACCGCCACGGATGGCTCGCGGCTGTCGAGTTGGAGCGGGTTTTTCCCCTCATCGGCAAGCGTGGGGTTATAACGATAGAGTGGCCACAAGCCGGTTTGCGAGAGGAGTTTCTGTTGTTCCAGACCTTTTTTCATGTCGATACCGTGAGCGATACAGTGACTGTAGGCAATGATCAAAGAGGGTCCGTTATAGGCATCCGCTTCAATAAAAGCTTTCAATGCCTGAGTATCATTCGCCCCCATGGCTACATTGGCAACATAAACATACCCATACGACATCGCCATAAGACCTAGATCCTTTTTCCCGAGTCCTTTGCCCTTAGCGGAGAATTTGGCGACGGCTGCGAGAGGCGTGGCTTTGGAGGATTGACCACCAGTGTTGGAATAGACTTCGGTGTCGAGTACAAGTACATTGACATTGCGTCCGGACGAAAGAACATGATCCAAGCCGCCAAAACCGATATCATACGCCCAACCATCGCCACCAATGATCCACACACTTTTCTTGACCAGGGTATCAGCGATACCGAGCAGCATCTTTGCGCTGGGGTTCTGGATGGAGGACAATTTTTGCTTGAGGGCTTCTACCCGTTTGCGCTGTTCCCTGACACCAGGTTCGGTGGTTTGGTCAGCATTGAGAATTTCACTCACCAGGGTATCCCCAAGCTCGGCTGCGAGCCCCGGAAGCAATTCACGCGCAAATTCATTTTGTTTGTCGAGCGTCAGGCGCATCCCCAAACCAAATTCCGCGTCGTCTTCAAAAAGTGAGTTTGCCCAGGCGGGTCCGCGACCCTGATTATTGATTGCCCATGGGGTGGTCGGCAGATTGCCGCCATAGATGGATGAACAACCGGTAGCGTTTGCCACAATGGCGCGCTCGCCAAAAAGTTGGGTCACCAGTTTGATATAAGGGGTTTCACCACAGCCCGCACAGGCGCCAGAAAACTCGAAGAGAGGTTCAATCAACTGAGAATTCTTTACCGTATTGGTGTTGAATAAATCCGGGTCAGGTGCAGGAATGGAGAGGAAGTATTTCCAGTTCTCGGCTTCCTGTTCTCGCAGTGGCAGTTGCGGAGCCATATTGATGGCTTTGCGAAGGGGATTCGCCTTATCACGTGCCGGACAGGATTCTACGCACAGACTACACCCGGTGCAATCTTCCGGCGCAACCTGGATGGTAAATTTCGTCCCCGGCAGCTCCTTAAATTTCGCATCTATCGATTTGAATGTTGGAGGGGCATCCTTTAGATAAGCTGGGTCATAAACTTTCTCGCGGATCACTGCATGTGGACAGACGAAAGCGCATTTTCCACACTGGATACATAGATCGGGCTCCCATACCGGGATTTCAAGAGCAATATTACGTTTCTCCCAACGTGTGGTGGCAGTGGGGTAAGTACCATCCACCGGGAAGGCACTGACAGGCAGCTCCTCACCTCTGAAGGCGATGATCGGACCAAGGACATCGACGACGAATTCAGGAGATTCCGCCGGTACAGGCGGGCGGCGTTTGAATTTGCTGGTCGCTGTATCTGGAACTTTGATTTCAAAGAGATTGGCGAGGGTATGGTCAACCGCGTCATAATTTTGTTGCACAACGGCTTCGCCACGCTTGCTGTAAGTTTTCTTAATAGATCTCTTTATTTCTTCAATCGCCTGTTCGCGCGGAAGGACACCACTGATGGCAAAGAAGGCAGTTTGCATGATCGTATTGACGCGACCACCCATACCGGTTTTCGAGGCTACTTCGTTAGCGTTGATCATATAGAACTTGAGTTTCTTGCTGATGATCTCTTGCTGCACTTCGATGGGAAGGCGATCCCACACTTCCTCTTTGGGATAAACACTATTGAGCAGGAAAATGCCACCTGGGGCTGCATACTTGAGCATATCCAGCCACTCGATGAAAGCGAACTGGTGGCAGGCAACAAATTGGGCATCATTTTGCTCGATCAAATAAGGGGCATTAATGGGGTGAGGACCAAAGCGCAGGTGAGAAATGGTGACGGATCCGGATTTCTTCGAGTCATAGTAGAAAAAGCCCTGGGCATAATTGGGCGTCTCTTCACCAATAATTTTGATCGAGTTCTTGTTGGCACCCACTGTACCATCTGAACCAAGACCGAAGAAGACACAACGGATGGTCTTGGGGTCGGCAATGCAGAAGGTTGGATCGTAGGGCAGACTGATATTGGTCACGTCATCATGGATGCCGATGGTGAAATGGGGTTTGGGAGTGTCTTTTACCATCTCATCGAAGATCCCCTTGACCATGGCAGGGGTAAATTCTTTAGAGGAAAGCCCGTACCGTCCACCAATGATGCGCGGAGCGGTCTTGAACGGTGCCTTACCGGAGGCGAGGGCTTCATTTACTGCTGTTACGATATCCTGATAGAGGGGTTCGCCAAGCGAGCCAGGCTCTTTTGTGCGGTCAAGGACCGCAATCGTCTTCACGGAGGCGGGCAGCACTGCCATGAGGTGTTCAACGGAGAAGGGTCGGTACAGGCGTACATTGATCACACCAACTTTACGCCCCTCTTGATTCAGATAATTTACCGTCTCTTCAGTAGTTTGGGCACTGGAACCCATGGTAATGATTACTTCAGTGGCGTCGGAGGCTCCGGTATAGTCGAACAGGTGATAGTGGCGACCGGTCAGTTTGCCAAAGCGATCCATCGCCTCTTGTACGATCGCTGCCGTCTTCAAGTAGAAGGGGTTGGTGGCTTCCCGCCCCTGGAAGAAGACATCAGGGTTCTGAGAGGTACCGCGGATGACCGGGTGTTCAGGATTAAGGGCATGTTCGCGAATGCGGGCGATATGTTCCTCGTTAATCATCGCGCGCAGGTCGTCCTCGCATAAGCGCTCGATTTTGTTTACTTCGGCAGAGGTCCGGAATCCATCGAAGAAATGCAGGAATGGAACCCGGGCTTCGAGCGTGGCTGCATTGGCAATCAACGCCTGATCCTGGGCAGTCTGGACGGAATCGGAAGCCAGGAGGGCAAAACCGGTCTGACGGGCAGCCATTACATCCGAATGGTCACCGTAGATGGAAAGAGCATGCGTGGCTATGGTACGCGCAGCGACATGGAAAACTGTAGGCGTAAGCTCACCGGCGATTTTATACATATTGGGGATCATTAATAACAGTCCCTGAGAGGCAGTGAAGGTGGTGGTCAGCGCGCCGGTTTGCAGGGCACCATGCACCGCGCCTGCTGCGCCACCTTCAGATTGCATTTCCATCACTGAGGGAACAGTACCCCAAAGATTTTTTACACCCTGAGCCATCCAGGCATCCGCAAATTCTCCCATGCTGGAAGAAGGGGTAATCGGGTAAATGGCAATGACCTCCGCCAGTCGATAGGCAATGTTCGCCACAGCTTCGTTTGCGTCGATCGTGATCAATTCTCGTTTCATAGGATTTACTCCATGGGTAAGTTAAAGGCACAACGCCTTGTTTTTTATCTGTCGATGCGATTATAACGCATATTCAATCTGATTTAGACTAACTCTATCTGAAATAGAGGAATCGTGACAAAGATCATATCCTTATTTATTGCCCAAGAAACGAGCGGCAAGCATGAATACCGCCAGACTCTTGCTATCTTCAAGGGTATTGTTCTCGATCATTTCAAGGATTTTTTGCCACGAGAAACGAGAAAGGTTCAGAAATTCATCAAGATCCGGTTCGAGCGGGTCGCTAATCAAGCCTTGCGCGAGATAACAATGCATGTATTCTGTCGCGTAACCCGGGGTCATATAAAAATTGCCCAGATGTTTCCAGAAACGGGCGGACATGCCAATCTCCTCTCGCAGTTCACGCTTGGCGTTGAGGAGGGGATCTTCTCCTTTTTCAATTTTCCCGGCAGGCAATTCAAGCAGCTCTTTTCTTGCGCCAATCCGAAACTGGCTGACGAAATAAATATCCCCATTTTCATCCATAGGTAGGATTGTGACCGCGTCCTGAATATCAATCAGGTCATATTCCCGGTCCAAGCCATCCGGAAAGGAAATATTGACGCTTTTCACGGTGAACAATGACGTCCGGTATTTTTCTGATTCATGATGGATCTGGTAGGTCATGGGCGGGTTCCTCAAAGAAGGAGTTGGAATCGATGATCAAAAAGAATACATCCATTATAGAAAAGAAAAGGCTTCCCATTCGTCTGGAAAGCCTTGTTGAGTGCCAGGAACTTATGGGATGCGGATGACATCTCCGACTTTAAGCTCGGTACCGGGTTGCCAGCCATTAGCGGCGTAGATCATATTGGGGTCAACATCACCAAACGCACAGGCGATCTTGCCAATGGTATCGCCTGCCTGAACTGTATATTCTGTGGGATGGCTCTTGAGCGCCCGTTCGTAAGGGAAACTGCCGCTTTGAGGAATGGTAAGTGTAAACCCTACCACTACATAGGAATCCATGTTCAGCCCGTTGATGCTCAGTAACTCGACCGGATCGACGTTAAATCGCCGGGCGATGCAGAAGGGAAATTCATCCTTTTGAATCGTGTAAGTGGCGGGGCGTCCCGGGGTGGGAGTAGGAACCACGATTTCTTCCTCTGGTTCTGGCGTGGTCTGAGTGGTAGCAGCGGGTTCCTCCCCGCCGGTGGCAGGCGCTTGCGTGTTTTGAGAAGTAACCTGCGCTTCCTTGCTTGGTTTAAATGCCTGAGCTGTTTGCGTCCCGGCAAGAATATCAACCATGATTTGGGATTGGGTGGAAACCGGCGGAATCTCGCCGCCTTCAGGTGTTGCGGTGGCGCGAGGCGCGCGGGTGGCGGAACGTGTGCAGCCAGTTATGACGAGCAAAGCAATTGTCACAAGCGTAAAAACGGTAAGCGAAGTCTTTTTCATACCAACACTCCTTATCATGGCTGCCGGTTAATTCTATCGCCAGATGCTTACAATGATACTAGAGTAAACTTGCGACATAAAGTAAAATGCTTTTCAGGCATACCATCTGTGGTACACGTTGCAAATATGATGCCAAATTATAAAGGAGTTTCAGATGAGGATCTATTTTTCCTGTTCTATCACGGGCGGTCGGGCTGAAGAAGCGACCTATCAGGCAATTGTGCGCGAACTTGAGAGTGAAGGACACGAGGTACCTACCGCTCATCTTTCTTCACCGAATGTGATGGAAATGGAAAAGATAGTGAATGCAGTGGATATTTTTACCCGTGATATGGCTTGGCTCAGGGAATGCGACGCTGTGGTGGCGGAAGTTTCTTCACCATCGCATGGCGTGGGGTACGAAATTGCCTACGGTCTCTCACTCGGGAAACCTGTCTTCTGTTGTTACCGGAAGGACAGGCGGGTGTCGAAAATCATCACCGGTAATACCACTCCCGGCATCAAAGTTTTGAGCTACGAAACTGACGCTGAAGCTGTAAACCTGGTGCGAAATTATTTGCTCAGCCTTGAAAAATCGGAGTAATTGTGAAGAGTTGTGCAGATTATTAGTGATCTATAAGAGACACCCTAAAAAGTATTGACATTTCCTCTTTAGGATGCAAGAATTAAAGTATGGACTACAAGGATTATTACAAAATCCTGGGAGTGGATCGCAAAGCATCCCAGGATGAGATTAAGAAAGCTTTCCGCAAGCTAGCAATGAAGTATCATCCGGATCGCAATAAGGATAACAAGCAGGCGGAAGAAAAATTCAAGGAGATCAATGAAGCTTACGAGGTGCTGGGTGACCAGCAAAAACGTGAGCGGTATGATCAACTTGGATCTTCCTATTCCCAGTGGCAGCAACGCGGTGGGAACCCCGGCAACTTTAACTGGAGCGAATGGACGACGCAACCGGGAGGACAGGGGACTGGTTCTGCAGATTTTCAGGATATATTCGGCGGTTTTTCCGATTTCTTCAGCGCCATCTTTGGTGGTATGCCCGCCAACAGTAGAACCCAATCCTGGCAGAGCGGACGCCCTTCGGCTCGACAGGCGCCGAGACCTGCCCAGAATTACGAACAAAAAGTCCAGATTACCCTGGAGGAAGCGTATCATGGTACCCAGCGCATCCTTCAGATTAATGACCGGCGGATTGAGGTCAAAATACCGGCAGGCGCGAAAAACGGCACTAAAATTCGCGTGGCTGGGGCTGGTCCGGTGGATCAATACGGTCAGAAATCAGATATTTATCTGGTCATCGAGTTATTACCCCATCCGAGGTTTACGGTCAATGGCTCAGACCTGACCACTGAGGTGAAGATTGATCTCTTCACTGCTGTTCTGGGTGGTACAGTGACCGTCAATACATTAAGTGGCGATGTTTCTTTAACCATTCCACCCGGCACGCAGCCTGGTCAAAAATTTCGGCTTAGCGGTCGCGGAATGCCATTATTGAAATCCAGTGGTTCCTATGGCAATCTTTATGTGGTGGTAAAAGTAGAATTACCAAAGAAACTTAATGAGGAACAGCGAAGACTGTTTGAGGAATTAAGAAAAAAGTCGTGAGTGGAAAGGAAGTTTGACTTCTATGAAGAAACGAATCTGGTTGATTGTTGCGGCAATAATGATCATGAGTATTCTGGCTGCCTGCCGTTTTACACCAAACTTAAACTGGCAGATTGGGAGCAATCCCACCTCAACCCCCGCACCTGCAATACAAACGACAACAGTACCTCCAATCATCATTAATGCAGAAGATATTGTCAGCACGGATCAAATCTTGACCACGATTTATGATAAGGTCAACGCGGGTGTCGTGACGATAATCTCCTACACCACAAGTGGTGAAGGGAGTGGCTCAGGGTTTGTCTATGATTATGATGGGCATATTATTACCAATTACCATGTCGTGGAAGGCGCTGAATCCATCGAAGTGGCATTTGCCAGCGGGCGCAAGGTATGGGCAACCCTGGTGGCTACTGATATCGATTCCGATATTGCGGTAATCAAAGTAGATGTCCCTTCCGACGAACTGGTGCCTTTAAGCATGGGTGATTCGGATGCCCTCAAGGTAGGTCAAATGGTTGTTGCCATCGGGAATCCCTACCGTCTGACGAGTACGATGACCCTGGGAATCGTCAGCGCTAAAGGTCGGGTGCTCGACTCTCTGCGAACGACGGAAGACATGACTTCCTATACCGCCGGCGATCTGATTCAGACGGATGCAGCCATTAACCCCGGGAATTCAGGCGGACCATTACTGAATCTTAATGGCGAAGTAATTGGAATTAATCGTGCCATCCGCACTTCCGGTACGACCATTGAAGGGGAGGCTGTAAACACTGGTATCGGTTATGCGGTCTCGATCAACATCGTCAAGCGTGTCGTCCCTTACCTGATCCGTGATGGAAAGTATGATTACCCATTGATGGGAATTTCCAGCTCTTTAACGGAGTTAACCCTGTCTCAATGGCAGATGATAAGCGATAAGGTGACATCGGGAGTGTATGTGGTAAGTGTTACACCGGGTGGACCGGCTGATCAGGCGGGATTGATTGGTGGAACCAAGCCGACAGATTTGCAGGGTTTTTACAGTGGCGGCGATATTATCACCGCGGTAGATGGAATACCCGTAAAAGTGTATGGTGATTTGATTAGCTATATCTTCAAGTATAAATCCCCCGGTGATGTTATCACCCTAACGATCATTCGAAATGGGCAGCAAAAGGAGGTAGAGCTGACACTTGGTTCAAGATCGCAGTAACTGCCGTTCTTAAAAAACCATATTTACGAGGAGGTATCAATGTTCACAGAGTCAAGTCTGCGAAAGATAAAAGATTTTTCCGCCAGCGACCCGATTGTGAGCCTTTACTTGAACACCGAGCCGAGCCGCGGTAACGCAGAAACCCATCGTCTCCGACTACGCAACATGATCAAGGATATTTCCCTCAAGCAAGACGCAGACGCGATAGAAAAATTTTTTAACTTTACTTATGACTGGTCAGGCCGGTCGGTGGCGGTATTCTCTTGCGCACCGGCTGGCTTTTTCGAATCCATCTCACTTGCCATACCGGTGAAGGATTTCATTCAAATCGGTTCCCGGGCAGCGGTTGCTCCGCTGGAAGAATTACTGGAAGAATACAGTAACATGGGCGTGATCCTGGTGGATAAACAGGGTACCAGACTGTTTCTTTTCCACCTTGGTGAACTGGTGGAACAGGAAGGTTTTCTGGGGGAACAGGTGAAACAGATAAAATCAGGCGGAGCGTCTTCCGCGCATGGTCTGCGAGGCGGCTCATTGAATAGCGGGCGGTCGGTACGCGAAACGATTGATCGCAATCAGCGCGATATCGCCGAACTGGCAACCCGATTCCTGGAATCCAAACGGGTCCGGCGAATCATGATCGGGGGCACGGATGAGAATGTTTCTCATTTTCGCAATTTTCTCCCCAAATCAATGCAAAGTCTGATCGTGGGAACCTTTCCGATGAGCATGACTGCCAATAATGGCGAAGTCCTGCAGAAGGTATTGCAAACCGTTCAGGGCGGATAAGCCCAGCGCGGGATTAAAATATTGAAGCGGCATCGAGCGATGCCGCTTCTGTTTTGTTAATATAGAACCAGTCACTCAATTGGTGAGGTTATCCACCAGAAGTAACAGGTTGGCGTAGAGCTCATCCAAAGCCGCCTTGGCATTGTCGATTTCAGTAAGTGAGAGGTTGGTGCTGGCGGCATCCAATTTCTCTGTAAACCCTGAAAGAGCGTCTTTCTCCACATCGGTTGCCTCGAGTGCCTTGAGGTCAGCGCGCGCGAAGTTAATCGCCTGTCTTGCAGCGGCTACATCTTCTTTCTCCAATGCCAGCCGGGCTGAACTTACATCTACCAGGAATTTGTAGGAAATGTTGGTCTTTTGTAGGGTGGCAATCTCATTTTGAAGATCTTCCTGTAAAAATTTAAAGCTTTGCAGTTCACTTTTTGTAAGATCGAGTTCAGTTTGGGCATCTCGATACTGCTTGAGCGCCTGGTTATAGTCAGAGGTTAAGGATGCCACTTTAGCGTCGCTGTCAGCCGCTGCGACATCGGCTGCCTCTTTGAGGGGTTGATATTGGGTAAAGTAGAACGTCGCCATTCCCCCGAGGAAAAATACCACTGCGATAATCAACCAGGTAAGCAGCTTTGAACCGAAGCTTTGTTTTGGTTTGGGTTGACCGATGGCAGGTTTGACTTCAGCTGTGGCGGGAGGTACTGGACTTGGAGTGCTTTCCACAGGGGCAGGCGCGGGCTCATTTACCGCACTGGGGATGGAGGAGGCAGCGGGTGTTTCCTCCGCCCGAGAATCATCTGAAGAGGGGTTAGAATTTTCAGTTTCCATGGAGTTCTCCTTTCGATATGGAATTCCTCTTGAACAACCATAAACCTAAAAAGCGAATGTGTCAATGTGATCCAATGTGAAGGGGTCCTCTGCTCAGGATAACCGGACATCTGGTTTATAATCTTCGTTATGGAATCATCGCCGGTGCCTGAAGGCACAGAAAATCGCCGGATTGCCCGTGATGCGGCAACCGTTATGATCGCGATCATTCTGGGTCAGGTTTTCAGTCTGCTTTCTTCCATTTTGATCACCAACGCCTTTGGCACGGGGATTGCCAACGAGGCTTTCAATGCTTCCAATCGGCTGCCGGATATTCTTTATCAACTGGTAGCCGGGGGAGCGCTGGCTTCCGCTTTCATCCCCACTTTCACGACATTACTGACCCGTGGAGAGCGGGCAAAAGCCTGGAAACTGGCTTCTGCTATTGCCTCAATCATCACCTTCATCTTCATCGTGGCAGGTGTGGTGATTGTCATCTTTGCTCCCTGGGTTGTTCGACACATTCTGGCTCCAGGTTTTACCGACCCCGAAAAATTCAATTTGACCGTTGACCTGGTACGGATTCAAATGTTGGCTCCGGTGATATTCGGCATCAGCGGTCTCATTATCGGGATCTTGAATTCTCACCGCAGCTTTTTATGGCCCGCGCTGGCGCCAATGATGTATTCCATTGGCAAAATCCTTGGCGTCCTGCTGCTTGCGCCCTCGCTGGGGGTTTATGGACTCGCCATCGGTGTGGTGGGCGGCGCTTTGATGCATGGTCTCATTCAGCTCCCCGCGCTGCTCAAGCTGCCGCAGCGGAAATTCACCTTTACTCTCGGGCAAGATTTACCTGAAGTGAAGGAGGTGGCGCGGTTGATGGGACCGCGGGTGCTGGGGGTGGCATTTGTCCAACTTAACTTTCTGGTCAACACCCGTTTGGCATCCACCATGCCTCTGGGCAGTGTAACTGCGTTGACGCTTGGTTTTGCCCTGATGATGATCCCGGAAGCGGCAATTGCCCAGGCAATAGCGATTGCAGCGCTGCCTGCTTTCTCCACGCAGGTTGCCATGGGGCATCTGGATGAGATGCGCCGTTCGCTGGCGGCTTTATTAAGAGGCTTGCTCTTCTTGGCAGTGCCGGCTTCACTGGGGTTGATCCTGTTGCGGGTGCCGCTGGTGACGCTAATCTATCAGCGAGGTGAGTTTAATCCACACTCCACCCAACTGGTGGCATGGGCGCTGCTTTGGTATGCGGCGGGTCTCGTCGGTCACAGTGTGGTTGAAATCGTCTCGCGCGCGTTTTATGCGTTGCATGATACCAAAACCCCCGTCATGATCGGGGTGGTGGCAATGAGTCTGAATATTGCTTTAAGCTTTGCACTGCAATCTCTTTTCCTCGCCCATGGGCTCATGCCTCATGGTGCCCTGGCTCTGGCAAATACGATAGCCACCTTTCTAGAAATGGGTGCGCTCTTGTTTTTCATGCGCAGGCGTCTTTCGGGATTGGAAGGGAAAAGAGTGCTCAATGGATTTTTGCAGGCGCTACTGGGTGCAGGCGTGATGTCACTGGCATTATGGGGCTGGATGCATCTGGTGAATGGACTCTCGCTGCTCCCGACGGCGAACGCTGCTCTGAGCTCGCTGGGCGGAATCGTCATCGGTGTATTGGTTTATGGACTCAGCCTTTATTGGATTAGAGTGCCCGAAATGAGCCTGATCTTGAAGGAAATTCGCAAACGATTGGTAAAAAAAACAGCCTAATAAGGAGGATCGATGGACAATAATTCCGGTCATGAGTTTATGGTAAAGACTCGTTACGAAAATCTCAGCCCTTCCCCGCAAAACGGTGGTGTGATCTCTCAGCCGCCCCTCGAATTGCCCGTCCCGCCGGGCGTGGAGCTGATCCCTTTACCCAAGCCGTCTGAACTGAGCGTCCCGGCGATGGATCTTCGTAACGCGATTGAACAGCGCCGCACGATCCGTGCCTACAGCCAGGAAGCGCTCTCGCTGGAGGAATTGACTTACCTGCTGTGGGTCTCACAGGGTGTGAAGAGGGTTTCGACTCGTCCATCAACTGCCCGCACCGTGCCCTCCGCTGGAGCGCGGCATGCTTTTGAAACCTGGCTGCTCATCAATCGGGTAAATCAACTCGAAAAGGGGCTCTATCGTTATGTGGCGATTGAAAACGCCCTCCTCCCGCTCGAGGCTTCTGCGGATATTGCGGAAAAGCTCGCTCATGCCTGCCATGACCAGCCGCAAATTACCAACAGCGCAGTAACCTTCTTTTGGGTTGCCATTGTGGAGCGCATGTACTGGCGTTATGTGGAGCGTGGTTACCGTTACCTTCATTTGGATGCCGGGCATGTCTGCCAAAATCTGGCGCTGGGTGCCGAACAATTGGGTTGCGGAATCTGCCCGATTGCGGCGTTTGATGATGAATTGCTTAACGCAACGCTGGGTCTGGATGGCAGGAATCTTTTTGTGATCTATCTGGCGAGTGTCGGGAAGAAACCCCCAAAAGGGGCATAGATGTTCTGGCAGTAAAAATAACCGGTTTCATGTTGAAACCGGTTTTTCATCCTGATATTGGATGCGAACTATCTTGCCAGAATATTTGCCATTTCGATGTAGTCTTTGGAAAGAACTTTTTTATTGCTGATCACCTCATCAATGGGAATTGCAACCACGTCGCGTCCGTCTAACGCCGTCATGACGCCGGATTGCCCTTCGAGGAGAAATTGCACTGCCTTGACCCCAAAACGAGAGGAGAGCAGGCGATCGAATGCAGTGGGTTTGCCGCCGCGCTGCACATGCCCCAGAATGGTGACGCGCGTGGTGAAACCGATATCCATGGCGTCAATCATTTCACCCAGTTCGGTAGTATGGGGTTTGAACCCTTCGGCAACCACGATAATGGCGTGAGTTTTACCACGGCGGTAGGATTCATCAATGGCGTGGGCAACCTCTTTGGGGGAGGTTTTCTTTTCCGGGATAAGTACAAGCTCGGCACCGGTCACGATGCCCGCTTGTACAGCCAGATAACCTGACTCCCGCCCCATGGTTTCCACCAGGAACGCGCGGTTATGAGAGGAGGCGGTATCCCGTAATTTATCGATGGCGTCCACGATGGTATTCAGTGCAGTGTCGACGCCAATGCACATATCGGTGCCGTAAATATCATTGTCAATGCTGGCTGGTACTCCGATGACTGGAATGCCCTGATGGGCAAGTTTTTGTGCCCCGGCGAGAGAGCCATCTCCACCGGCGATTATAATAGCATCGAGTTCCGCGTTATTAATCTGCCGCACTGCTTCCCGTTGCCCCGAGGCATCGCGGAATTCCTTGCTGCGTGCAGTTTGCAGGATCGTCCCGCCACGCTGTAGAATGCCCCCCACTTCACGAATACCCAGTTCGCGCAACTTTCCGTGGATCAAGCCTTCAAAGCCACCCTCCACCCCCATGACGCGAATATTGTTGGCGGCTGCTGTTCGCACGACCGCCCGGATAAATGGATTCATCCCCGGAGCGTCTCCACCCGAGGTCATAACACCAATTTTACGAATTTCACCTGTCATCATTCACCTGTTGCTTCAACCAATAGTTTCTACCCTGATGTTGTCTTTTCCAACAATCTCAGTCAATTGATTGATCATATCATTATTTACATCTGTAGTGTGATTCGGAAAATCAAGCAGGTGGCGAAAACCGTGTTCATAGACCAGAAAACAAAAGCGATCACGTCCGGGAAAAGAATTCAAAACGCCATGGATCCTGTGCATCCGGCGCAAGTCGCGCTCTTTTTCTCCACTGGAGCGGATGGTTACGGTGATCATGTGAGTTTCGTTTTTCTTTCCTGAAGGGATATCGGGAGTGAGGGGAGAGATCATCATGGGGGGTTTAATATAATCCTCCTGGGTGGAATTTTCATCATGCAGATTGTTGTCAGGATTCACCGCTGGTTCGGTTTCTGATGCCAGGGGCGCAACCTGTGCCGCAGGAGCCTCGCGGAGAGAATTTCCGCTTTTGTTAATCTGATGATCTTCAACCGGCACAGTTGTCCAGGAGGATTCTTCGGCGGAAAGCGGAGGTTCCTGGTACTGCTCCGCAGCATCAAGATAGCGCGAGGTTTCAAAATCTGTCTGCCAGGTGTCGTTCTCTTCCGGCAGATCATCTTCCTGCCGAGCTTTTTTCTCCTGATAGATACGGAGGTCTTCTTCCCGCAGGAGGCTTATGGAATCCACCAGTACTTTGGGTTCAGCGCCTTCAGCGTCCACGGATCCAGCGGCAGTGATCACCGCTTCCATCTGTACCAAGGCGCCATATTTTTCCCAGGCTTTGGGAAAAACGATTAATTCAATCGATCCTTGAATATCCTCAATGGTCACAAACGCCATTTGCTGGTTATTCTTGCGGGTCGTGGTCATGCGAATGCGGGTAATCATACCTGCAACCGTGACTTTTTGTTTGTGAGAGGCTTCTGCCAGATCCTTGGCGAAATGAGACACGCGTTCACGCATCAGCGGGATGAAGGGGGAAATTGGATGATCGGAAACATATAAGCCGATTAATTCCTTCTCCCATTCGAGCTGCAGGCGGCGATCCTCGGGCAACGTGTTGGACAGGTGAACTTCATCTTCAACGCCGGCAACGCTGCCAAAAATACTCAGCTGCCCGCATTCTGAGGCGCGGAAGTGATTGTTGCTGATGGAGATCATCGTATCCACCACTTCCAGGATCGCCCGGCGCGGACCGAAGCCATCCAGTGCCCCCACTCGAATCAGGCACTCCAGGCTGCGCTTTCCTACCCGGTGCAGGTCGACCCGCCGGATGAAATCATTGAGATCCTTGAACTTACCCTGCTGGCGGGCTTCGAGGATGAGATTGACCGATGTTTCCCCCACATTCTTGACCGCGCCTAACCCAAAGCGTATCGCAGAGCGATTACCCGGGTAATCTTCAATTGAAAAATCCCACTGGCTGTTGTTGACGTCCGGGGGAAGAACATCAATCCCCATCGAACGGGCATCCGCCACATAGAAGGCTACCTTGGAGGTTTCATTTTTGGTTACCGAAAGCAGGGCGGTCATATACTCAACCGTATAGCGCAGTTTGAGGTAAGCCGTCTGCACGGCAATCATGCCGTAATCCGCTGCGTGGCTCTTGTTAAATCCGTAACGGGCAAAGTTCTCCCAACCCTCGAAAATTTCACGCGCTTTCTTTTCGGAAATCCCATTCTTTTGCGCGCCAGCGATAAATTTGTTTTTGTGCTTTTCAATTGACTCTTTGATTTTCTTGGAGATGGCTTTTCGCAGGTCATCCGCTTCAGCGGGTGTATAAGCAGCCAGTTCCATTACCGCCATCATCAATTGCTCCTGATAAACAGGCAAGCCGTAGGTTTCCTTAAATACTTTTTCCATCGTCGGGTGTTCATACGTGACCGGTTCCTCATTGTGCATGCGGCGGATGTATTGAGGAATAAAGTCCATTGGACCGGGTCGGAAAAGCGCGACCATGGCGATAATGTGGCTTAGATCATGCGGTTTCATTTGTGTGATATAGCGCGTCATACCGTTGCCTTCCAGTTGGAAGAGCCCTGCGGTATGACCCTTGCTGATAAACTCAAAGGTTTCCGGGTCGTCGAGAGGAATGTTATTCAAATTCAGGTCAATTTGATGACGCTCTTTGATCATCTTGCATGCTCTGTGCATCACGGTCAGTGTAGCAAGCCCAAGAAAGTCGACCTTGAGCAACCCCAGTTTGGTGATGATATTCATCTCAAATTGTGTAACGGATTTAATGGGCGACTCTTCAGCATTACTGGTAGGTCGGTGAAGCGGAAGATATTCCAGCAGAGGTACATCCGTAATGACCACACCCGCAGCGTGTGTGCCAGCATTGCGGGCAACGCCTTCCATGTTGGCGGCGGTGTCAATTAGTTCCTTAACATATCCGCCTTCCTCGTAAATCGCTTTGAATTCGGGAGATTTATCCAGCGCCTTGGCGATTGTAACAACCTGTTCCTCTGGAATGGTAGCTGGGACAGTTTTGGAGATGCGATCGACTTCGGAGAGCGGGATATCCATTACGCGACCAACATCCCGAATCGCAGCGCGCGCGCCCAGCGTGCCGAAGGTGATAATTTGTGCCACTTTTTCGCTGCCGTAACGCTCAGCGCAGTATTGCAGCATTTGCGCTCGTTTGTCATCCTGAAAATCAAGGTCAATATCCGGCATTTCAGCACGTGCCGGGTTGAGGAAGCGTTCAAAAAGCAAGCCATGTCTGAGCGGTTCGATAAGAGTAATATCCAGTGAATAAGCTACGATTGAACCGGCGCCGGATCCACGGGTGTTGTACCAGATCTCGTTGGTGCGCGCGTAGCGGCAGAGATCCCATACGATCAAAAAGTAAGCATCAAACCCCATATCGTGGATGATCTTGAGTTCATGTTCCAGCCGTTCACGAACTTCAGGATCTCTGCCGCGTCCGCCATATTTACGTTCAATGCCTTCCTCGCAAAGTTTGCGCAGGTAGGTTTCCGTAGTAAATCCTTCGGGAACCGGGAAAAGGGGCAGATGATAGCCCTTCTTGATTAAATCCACATTGCAGCGTTCAGCAATCTCAAGTGTGTTGCTCAGCGCAAGCGGCAAATCCGGGAAGAGGCTTGCCATTTCCTGCGGTGAGCGCATATAAAAGGTATTTGCTCCCATCTTCATCCGGTTTGGGTCCGATAGGAGTGACCCGGTTTGGATGGCGAGCATAATGTCCTGCAGGCGGGCATCCTCTGGGTTAATGTAATGGGAATCGTTGGTGGCAATGTATTTAAGGTTGTAGTGTTTACTCAAATCGAGCAGGGTGCGGTTAAGCTCCGGCAATTCGCGTATTGGGTGATTTTGAAGCTCGATGAAGAAATTATTCTTCCCGAAGGTTTCCAAGTACCACTCAAGAACCTGCTGACCGGCTTCCACCCCTTTATTGAGGATGGTGCGTGGCACCTCACCAGACATGCACGACGTGGTGGCGATGATTCCTTCGCTATGGGCAGCCAGAAAGTCGTGATCCACCCGGGGGTAATAATAAAATCCTTCCAGTTGCGCGGCGCTGGCAATTCTAAGCAGATTCTTGTAACCAATTTCGTTTTCCGCCAGCAACACCAGATGGTAGGAATGTTTGTCCTTTTGCGGATCGCGATCCTTCATAGTGCGGGCAGCGACATACGCTTCCAGCCCGATGATCGGTTTCACGCCCTCTTCCATGGCGGTTTTAAAGAAATCAATCACACCGAACATGGTGCCGTGGTCGGTAATGGCGACCGAGGTCATCCCCATTTCCTTGACGCGTTTGATCAGCTTTTTGATGTTGCTAAAGCCATCCAACAGGGAGTATTCCGTATGTACATGGAGATGGGCGAATGACATTTACCAGTAACTCTTTCTCTGTGATCTTCAAAAAATATTATAGCATGTGGAAAATCGTGCACCCTTAAGAGGGAATTTTCTCATTTTAATTTTAAGAAATTTCCCTCGAGCAAGCGAGGGACTGGACAGAAAACGAGGAATTGAAATCCTCTTTTCATTAAGATTGGCATCCAATCTTAAGAATGACGTTTACAGAAATGCTGGTGTATCCGCAGGCTTTACTCCCAGATCTTGACCGGTAACTGGGATGGACATGAACTCCTGAAAAGTCAAATCGGTTGCGCTGATGTTCTCATTCTTCTTAAGCTGTTCAAAAAGTTCAAGGTAGCTTGCCTGGATGCGGTTTTCCCAGTTTAGCGCCAGGATACGGGTGGCAAGTTGAATGGCTGCGGGATCCTCCCCCTCAATCTCGGCAAAATGTCCATATGGCAGCTCGTCCAGCGAGATTTCCAGATTGTCGTAGTGGTATACAGCGCGATATTTTTCGTAACAATAGGTCTGAATATACCCCAAGCCTTCCAGAATTGCCCGCGCATTTTGAAGATTGTCGACCTCCACCTCAAATTCAGCGCGTACCCGCACACCCCCCTCCTGGCTGGATGGTCCTTTGAAGGTCATAGTGATCTTGTCAGCCTGGCGCAGCCGAAGGGCGCGACCGGAATTGCCAAGAGCGCGATCTGGTGTATCAAACCGGTAGTTAATTTCACGATGACGTGGGTTGACCGTGGTGGCACCAATCGCCAGCAGTCGGTCACGTAACCCGGATAGATCCAGGATGTAAAATTTCACTTCTTTTTCAAGAGTAGATTTATTCACCATAACCTCCAAGATCCTCTTTCTCGGCATCTGCACCTTGCTCGTCTCTCTTCATAAACGGTTCCAGCAGCCAGGCGGAGAGGAAAATGAAAATGAGCAGGAACAACGAGAGAAGAAGAGGGAAGAGATGCGCAGAAAAGGGGAGAGGGTTGCTCGTCAGCGCAAGGCGACCAATCCAGTAGCTGGCAAAAACCAATCCCGCGACCACTTGAGCCAGCCGGGGCGCAAATGGAGATCTCACCCATAAGAAAACTGCTGTCACCAGGCTCGAAAGCCCCACAAAGGCGCCCTTTAGAACTGTCCATACAGGATGAGGAAAATAGCCGGCTGCCAGCAGCCAGTTCCAGGATTCAACCACCTGTATGATTCCTGCCAGATTCATCAGGAAGCAAATAATAAAAGCTATTGCCACGATGTGCAGGAGAAAGGGTGGCTTTGTGGATTGACTCGATTGCTCCATCAGGTGGCATTATAGCATGCTGGCAGAAAAGGAAGAAAACTTGACAGCCGTCTAAAGTCGGATATACTGACAAAAGTCCTCCTATGCATGAATGACTGGCAGGAAAGGGGCAGTCGATGAAACGGTCAATTTGGGATATTCTGGCAGTGATTTTTAGCGCAGCGGCTGTCCTTCTGTTGATGTTGATCCTGATCATTTACATCAACCCGGATAGTTCGCTTAATCCATTTCCATTCCCCACTCTACCGCCAACAATCGAGATTCCAACTCCAACGCCCACGCTTTTGAAATTGCCTCCCACCTGGACGCCAACGCCTTTGCAACAAAACACACCCCTGCCCACAAGCACTTTTATGCCAACGGAAACACCCCTGATATTGACGCCGGGCGGGTGATGCAACAATTGCCATACCATTCTAAAGGATAAAAGGGTATTCAATCACATGAGTGAAGCCATCACAAAAGAGATATTTGACCATCTGGTAGAACTGGCTGCGCTGGAGTTGAATGAAGACCAGGCAGAATACCTGCGCAAGCAGCTCAACAACCAGTTAAAAGCCATTAACGAACTCGCAGCCATTCCAATTGAAGGGGAAGTGCCGCCTAACCTGCATGGAGTGCCCTTTGAGGCGGAAGTAAGCGCTCAACCCCGCGAAGATGTCTGGCATCCATACCCAGACCCGGCTGAAATTCTCAAACAGGCGCCGCAAGTCGAAGATGGTTACATTGTCGTCCCCGATATCCCCCATACGGAGCTTAAGTAGGTCTCATGGAACCTTGTGATCTCAACGCGCTCGACCTATCCGAATTGCTGCGGAAGAAAGAACTTTCCGCACTTGAAATTGTCAACTCCTGCCTGGAGAGAATCGCCATGGTGGATGGACGCCCTGGAACACTCGACAGCGGAGAATTAACCGCCGAAGACCGCCGCCGGGTGCACGCATTCATCAGCCTGAATGCTGAAGAGGCGCGAAAACAGGCGGAAGATCTTGACCGGCGCATCCAATACGGTGAGCAACCCGGTCGGCTGGCAGGGGTCCCTTTCACTGTGAAAGACATCTTCTGTGTCAAGGGCACCTTTTCTACGGCTGCCTCGAAGATTCTGGCAACTTTCCGCTCTCCTTATACGGCAACAGCGGTTCAACGAATGCAACAGGCGGGTGCCATCATGCTCGGCAAGGTTAACCTGGATGAATTCACCTACGGCTCATCCAATGAATCTTCCGCCTTCCAACCCAGCCCCCGCAATCCCTGGAAAACCGACCGCGTGCCGGGCGGTTCATCCGGTGGCAGCACAGCCAGTGTCGCAGCCGGAGAAGCGCCCCTCTCCCTTGGCACGGATACAGCCGGTTCGATCCGGCAGCCGGCAGCTTTTTGCGGGGTGGTTGGAGTTAAACCCACCTATGGCAGGGTGTCGCGTTATGGTTTGATTGCCTTTGCCTCTTCACTGGATTGCCCTGGACCGGTGGCGCGCAATGTCAAGGATGCCGCTGCAATGCTTCAGGTTATCGCCGGCGCGGATGAGCATGATGCCACAGCTGCCACTGTGGAAGTGCCGGATTATTTGGCGGGGATCGAGGATGGTGTCAAGGGAATGCGCATCGGCTTATCTCCGGATTATTTCCGCATTACTTACCCGGATCCAATCAGCGGCGAATTGCTCAACCAACCAGTACCTTCTGAAATTGAAGAGGCGGTACGTCATGCCGCGCAGGTGCTGGCTGGAATGGGCGCGGAAATTATTGAGGATGTGCCAATGCCGAATACCCGGTTTGGCATCCCAGCCTATTTTGTCATCAGCCGGGTTGAGGCGGCTTCCAACCTGCATCGTTATGATGGGGTAAAGTACGGTCACCGCAGTTCAATTCCCACCAGCGACCTCAAAGCGATGTATCGCTTTACCCGCAATGAAGGTTTTGGGCTGCAACCCAAGCTGCGCATCTTGATGGGGATGTATGTTTCAGCAGCACAATACAGCGAGCAGTATTACAAACGTGCCATGCAGGTGCGCACATTGATCCGGCGTGATTTCGAGGATGTTTTCAATCCTCAGGGCAGGTACCGTCTGGATGCTTTGCTCACCCCCACCACCCCCACTACAGCATTTGAAATGGCGGCAGTATACGGCGATTCAGTGCTGATGCAGTATGCCGACCAGTTGACCGTGCCCGCTAACCATGCCGGCATCCCGGGTCTTTCAATGCCAGGCGGGCTGGATGCGGATGGATTACCCATTGGAATTCAATTGCTGGGCGCAGATTACACCGAGAAGACCCTATTCCGCATTGGCAGGGCTTTCGAAAGATCTACGGAAGACGAACCGTGGCGCAGGGTAAGACCGGAAGTGGTTCGGGAGGCAGCATGACAGAATACGAAGCCATCATCGGACTGGAAACACATATCCAGTTGAACACGACAACTAAAGTCTTTTGCTCCTGCAAAGCTGATTCATGGTATGACCCTCCCAATACCAACATTTGCCCGGTATGCTGTGGGCTCCCCGGCGTGCTGCCGGTGCTCAACAAAGCGGTGGTCGAAAAAGGTGTTCTGCTGGCGCGGGCGATGAATGCTGAAATTCGTCCTCTTTCTTACTTTGATCGCAAGAATTATTTTTACCCTGACCTGCCCAAGGGCTATCAGATTTCTCAGTTCGACCAGTCACTCGCCAGAGGCGGTTTCCTTGATCTTCCGATCCCTGCATCTGCTTCACCGGACAGACAAGCCTATACCCGACGGGTAACCATTTGGAAGTTGCATATTGAAGAGGATGCCGGAAAAACCAAAACCGGCAACAAACGGCGATTCATTGATTTCAATCGGTGCGGTGTGCCGCTGGTGGAGATGGTAACCGGACCTGATTTGCGAACGGCGGATGAAGCGGCGCAATACCTCATCCGGTTACGCCAGTTGCTACGCTGGATTGGCATTTCAGAAGCCGATATGGAAAAAGCACACCTGCGTTGCGATGCCAACGTGTCTATTCGGGTTAAAGGTGAGACGAACCTTAACCCCAAAACCGAAATCAAGAATGTGAACTCGATTGATGCGGTGCGCGATGCCATTGCGCGGGAAATTGAGCGTCAGATCCGCGAGGTGGAGGCAGGCAATCGCATTGAAGCCTGGACGCTGGAATGGGATGAGGATTCAGGCACGCTTAAAAAGATGCGTTCCAAGGAGACTGAAGCCGATTACCGGTACTTTCGCGAGCCCGATTTGCTTCCCATCCGCCTGAGCGAGGAATGGAAGAACGAGATTCTGACGGATTTCCCGGAATTGCCCCTGGCGCGAAGGGCGCGCTTCATCGAGCAATACAGCCTCCCGGAGTACGATGCCGATATTCTCACCGGGGAACGGAAACTCTCTGATTATTACGAGAACTCGGTCAAAGCCTATGGTGGTGACCCTAAAAAAGTCTCTAACTGGCTGATGAATGATGTGCTGCGGATGATCAATGATCAGGGTTTGAACCCGGAGGAGATGAAACTGACGCCATCAGCGCTGGCTGAGATTCTAACTCTTGTGGATAAGGGGACGATCAACATAAATACTGGCAAGAGTCTGCTGCAAAAGGTGCAGGAAAGTGGCAAAGAGCCGGCGCAAATTGTCGCCGAGGAGGGACTGGGTCTCGTAAGCGACGACAATGCCATCCGTGCCATTTGTGAGGAAGTTCTGGCTGAGAGCCCCAACGAGGTGGCAAGCTACAAAGCTGGCAAAGTCACACTGATCGGTTGGTTCGTGGGTGGCGTGATGAAAAAAATGCGCGGCAAGGCGGATGCCGCTCTGGCAAGGAAGATTCTGGAAGAACTATTGCAATAATTGAAAGCAGAGTACCTGATTTAATTAAAAAAAGAAGGCAGGGTGGTAAAAAAATCCACCCTGCCTGATGTTACTGCCAGGCTTCTCGTATTCTCTGCCAGGTGATGGTGAGATCTTCCGGGATGACCCGGGTGCCACCCACGGACGACATGAAGTTCGTGTCGCCTGACCACCGCGGCACAATGTGAATGTGGGCATGCTCCGCGATACCAGCTCCGGCTGCTTCTCCCATATTAATCCCAATGTTAAAACCATCTGGTTTATAGACGGCGCGCAAAACCCCGATAGCGCTATTCACCATCTCCATCATTTCCGCGCGCACTTCAGGTGTAAGCAATTCTATGCTGGATACATGGGCGTACGGGACCACCATCAGATGACCGCTGGTGTAGGGATAACGGTTGAGGATGGTGTAGCAATCCTTTCCCCGGTGAACAATCAGATTCGTAACGCCATCACTTTGGGTGGGGGCACTGCAGAATACACAAACGCCAGAATTGTCTGAATCTGTAACATATTTCATGCGCCAGGGAGACCACATATTTTCCATGATACCGCCTCTACCTCAATTTTGTTAATTCTACACGCGATAAGGTTTTTTGCAGGCTCAAATGTTGACAGGCTTACGCGGGTGATGGTATTCTATTCCTATGCTTCAGCAATCCCTATTCCCTCCTCCTTCACTCACCGTAAGCGAGATTACCCGCTACCTGCGTGAACTGTTTGAAAGTGATGAGATTTTGAGGGAAGTATGGATACAGGGTGAGATTTCCAATCTTTCCCGTCCGGCTTCAGGTCATATTTACTTTGTCTTAAAAGATCAAAACGCTGCCCTGAAATGTGTCATCTGGAAACAAACTGCCTCACGGATGCCTTTGACCTTGCAAAACGGTATGGCGATCGAAGTGCATGGCGCTATTGGGATTTACGAACGAGATGGTCAGTATCAGCTCTATGCGGATGCCATACGCCTGACCGGTGAAGGTGCCTTATATCAGGAGTTTTTACGCCTCAAAGCCAGTCTTGAAGCTGAAGGTTTGTTTGCGCCAGAACGGAAAGTTCCCCTGCCAGAGATCCCCACAAAAATAGGCATCGTTACATCCAAAACCGGGGCAGCCTTGCAGGATATCCTCAATACCTTGAAACGGCGTTTCCCGCTTGTAGAGGTTGTGCTGGCGCCCTGTGCCGTTCAGGGGGAAGAGGCGCCACCGCAGATCATCAATGCCATCCAAGGCTTAAACCAGGAACTTGGCATGGAGCTCATTTTGGTGGCGCGCGGCGGTGGCTCGTTGGAGGATTTGTGGGCATTCAATGATGAACGAGTTGTACGGGCGATTGCCGATTCATCCGTGCCAATTATTACCGGCATCGGTCATGAAACCGATTTTACGCTGGCGGATTTCGCCGCTGATGTCCGCGCTGCCACCCCAACCGCTGCTGCCGAACTGGCAGTACCCGACCGGTCTGAACTGCGCGAGCAAATCAGCGCCATTGGTCTGCAGCTGGCGGCAGCCTGGCGGCAGCGCTATAACGAGGAACGGAGTGCCTTGCAGGATTTGAGCAGGCGGCTGGCTATAGCCTCACCTGCCTGGGAGGTGCGTAATGACCGTCAGCGTCTGGATGAGCTTCAGGGGCGCCTTATCCGTACCGTCCTTCATGAATTGAAAATCCTTCGTGGCAATACACTGAATCTCTCCAGGCGTCTCGCAACCCTCAGCCCCGAGGCGGTGTTGCAGCGTGGGTATGCGATTGTTCGTACGACAGAAGGAAAACTGGTGTATAGTGTCCAACAGGTTCACCGGGATGACTTGCTGGATATTCGTGTCTCGGATGGAATTATTCTATCCAAAGTGGAAGCTGATTCGGATTCACAAGTAAATGGAGGAAAATCCAATGACTGATCTCCCTTCCCAATTGTCTGATCTGAGTTATGAACAGGCGTTCAACGAGTTGGAAACCATCGTCGCCGCCCTTGAAGGCGAGCAAAAACCGCTCGACGAGACGGTCAAACTTTACGAGCGTGGTCAGCTGCTCGTGCAGTATTGCATGGCGCTGCTGGATAAGGCGGATTTACGCATTCGCCAGTTGAATCCGAATGCAAGCTCCACCGAGGAGAATGCATGAGCGCTTTGGTGCGCTATCCCGAGTTGATTGCCTGCCTGGTAGGCTGGCTTTTTTCATCCCTTCTAAAGATTCCTACCTATTACGTTGTCCACAAGCGGGTCAATTTGCGCCAAGCGTTCGGCACGGGGGGCATGCCCAGTTCTCACGCCTCCACAATGACGGCTACCACGCTGGCGGTGGGTTTGTTTAGCGGGTTCGACCATCCGGCGTTTGCCATAGCCGTGGCAATCACGATGATCGTGATCTACGACGCAGCAGGGGTGCGCCGCGAGGCTGGTTATCACGCTGTCATCATCAATCGCATGATTGATGAATACCTGAAAGGGAGTTTGATTAATCAGAAAAAGTTGAAGGAAGTCATTGGCCATACTCCGTTGGAAGTGGTCGGAGGTGTGATTACCGGGCTGTTCTCTACCACCGTCTTATGGCTCCTCTGGCCAAAGTGATTTTTATTGCATTCCACCATCAACCTTGATTGTGCAAGAATTTCCCGAAGTTCCTCTCGCTGCCAATTCCGTTGAATATACCGAACAGTATTCTTAGCTCAAGCAAACCGAAGCCCGGATGCTTGTGATTCTGGCACGTTTGCGGCAGTATCGAGAGTCTCCGCGAAGGCTTCCCCGTGACGAGGACGAATGGCAATGGTGTTGGATGTCGTTACGATCCGTTCCCTTAATCTCCCTTAATCTTTGCCTTCCGTTAGGATTGACCCTTGCAGGCAAAATTGATCGTCTGGGACTTCACACCAGCGCCTAAACCTGCATTACAGGCGGAAACTTGGCAGAGTACTGACATTTCACCTTATACGGCAGCTTCATGAACCCCCTTATTTTTCCGTTTCATAATGTAAAATCCTCATTTTCAGGGATTCAAAGTCATACTCTCCGAGGAAGGTTGAGGATTAATACCCGAGATCTTTCATTGCCTGGTCATCGGTTAAGCGGTCATCTTTGCCGAGCAGCTGCTGCCAGAAAACCTCATCGTACCTTCTCGAGCGCACCAGAATGGGCATCGGCACCCCCCAGCCAAGCAGCAGCACCTCCTCCTTGGGCTGAAGCCTTGCCAGCATGCCGCGAAGAGCGTCACGACCGGCGAGACCGGAAAGCACCGCCGCAATATCGTTTTCGTCGCCCAGCCAGCCTGAGACCCGCGTGCCAAGCTGCGACATGACCTCATCAGAAATCTGGGAGGGTCGTTGGTCGATAATCAATAGAGTGACATAATATTTACGCATTTCGCGGGCGATGGTGCTGAACGTGGTCTGCGAAGCCATTTCACGGTTGAGAATTTTGTGCGCCTCCTCCACCGCTATTACCAGGGGGCGAGGTTCCTTTTCCCCTTTGCCACGGAAGTTATTGGTCATCTCCTCCCAGGCTTCGCGTATTTTACGTGTGAGTAAATTGGACACGAGCAGGTAATCCAGATCTGATTCAAAATCGCCAAAGCTGAGCACCACATCCTTACCGTTTCTTAACAACTCGATGATTTCACGTAATGAATTGAGGGGAGCTTTCTCCTCATCTGGCAAAATGTATTTTCGATTGAAGACGCGGGTAAGTTTGCTGCGCAACCCTTCCGCTGCTGTCTCGTTTACTCCTGCCTGCTTTGCCCAGAATGCCACACTATCCGGTGCTGGTGTTTTTTTGCCGTCATCCGTTTCTACCACTGACCCCACCACCATCTGTCGGAACTCGCGGAACCAGTTTTGCGGACCAAAGTGATGCACCAGTGCATCCAGGGTGGTGGGGGTGGTCTCGCGCAAATTGAGTTCGCGGGTGAGCAGCTCAATATCCTCCGGTTGGATGTCTGATTCGTGAATTTCAAGATGAAAATCAGGAGTGTGGTTACGGATCTTGGTTTCGCGTCCCAAACCAACCACACGCACCCTGCCGGGGAATTTGCTGCGCAGACCGACAACGGATTTACCGGTATCGGAAGCCGTATCATCAAAGCCATATTCGTTGTGCATATCGAGAATGAGAACTGAAGCCGCGTTGTGTTGAATGAGACCGGCAAGAAGGATGCGGGTGAGAAAGGATTTGCCAGTGCCGGTGGCGCCAAAAATGCCCGAGCTGCGCTGCACAAACTTGTCCAGGTCGATGCACACGGGGTGATCCTGTTCACGGGTTCTTCCGATTTCGAATTTCCCCTTTTCCTGCGGGTTGCCAAAAATCTCGGCGACATCTCCCGCGGAGGCGAGTCGGACGGCAGCGTGATGAGCAGGCACGGTTTTAATTGGAATGGGATGAGGTTCTTGAAGGAGCGATTTTCGCCAGCGCTCGTATTCTGCTGTGCCTGGTTCTGGACCGCGCTCCAGCATTAATGCGGGCAACACTTCAAGATTGGTGTAGAGGGTCTGGCTGGTCAACCTTCGGGTGATGGAATCGGATAATCTGCCCGCATTTTGCATTTCCGCGTATCGTGGATCGAGGGCACCAAGCTGCAAATCGGTTACCAGACCGTAAAACTGCCAGTTGCCGCTTTCGAGCACCACGAAGCCACCTTCCTGTACCTCATAGGCTGGAACGGTAAGTCGAACGAAAAGGTTTGCCTTAAGCCCGCCGCCGATGACATAGCCGATGACGCTGTTTTCAGGATCAGAAATATTAAGGTTGAATCGGGATTCTTGAGGATTCATCATGGTTCTCTTTCTACTCGATGACCGTTGAAATTGCGGTCAGAATGTCCATTAGCTGCGGATAATCGTCCTTAAGCAGGGCAATGATTTCATTTAGAAACTGATCGCGCCATTCGGCTGCATCCGCAGCATTGGATACGCTCAGTACTTGCTTCAAGTGTGCGGTCACCAAATCAACGGCAGGGATCTCTTCGTTGCGTAAGAGAGCTCTCAGATAGCCCGGACGGTTGCCTGAGGTAAAATGCTGGATCTCTTGCCCATCGCAGCGGAAGATTTCATCCAGCGCCAGCGGAGGAGTGGGAATACGTGTATGAAACACCTGCCCCGGGGCATTCTCCCAGCCGACAAAAACCACACTGATTTCAATCGGTACATTGCGGTTCTGGCGGTTATCCTCAATCACTTCAGAGGAAACTTCCGAGCTGACCAGTTGGCGTACCAGCCCATCATCATCAATGAAGATCTCGTGAACGAGACCATAGATCTTTGTGCCGTCATCGAGCGGGATTCGTACCATTTCACCGAAGGCTGGTGTGGTTGTCTGACTTAATCGGCAACCCATGACGCAGCCAGTGGTATTGGCACGTAATAATCGACCAATCGCGATCGCAGTCATCGAATTAACCTCTTTCTTCCTGAATAGTTTTTATGTACCTGCTTTTCAGACTGACGGGAGGGTGAAAAACCCTGTCGTAGCAGTTCTTTTTCGATCAACGTGGTGACTTGCTGACGGTCATCCATTTTCACCACAGCAATTTCATGGGCACGAATAAGGGGATAAGGGTAGGGCGCTGAACCGCCAAAACTTGCTTGTTCGACCAACACCGCTTGCAGCGCCTGGACCTGAGATGGATTTTCAACCACCCATTGGGGGATCTCAACCCGGGCAAAAGCGGGTAAGTGATCCAAACCCACATTGAGATAGAAAAAGTGCAACATCTTTCGATTCGTGTAGTCGGCACTGCCGCGAGACTGTAGCCGAAAGATCGCCGACCGCTCACCCGGTGCCAGCCGGGAAGCAAAGAGTGCCAGATCGGTAAGACCATGAATGTCGCTTTGATCTTCTTTTATCGACTGTTCCTGATGAATGAGCGAAAGCAGTTGAACTACCAGGTCAGCACGGGGGCGGGATACATACCCTGCAGTAATCGTTCCCTGGAAAGCCAAATCCTCCAGCGCGTGAAGGTATTGGTTGAAATAAGGGCGAAAAACCTGATCCTGGCGTGGCTCATGATAAAGTTCGAGAGGACCATCGGTAAGGGTGATCACCGGGGAGGGAAGCCCGGCTGAAAGTTCTGCCAGTGCCTGCCGTTCAAGTACATCCCTTCGCAAAGCGATCAGATCTTCTGAAATGGTTCCGTCAGCAGGATATAGATCATCACCGAAAATTAATGAAGAACGGACATGCTCCGCGGGGATGCGACCGCTGCCCGGTTCGATGTGAAAGATACCAATGTTGATTAAGCCGTAGAGAACTGTATCATGAGGGTCTGGATTGATTTGTGACCCATCAGCGGAAAGAATGTGGCAGGCTGGTGCAGGGAGACTTACAGGGATGTGCGCATTAAGGGGCTCACTTACAGGCACGGCACAGCGCAGATTGTTGTTCCGGCTTAAGGCTTTGTCCACCATTTGTTGCAGGGCGATGAGGTCGCTGGCGCGCTCATCCAGTAGCGAAGAAAACCTTTGGAGAAGTACGCTCAGCCCCGATTCTTGCACGCGGGCTTGCTCTCCCATACGAATAATTTGATCTTTCAGGTGTAGATAATTAACAGGCATGCGACCCCTTATTTTCGAACATTTGTTTGAATTATACATGATTCATCCGGCAGCGCACAAGCTAGAGAAGGTTCGGAATCTTAAAACTTCCACGTTAAACGAAAGAAAACACATCTCTCTGTAGGAAGTCATCCCGGGGAAGATCATTGACTTCTCATTGATGAATTTTGTCCACGATCAAACTGGAAAAAACCGCCAGATTCTTGACCCTCTTTCTCTATCGTACTATAATTTCATTCGTTGTAAAATTGCTAGCAAAAATAGAGGTGTTCTTATGCCGGTATACACATATCGGTGCGAAAATTGCGGAATTCAATTCGATCAGACTCAAAAATTTTCCGATCCCCCATTGACAAAATGCCCGGAATGCGGAAAAAAGAGCCTGAAAAAAGTTTATATGCCGGTAGGGATTGTGTTTAAAGGTTCAGGGTTTTACGCCACCGATCACCGTTCACCCTCGGGGAATACTCCCCATTCTACGGCGAAACATGAAGAGCCAAAACCAGCCGATAAACCCGAAACAACGGGCGGTTCCGCTAAATCCACCGAAAATACAACCCCTGCAGCCGGGGAAAAAGATTAATACTTCCCGTTAAAAAAGTGGCTCCCCGGTCCTGTTGGTTATGATGCGAATAAAGATTGACCGGCGAGTTATTGATAGGTTTTGTCAGACCGCTGATAGGTTCTGAGAGGCAGTCTCTTCTAGACTCATCCATATTACGCGAGGTAAGTATGACCAAAAATAAAACGCAGGCGCCTGGGTTGAAAAACTCGCGCAAATCCGCTCAACAGCGAAAAATCCGCCTGCAGCAAGTCATCCTCGCCGTGATCGGTATCGTGGTTATTATTTCCATGGTACTGGCGCTGGCGATGAATTACTAGAGGAAAAATGCCTAAACATCAGAAGTGGTTTTGGCTGACGGCTCTCGTCGCAGCCTGGTTGTTCGATTTCCTTTTTTGGAACAAATCTGCCAATATTGCTTTCTTCATCTGGATCCTCGTCCTGCTCGCGGCGGGATACTTGCTTTCCTGGAAGGAAGGGAAGCGTCCGAGTAGTCGTAGTTTGATTCTGACCGCCGCCATCCTTGTTTTTGCCGCAGTGATGTTCTTACGGCGGGAGGAGATGACGCGGGCGTTGAGCGTACTTCTTTCCTTTGGCGGTCTGCTGCTTCTCGCAGCCACTTTCCTTGATGGCTACTGGCCTTGGTATCGGGTGCGCGATTATGTAGTGGAATTATTCAAAGTGATTGGCGGTGGTTTTTCGGGCGCGATTCTCATGGCATCCAAGAAGAATACATCCCCTTCGCTCGAAGGAACCCAACAGCAGAGCCGCTGGAGCAGGGTGTGGCCAATCCTGCGTGGTATTTTGATCGCTTTACCGATCCTGGCTGTTTTTGCCGTCCTGCTCTCCTCTGCCGATCCGATCTTTGGTGACTGGATCAAAAAGATTTTCAATCTGGAAAAGCTGCCTGAGTATCTCTTCCGGCTCTTCTATATTTTGCTCATCGCGGGTTTTTTGGTGGGCGTTTATCTGAAAGCCGTTCTGCCTGCACACACCGCGGAAAAGCCTGATCCCAACCAACCTTGGATGAAACCTTTCCTTGGCTGGACGGAAGGCGGGATCATTCTTACTGCAGTTAACCTCTTATTCCTCACTTTTGTCATCATTCAGGTGCGTTACCTTTTTGGCGGAGCCGCGAACATCAACGAAACGGGTTATACCTATGCAGAATACGCGCGTAAAGGCTTTTTCGAATTGGTGGCAGTGGCTGTACTGAGCCTGGGGTTGTATCTTGTATTGAACACCATCACCCGCACCGAGAAGCGGAAATCGAAAATTGCCTTCTCCGCTCTTTCAGTGTTGCTTATGGCGAATGTGACGGTAATACTGGCTTCATCCCTGATGCGCTTGATGCTGTATGAACAGGCGTACGGTTTTTCGAGATTGCGCACCTACACCCATGTGTTTATCTACTGGCTGGCAGCGCTTTTGTTAGTAACGATCGTTTTAGAACTCCTCCACAAGCGTGGTCATTTCGGGCTGGCATTGCTCATTGTCGTGGTAGGTTTTGGCGCCAGCGTAGCAATCCTGAATGTGGATGGGTTCATCGTTAACCAAAATGTCAAGCAGGCAGGATCCGGAGAAGGTTTGGATGTCAATTATCTCAATTCTCTTTCCACCGATGCCGTACCGGCAATGATCCAACAGTATTCCGATCCAGCTCTTCCGTCAGCAACGCGAGAAAAATTGGGTGCCTCGTTGGCTTGTCGGCAAAAAGTGACCAATAACCCGGCGGATTTGCTCTGGCAGGAGTTCAATTTGAGTGAATCAAACGCCTATCACTTGCTGCAGAAAAATGCATCAAGCTGGCAGCAATATCGACCCTATTTGATGGACAATGAATGGTTTATCAAGGTGGAGGGCGAGGAGATTGCCTGCAGTACCTTTATGGGATTGGATTGAGATTCGCTATCGGGCTAAATCAGGTTTCTCGGGTCACGAACCGGACTGATGAGGACGCCATTCCAGCCAAAGCGTACCAGGTCAATACTATCCTGTGAATCGAACTCGATCCCTTCTTCCTCAAGCAGCTGACGCTGGAGAAACCCACCCATGCCAAAACCATGTGGGCTGATCCTGCCACGGGCATTGATCACCCGTTGCCAGGGCACCTCTTCAAAATCAGTCCGCGTGCGATACTTATCCAGTGAGGCGAGGGCAAACCCCACCATTTGAGCTGAACACCGCCCTGTCATGCGGGAGATTTGTCCGTAAGTGGCTACCTGACCACGTGGGATCTGGCGCACAATTGCAAAGATCAAATCGTAAAGCCTTGGCTCTTCCTCCATGAGGATTATTATACGAAATCTGCCTGGTTAAGAAAATCCTTAAAGGCTTCATGGTAGAATCACTCTTATGAAAAAATGGCAATTTTGGCTCGGAGTATTGATCAGTGCAGTGTTTCTCTATTTTGCGTTGCAAGGGTTGAATCTGGGGGAGTTCTGGGGAGCAGTAAAAAGCGCCAATTATTGGTGGATCCTTCCGGGCATTGTAGTATATTTTCTCGGGGTGTGGGTTAGAGCCTGGCGCTGGCATTATTTGTTGAAACCTGTAAAGCCGGTATCCACTCGGGTGATGTTCCCAATTACCTGCATCGGTTACATGGGGAACAACATTTATCCGGCGCGGGCGGGTGAGGTGCTCCGGGCGGTGGTGCTTAAGCGCAAGGAGAGCGTACCCATTTCAGCTTCACTGGCAACCATCATCGTGGAACGTATCTTTGATGGCGTGGTCATGCTGGCTTTCGTTTTTCTCAATCTACCGGCACTTGCCAGAGTGGCTTCATACGAATCCGGATTCATTGGCAATATTCAAAATCTCGCCTTGATTGGCGCTGGCATTTTTGCCGTTGCACTGGTCATCTTTTTGCTGGCGGCGATGTTCCCGCGGCAAACCGAAAAGATCGGTCAATGGCTGATTGATCGCCTTTTGCCCAAAAAAGCCCGTGAAAAAACCTCTGGCATAATGTTGAAGTTTCTAGAAGGTCTGGCTTCTCTGCGCTCACCGGTAAATATCTTCATGGTCTTCGTTACTTCAGTGATTATTTGGCTGCTCGAAACCGTAAAGTACTGGTTTGTGATGCATGCCTTCACATTTACAGTAAGTTTTTTCGCGTTGATGCTCTTGAATGGCATTGCCAATCTGGCGACCACGATCCCCTCAGCGCCGGGATATATTGGCACCTGGGAAGCTGTAACCAAGGCTGTGTTGATGGCTTTTGGGGTGGGCGGAGCTGAAGCGCTGGGTTATGCGGTGGTGCTCCATGTGGCGCTCTGGCTGCCCATCACTCTGCTTGGCGCTTTCTACATGACCCGGGAAGGCATTCATTGGGATGATTCAATGCGCCGGGAAACCGCTGCAACGGATAGCTCCACTGCTGTTCAACCTGCAAAGGAGACAGAGTTATGAAAATCGCAATCATTGGGGCAGGCTTTGGCGGGCTGGCAGCCGCGTTTGATCTGGTGAGAGCCGGGAATGAAGTCACGGTTTTTGAGGCAGGCGCCACACCTGGCGGGCTGGCAGCCGGTTTCAAGGAACCGGGTTGGGATTGGAGCGTGGAAAAATTCTATCATCACTGGTTCACCTCGGATGAGGATATGTTCCGCCTGTTCCACGAATTAGGTCTGGAAAAGAAAGTGATGATCCTCAGCCCGAAAACAGTGATGTATTACAAAGGAAAATTTTATCCGTTCGACTCGATACCGAGCGCGGTGGTCTATCCGGGGTTGGGGTACGGCATTAATAAAATCCGCTTTGGTCTGGTTGGGCTTTACCTGAGGATGACGAATAACTGGAAGCCGATGGAAAAGACAACCGTCGCAGATTGGATGCGAAAATATGCCGGTGAAAAAGTTTACCGGGAGATGTGGGAGCCCATGGTGGTGGGCAAGTTCAGTGAAAAATACGCGGACCAGGTGAATATGGCTTGGATGTGGGCACGGCTGCATGCCCGCACAACCAAACTGGCAACCTATCAGGGTGGCTTCCAGGCGTTTGTGGATGAATTTGCGAATATTCTCGTGGCAATGGGGGTGCGATTCAAATACGACACACGGGTGATGGAAATTCGTCAAGAAGCCGGCGCAGGATTGCAGTTGATGACTTCCGCAGGCAGCGAGACTTTTGACCGGGTGCTGGTCACCATTTCTCCGGCTCAACTTGCCCGCATGGCACCCCAGCTTCCACCAGATTACCTCAAAGGATTGCTGGAGTTGAAGAGTATGGGAGCGGTAGTGATGGTGATTGCCCTGAAGCACCAGCTCTCGCGGGAGGGATATTACTGGTATAACCTGCCTAAGTCAGCGGGATTTCCATTTCTGGCTCTGGTCGAACATACCAATTTTCTACCACCGGAACGCTTTGGAGGCAACCATCTGATTTATTGCGGTGATTATCTTGACCCTGACCATGAATATTTCCGCCTCAGTCAGGATGAACTCCTGGCAAAATTTCTCCCCAGTTTTGCACGCATTAACCCCAACTTTCAGCCTGATTGGGTAACCAACTCCTGGCTCACGCGCACACCCTATGCCCAACCAGTCCCGCTGCTCAACCATTCGCGTAATATTCCATCCATCGAGACACCGATCGAGGGCTTGTATTTTGCCAGCATGTCACAGGTTTATCCGTGGGATCGCGGGACGAATTTTGCCGTCAAGATTGCCCGCCAGGCTGCTGGCATGATCCTTGCGAGAGGTTGAGTTGACTAACGCCTGAAGGCTGAAAAATCAAGATCAAGTGTTAAAAAATTTCCGTACCAGATTCTGCATCTGTTCAGGGTATGGAACTTGAAAAAGGGAGCCTAAAACTTTTATTTTTATTTTTTTGCCTTAGAACAAAAAATCGTACTAACGTGTTCTATCCCATATATAGGGGGTCCCAGGTTGGAATTGGTCAGTAGTTGGGATGGAAATAATCAGAAGAGAAACAAAGACCTGGCTATTGCATCGTTTTTTCTTAAGGTTCACAATCTTAAAGATTGAATATTTTTTAATATATCGTAGGCATTTCGGCTTGTTCCTCCTGATCCTTTCTGTTAGAATGGTGGCACACGTTCGGATGAAGCTTAGTTGACAGCTTCGGGCAAGCCAAAGCAATCCCCCAGGTGAATGGAATATGTTCCCAATTCAGGTTTTCCTGAAAAGGTGGTATTTTCTATACCTAGACCGGTCGTGATATTCTCACAGGAGGAACCAAATGGATTATCAAAATGCCTGGCAGGCAGCGGTTGGAAAACTCCAGATGGAAATGTCACGAGCCTCCTTTGATACCTGGGTTGAGCCTGCCGAAGTTGTCCAATATCACGACGACCTTTTTACCGTGGGTGTCCCCAACGCTTATGCCTGTGATTGGCTAAAAACGCGCCTCACCACAACGATCACCCAGTTGCTCAGCGGTTTGATGGAATCACCGCAGCGGGTGGAGTTCATCGTCTGGCATAAGGATTATGATCATTCGAATACAGAATCCTCCACCGATGACCTTCCTCTGGTGCAATCCCAGGCGGTGGAACCCGCTGCACCAGCGCTCAATCAGCGTTATAACTTTGACAATTTTATCGTTGGTTCATCCAACCGGCTGGCACATGCCGCCTGTCTGGCGGTGGCTGAAAACCCCGCCCAGGCATATAATCCGCTATTCCTCTATGGCGGTGTTGGGTTGGGAAAAACCCATTTGCTTTATGCCATTGGAAATTATGCCCGGGCACATGGTCAGCAAGTATTGTATGTTTCATCGGAAGAGTTTACCAACGACTTGATCAATGCAATCCGCACTCATACCACTCAGGCATTCCGTGAGAGGTATCGCCGGATTGATATCCTCCTGGTGGATGATATTCAATTTATCGCCGGAAAAGAATCGACCCAGGAGGAGTTCTTTCACACTTTTAATACGCTGCACGGGTTGGATAAACAGATCGTCATTTCGTCCGATCGCCCCCCCAAAGCGATGAATACACTGGAAGAACGGCTGCGCTCACGGTTTGAGTGGGGGTTAACCGCTGATATTCAACCGCCGGATCTCGAAACCCGGATTGCCATTTTGCGCTCTAAAGCTGAAAAATCACGCCATCAGGTACCGGCGGCGATTTTGGAGCTTATCGCCCGCCAGTTCCAGTCTAATATTCGGGAGCTTGAAGGTGCGCTGACCCGCGTGATTGCCTTTGCCGACCTGCGCGGTAAACCCCTGACGGAAGAACTGGTGAATATTGCCCTAACGGATTTACTGCCACAGCGCAGTGCCTTTGAACCGGAACATGTAGTGGATGTCGTCGCCTCTGCGTTTGGTATTACGCCAGAAAAGCTGATGGGGCGCGACCGCAGCCGTTCCGCAACCTTGCCCCGTCAGGTGGTCATGTACCTGCTGCGCCAGGAAGCCAATGTCTCGCTGCCGCAAATTGGCGAGGCGATGGGCGGACGTGACCATACGACCGTGATGTATGCCTGTGAGAAAGTAGCTGGTCTGATCGAGCGTGATGACCGGTTGCGCCGCCAGGTGCTGCAGATTCGGGACAAACTTTACGGCAAATAAGCCTCGCAGGCTTTAATCCCTCATTCTGGAAATTCCTCCGGACAGACCTGCCATCCTGAGCCATTTGATGTTTTTTTGGATGAGAAATACACTTTTTATGCTTTTTACTCACCTAAAGATCTTTTCGAACCACTGGTTGATGGCAAAAAAACCCTGTGAATTTGGACAAATTAAGGTATAATAAACCCGGTAATTTTAGAATCGTTGTTGAATGACCGCAGGTTGTAACAGGTTGAAAAAGTATTTTGTTCGGTCTTTGAATTTTATCTCTGAGGAATCAGAGTTGAAGTGTACTGACAATACAGAAAGAATCACCCAAACCCTGGCGGAGCAGTATGCCGGGATTTGTTTTTAAAGAAACTTTTCCGCACATTAGAGGGGAACCTTTCACTGCGGTTTTTGAATCACTGTTCTACATTAATAGAAATGAAAGGTTAATAATAACTTAATGACAAAACATGAAAAGAATACAACACCGCGCGGTAATGCCTTAAAGATCATTCCGCTAGGCGGATTGGGCGAAGTGGGCGCCAATATGATGGTCTATGAATACGATGACCAGATTTTGGTCGTGGATACCGGCTTGATGTTCCCGGAGAATGATATGCTCGGTATCGACTACATCATTCCAGATTTCAGTTATCTGATCCAACGGCGTGACAAAGTCAAAGGGATCATCATCACCCATGGTCATGAGGATCATACCGGAGCAATTCGCCACGTCCTGGAAGAAATTAACGCGCCAATTTATGCCACACCCCTTACCCGGGGTTTGTTGGAAGTGAAACTGGCACGCAACGGCATGGCTGGCAGAGCCAAGCTTGAAACCGTAAAGGCGGGTGACCGGCGCAAGATCGGTCCTTTTACTGTGGATTTTTTCCACGTGTGCCATTCCATCCCGGATGGCGTGGGTCTGGGGATTGATACTCCGGCTGGATTGATCGTTCATACCGGTGATTACAAATTTGACCATACTCCGGTGGATAACTGGCCAACCGACTATGCCAAACTGGCTGAATTTCAACGCCGGGGTGTGCTGGCACTGCTTGCGGATTCGACCAATGCAGAGCGCAAGGGTTGGACACCCTCCGAAAGGGTAGTGGACGATGCCTTTGATAAGGTTTTTCGTGAAGCAAGCGGGCGAATCATTATTGCCAGTTTTGCCTCTCTCGTTTCGCGCATGCAACAGGTGGGCAATGCCGCGATCCGTTACCATCGCAAAATGGCATTTGCCGGCATAAGCATGCTGGATAATGCCCGCATTGCCCGCAAGCTGGGTTATCTCAACCTGCCGGATGATTTAATTGTCTCATTGGAAGAAGCACTTCACATGAAGGATAGTGAAGTGGTGATAATGTGCACCGGTTCGCAAGGTGAACCCACATCCATCCTCGGTCGCCTTTCCACCGGCACCCACCGTCTGTTTGATGTGAAGGATGGTGACACGATTGTTCTGTCATCCCATCCCATCCCGGGGAATGAAGAAAATGTTTATCACACCATCAACCGGCTGTTTGAGCGCGGAGCGAATGTAATTTATGAAGCTATCGCACCGGTACATGTTTCAGGACATGCCAGCCAGGAAGAGATGAAATTGCTGATGCACCTAACCCAACCGCAGTATTTCATCCCAATCCATGGAGAATTGCGCCAGCTCAAGCAGCATGCCAAACTTGCAGTAGAAATCGGCATCCCTGAAGAGAGTATCGCTGTGATTCTCAATGGGCAGAGTGTCGAGTTCCGTGATGGTAAGATGAGAATTGCGGAGAAGGTGCCTGCTTCCTATGTCTATGTAGATGGCTCCGGTGTGGGGGATGTGAGTGACGCGGTTATGCGAGATCGGGAGTTACTCTCCGAAGAAGGTTTGGTGATCGTGAACCTGGATATGGATAAGTACACGGATCAACCTCGCAGTGATCCTGAGATTATCACCCGCGGCTTTATCGCCAACCAGGAATGCGGTGATTTGATGGCAGGTTTGCGCCATCGGGTAACCGAATCCGCCTCGAAGGCAAACGGGAGGTTGCAAAAAGATGTTGAGCAGGCAGTGGAAAACTATCTTTACAGTGAAACCCGGCGGCGCCCGATGGTGTTGGTGAACATCACCCGTAGCTAATCCACTGGATTAATCAATTACTCCCCGGTGCTTCATCCTCCGGGGAGTTTTGTTAAGGCTTTAGCCTGTTGACCGAGCGAAGCGAGGGAGGCAGAAAACCACCCGCTATGCGGGTGGAAGACAAAAGGTTAAACCACAAATCACCCCAATTGCTAGAATAGTGAATGTTCAAGCCACTA
>JAGPFF010000049.1 GCA_018056725.1 Anaerolineaceae bacterium
AATAAGCCCAGAAGGCGTGAGTCAATTAAGAGCGATGGCAAGCGTTATGGGACGGAGTGAAAGCGATGTGATTGAGGTTGCTCTAGATCGAATGTATCGCGAGGAGATTCGTTATAACCGGGTCCTAAGAGAAGGTGCCCGACCAGAAGATCAGTATCAGACAGATAAAAAGAATGAAGGAGAAAATGAAATTCATCGTAGTGATTCTTAAGTTGATTGGATGGGTTGTCAAAACTGCTGTCATCCTGGCGATTTGCTCCAGTATTTTATTCGTTGCCTACAAGGGAAACCAGCCTATGCAGGTTCCTGAAGCTCCGAAGGGGATGACTTACTTTGAATTCGTTGCTGACCGGATAGATGCTGCAAAAACGGTTGAACCTTCCCGGTGCGGGTGGGGTATGATGTTATCTCTAGCCGCTCTGGGTCCAATTTACTCATTTGTTTATACGGAGGTTGGTATCCATCCGGATGGAGCTCTTGCGCGAGGCACCGCACCAGATCCAGATATCCCTAAGGATGTCGTTGGTGCGCAATGGTACGAAGTACCAGGGATTTGGTGGAATACAGTTGAAAGATTATCTTGGACGATGGTTGGAAAGCCAGCAACGTATGGATGTAAGTTTAGGCCGGTTCAATTTGCGAATTAATAATTCTTTTTACGCCCATGCGTAATCAGATAAACTGTTTGGGAGGTTAGGTGGGCATTTGCAGTGAATGCAATTTTCATTTTCTTCTACCCCTCATCATCATTATCTTGGTCAGATTCCTTATCATCCAAATCCTCCAGATCATCTCCTGACTCTTCGCCCTCAACATCATCTTCTCCTTCAAAGGGCACGACAGCAATATTTTCCCCGTTGACCGGGTCATAAGTAAATTTCGTTATGTAAGGATCACCGGTTACTAATGCTCCCTCATCATTACCATCCTCAAAACTACAAATGACTTTAAGATACCCTTTTCTAATCTCTTTTTCCCTGTGATGCAATTCATCTTTTAATTCATTAAATAAATCTGGGTCATAACGAGCGAAGTGTTCAATAACGCCAATGATTTCCGACAACACTCCATCCAATGATTCAGGACAATTCCAAATCGCGTTCCAACCATCCACCATTGGATCCTCATGATAAGCAAACGCTGGAATTTTAATTTCTTTCTCATATTCAGAAGGGTCTGCAAATCCGTAATAGTACATGTCGTGGGAATATAATCCTATTCCGAATTCTGTCTCTCGGTCACCAAAGGTCCCCAAGTCTTTATATCTCTGTAGTATTTCGAGAAGTAACGGATTATCAACCACAATTTCAGCAATATTGCTGCTGCTCGAATTGGTAACAAAATCAGTACGTATTTTCATTTTTCCTCCAAAGATACACTGTCCTTTTCATTACAACACAAAACAATCTCAGTCAGCAGTGGGCATCCACCCAGGCAACTATCCCTTTTCGAACAACCGGGGCAACCGGTGAAAAGGATGGTTCTGAAATCCGCAAAGGTAGGACTATTCCATGCTTCTTCCATTGTATAGTCACGCAGAGAAACCCCATACTTTTGCGGCTGGTCAAAACTACAGGGCAGCATGAGCATATCCGCACTGATATAACAGCTGAACCGCCCGCCTTCGCAGGGTTCGATCGCCTCCGGGATAACATTGCGGCAAAAATTCACGATGCCCGGCACTGAACAACTATCCAAACCCACTTTGAAGTGGTAACCCCCGCGGTCGATCAACCCAAACATGCGGGCTACCCGTTCATCGGTAGGTGAGAGCACATTTTTTGAAGAGCCCAATCCGACAGGTTTATGCAAGAGGAAGATTACCCCATTAATGCCCTCGGGGAAATCATCTGTCTCAAGCCGGGAGACAGCTTCGTCAATGGAGTTATTTCCCACAACATAATGGATGTTGGTTTTCACTCCTGCCTCCAGCAGCTTGCGGATGGCATTGAGAGTGTAATCGCTGCGATACCAGCTCACTGCCACCGCTCCGCAGTATTGTTTGCTCAATTGTGCCAATTCTTTTGTCAAGCCATAACCAGAGGTGGTGAAGTTCGGCACAATATTATTTTCGCGGCAGATTTTTAGTATCTCCTCGAAATGCTCGTGTTGATCCGGATCGCCTCGACCGCCAAGAGCGAACTGATTCACCCTCCCTCTGCACTGTTTTGCGATTTCGGAGAAATCCTCAAGCGACATATTGGGCTCTTCGAAGGTCAAACCGCTCTGATAACACCCGATGCCGGCTTTCACACACAACCCGGTTTTGCCATGAATGCAATGACCCATTATTCCAATATCGATCAGATGGGGAAATGAGGCCATAAATGGGTCAACCCCCGAATCCCATCCTCGGTTATCCAGGATACCAGTTCTGACGTAAGTTCCTGTTTTGGGATTGAACATGGAAATGAAATTGAATTTTTTGTCAACGATTTTTTGATACATCATAAACCTCGAGGTCACCATTGATCTATCACAGCAGCGCGGTGTAATTTAATTATATTTGATGCTGGTTTATCAAAAGTAGATAGGTTTGTATACCAAAAAACAAAGTGAGATATAGATTTATCCTTTATATATGTAAGCCATATTCCTGATTTCCTCGATGCATTCTTTGCGCAGACTTTCAGGAGAAAGGACTTCAGCACCAGATCCATATTGCATCACCCATCGTTTTACTTCTCCTAGACCGCCAGTTGTTAGAGTGATGACAAGACTTCCGTCTTCATTATCTTCTATTATTTGAGAAGAATGCCATTTGCGTTCTCGAATATAGCGGGCTGTACGAGCATCAAATTTGATTGATACTTCCGTCAGTTCATCACTTCGTTCAGCCTGAAAGGCGCTGCCCATCCACTCGGATACAGAAAATTGCATATCACGCTGGAACTTTTCTGGTAATACATTCCACTCCTCGATCCGTCCCACCAGGAAGTTACGAAATTCATTACGCATTTCGTCAAAAGCGATCAGGTACCAATCCCCACGCATGTTGTAAAGGTGGTATGGGTAGACCTTACGCTCTGTGTATTCCCCCCGACTGGCAGTGAAATAACGCATCCAAAAACGCTGACCATAAATGATAGCACGGTGGATATCAAGCAAGACCTTTTCATTGGTCGAAATTAGTGTTGGTCCAGAAAAAGTAAAGTGTGACCGCAATGTTTCCAGATCGACAGTCACCGGCCCTTTTACCCCCTTGGAGATCTTTTCAACAGCCGAGCGCAGCGAGGACTCGAGACTGCTGCCCAGGAACCGTTTTGAGATCTCCACGCTCAAGAAGAATGCCAGGAGTTCCCCCTCCGTTACGATCATCCCTGGCAGGACCCATGTCTTATCGGCATAGAACCACCCACCATGCTGCCGGTCAAATTCAATCGGCGCTCCCAACCGGTTGATCATGAAATCACGGTCATTGAATATTACCCGTCGGCTGACCTCCAGCATTTCCCCCAGACGGTCCGCGTTCGGGAACTCTTCGTCGCGGATGCTTCGATCAATGGCCATGATTCGTTCGAGCTGCTGCCTCTGAGACATGGGGGTTCTCTTTTCTTCTCTTTAAGTATAGAGGTTCTGAGTGCACACAGTGTGCACTTTCTATTCTTAGTGGATCAAACTACCACCAATTCGACATTGCTTTGGTTGTCAAGAAAGCAAATCCTCGCTTGCACGGGATGACCCAATTTCGACTCCACTACATCCGCGTATTGCTTCACCTGGGGAGCATAAACCTGCACAAGCTCATCCTTGTATGAATGAGTCAGGATGGGGTCTGTCTTGAAATCTATGAGCTGCCACCCGTTCGAGTTTTGATAGAGCAAGTCGATCACTCGATTCTCCATCCTGCCCGCTACGGTATAGGTATAAGGTAATTCTGAATATCGATCCTGCGCAGAATTGATCTCTTCCCAGATAGGCTGCCGGCGCAAACGCGCCAACAACTCGGTTGCACGATCTGTCGCGTTCAGGCGCTGTCTCTCACTGGTCAATCCAGCATTAATTGTTACCATTTCAAGTAGAGCGGTCAGACGGAGATCACTCGGGAAAAGCCATCGTTGGATCGCTTTATGTACCATGCTTCCAAGAACATTTCCCGGTACATCCTCCACATGCCAAGTAACCTGCCAGGTATTACCTTTTACTTCTTCGGTTGTTTCCGCAAGGAACCCTTCTACTGGTTGGTAAAGAGGGATCAGGTCACTTTGCGTTGCTAAGTCCTTTACTGAAACCGGGACATCAATCATCGGGAGGGGTATATCCGAGAAGGTGCACCAGACACGCAACGGGTGCTCTTGTGTCATCTGGAATTCAAACGGTTTACTTTCTGCTTCCACAAATTCCGTTGATTGGACTCCTGTGGTTCCCACAAGCTCCTTTGCCCACTGGTCTAGTTTTATCTCACCCTTTTCATTCATCTTGCAATGGGTGCTGATCAACAACTTGGATCTGGCACGGGTGAGAGCGACGTAAAGTAAGCGCAGATCCTCGCAACTCTCCTGATCTCGGTCTAACTCTCTGGCCAGTTTATACAGCATGGGAGGCTGGTCCAATTTGAAGGTTACGCCCAATTCGTTGAAGAGATACACGTTTTCACTTGAACCTCTTCGCGTCCGGCCGGCATCCGCCAGAACTACTACCGGGTATTCCAACCCCTTGGATTTGTGAATAGTCATCAGAACCACGCTGCCGTCCGCCTCTGCCGGGGCTTCCCCTTCACGGGCGCCAGCATCATTCAGGGTCTCCAATGTATCCAGGAAGGAACGCACACTCACCTGCCCGGTCTTGCGCGCGTCAATGAGCAGCTTATCCACATTACGCCAAAGTCGTCCCCCCGATGCCTTGGCTTCCGTGTCGCTGCCCTTACTGTCGGCTGTTGCCAGCAGAGCCCGGTAATCCAGCGCATCCAACACTTGTTTCAGAAGCTCCGCCACTGGAATCCGATCGACCATCGGCATGAGGGTTACGCAAATATCACGAGCACGTTTCGCGGCTATTTGGTCGGCCTCTGAAAGCGCAAGAAGATCTCCCTGCAATGCAGTCCAGAAAGTTTCGTCTGACTGCCGCAGCAGATAAAGGGCAGCATCAGTTAATCCAAAAGCGGGAGAGCGCAACAGTCCGGCAAACGCCAGGTCATCTAGCGGGTCAGCCAAAGCACGCAGAATATTCATAAGATCACGGATCTCGGGACGATCGTAAAAACCCTTACCTGCTACCGTCACAAAGGGAATGCCTGCTTCCTCGAAAGCTTCCTCGTAAAAGGGAAACCCGGTAGAAGCACGGAAGAGCAGCGCCACTTCATCCCATTTATCGAATTGTTTCTCATCTTTCAGCTCGAGCAGGCGGGCTGCTAGGGCTTTCGCCATCAATGGCCTAGCTGAATCCGCATCCTCGCCCACTCCCAATACAAATTCAACGTGAGGTGATTTATAGCCCACGTCGGGTTCGGTCCGATGTGCCATCATCGGCGTAAAGGGGATATAGTAATCAGGCGTGGAAGGACGGTCAGCATTGATTACACCATCCAACAGGTTGCCAGTTGCATCCAGCAGCGGAGCGTGCGCGCGGTAAGTGCGTTTGAGTTCGATCACCCGACCTTCTTCACTTTTAATGCGGTCTTCCTCTGCCTTGAAAACAGTCACATCCGCTTTGCGGAAACGATAAATAGACTGGCGTGGATCGCCTACAATGAACAGATGTCCGGGAGCGCCAGTCAATGCACGCACGATCTCCTGTTGGCGGCGATTGGTGTCCTGAAATTCATCCACCAACAGAGCTTGCAGTTCTCCCTGCCAGTACGCACGGATTTCCGGACTTTGCAGGAGTTTCTGAGCTTTATATTCCAGGTCATCAAAATCCAGCGCCTGGTCGTTTTCCAAAAAATCCTGATAAGCCTTGTGAACCGCTTCAAAGGCTTCACGCAGAAGCGGGAGAAGCTGCTCAAAAAGCACTTCAGTCTCTACTGATGGCGGTTCATCCTTGGAATCCTTACCCCCGGTGAGTGGATTGAGGTAGAGATCAAAATTTCTTTTAAGCTCATCGTAAATAGATTTTGAAACGCTGCCTTTCGTTCCTCCAGTTTTTGTAAGTTGGTTCCGGCGGAGATCATAGAGTGCGGCTGCACAGGTGACTGGATCGCCGGATTCCAATGCCGAATCGGCGTCCATCCATAAGCGCTTGACCTCAGTCAGTATGTCAGCGAGTTTATCTCCCCCATCGGCGATTAGAGTCGACTCGGACATTGACTTCAATTCACGCAAAGGCTCCTGGAATTCCGGCCTGCTCAAGCGATTCTGCAGCTCCTGCGCCAACCGTTTCCGGTTAAGGATAATGGTCTGAAAGACTTCCATCGATTCCAGGCGTTTTTCCAAAAGTGTTTTTAATATGTCTTTCAAGCTGGATAATTCAAAATTCTGCAGCAAGGGCAGAAAATGATCCTGGCTGACAAGATTTTTTAACGTATCCTCCACCGCCTGGCTTTGGTAAGCCTTGCCGACACCTTCGTCCAATACTTCAAAGCGTGGGTCTATGCCTGCCTCGGCAGGATGTGCGCGCAGGATCTCAGTACATAGACTGTGGATCGTGCCAATGCGTGCCGCGTCCATCTGCGCGGAAAGATCTGCCCATCTCTGGCGTTCCTCACCATCATCTATCGACTGGACTTGCATGGTGACCAAGGCATCTCGAACCTTCGAGCGCATTTCCAGGGCAGCTTTCTTGGTAAAGGTAATTGCTGCGATTTGGCGCGGAGGAATTCCCTCTGCAAGGAGAGTGGTATATCGCGCCACGAGAGTATAGGTCTTGCCACTGCCTGCACCGGCCGTTACCGCCACATCTCGCCCACGTTCCAGCACAGCTTCACGCTGTTCATCGTTTAGTTTGTCAAAGGCTTTCAGGACTTTAAGGATTCTGGGGTCTGTCATGGGTTATCCTGCCTTAAAACTGGGTTGATATCGCCAACACCACCCTGCTGCCGGGCAATAAGAAGGACAGCCCGCTTTTGGAGGTTTGGGAGGAAATTTCCCGGCACGCACGCCATGGACAATCTGTTCCAGATGTGCTTGCAACACTTCATAGGCTGCATCTAAACCTTCGAGGCTTTCATGCTTGACCTTGGATAATTGCAGGAATGGGTTCTGTTTTCCTCCAATAACCCAGTAAAAGCCATCTACAACATTGCCAAAGCTTAAAGCTTGCTGGGCTGCCAGGGCATAGATCGTGATCTGTAATCTGCGACCGCTTATTAGATCTGATTTCGATAAGTTCCCGCTCCCGCTCTTGTAATCGATCACGCGGATGTCTCCTCCGGAATTCTTGTCCACCCGGTCAATTGTTCCCCGGATGAGAACCTTCTCAGTTCCAATATCTATTGCGAACGGCTGGGTTATCCCAAATTTTGCTTCTAACTGAACGGGATCCCAATCTCCTCGTTTTTCTTCCAGCGCGGTAATCGTATCGCGCAGCTTACCGTTCATTTCTTTCTTCTCTACTTCCCACAAGGGTGATTCGCGAAATCCCTGTTTCCGGGGGGAGAGGAGATAGACACTGGCAGAGGAATCCTGCAAGAAGGAAAGAAGGGTGTTTACATCCGCATTTTTCCCTGCGTTTCGATAGACCAACTCAAGAATCTCATGATATATAGATCCTCTTTGGGCTACTGATAATCCCAATTCTGGTACGCTGCGTTCCTTCAGACCGAGAACATGGTTGACATAGAAGTCAAACGGGCAAGTGGTGTACCCCTCCAGGCGGGATGGACTCCAGGTACGATCAGGGGAATAGCGTGTGAGGAGAAAATCCACCAATTGATCTGCATACCCCTCATATGCTCCGGATGCTTGTCTAGCACGCCTCGCCTTGAGAATTTTGCCGCCCTGGGCAATCCGCCGCCGACGTTTGAGTAAAGCATCAGATTCTATGAATAAGCCATTTTGCTGTTCAGCCCAGAATAATAACTCTTCCGAAGAACAAGCATCCGCCTGTGGGCGAGGAGATGTCGGTTGTATCTTCTTGCAGCTATCCTCTGTAAACAATGATTTAACCGAATTCCAATACGGAGAGGGATCCCATTTCTCACCATCCTCTGCCAGGTAAGGCCGGGTGAGTAGCAGGTGTTCTTCCGCCCTGGTGAACGCCTGGTGGAAGATACTAGACTGCTCGCGCCCCAACCGGGGTTCCATCTTGAGGTCCCGACGCATTGCTTCATCCAGGAAGGGATCTGGGTTCTCAACTACCGGGAAGAGTCCTTCGGAGAGACCCAGCAAAGCAACCGCTTTGAAACGGAAAGCACGGGCTTCGACTATTCCCCCCACCAGCACTGCGTTCTGGCGGGTCTCCCTCGGCTCCTGTATACTGGCGCCGCTGAGTGTTCCCTCCAGATCATTGAGGAATTGGGCGTAATTCACTTCACGTACTCCTGCCACACTTTCGCCCATTACCAACGCTTTTAGTACATCACCGAGTGATTGATAAGCTTCCCAATCCCAATCACCTGAAAGTCTCTCCACATAGCGCAGACCTGCCATGCGTTCTTCAAGCCAGGCGATCCACTGTTTCTGGGGTTGGGAGGCATCGATCCCATCAAAAAAGTGCCAAAATCCTTCAAATGCTTTACGCAGTGTTTTCAGGTCAACCCCTTTAAGCAGGTTTTCCTTGTGTCTATCTTCGTCAAGATAATCGAGCTCCTCGAGGTTCATCTCCTCAAGCATTTTCCAAGCGTCATCCCATTGTTCCCTGCCCATCACGATGATCGCCTGCTGGCTTACCTTTTCTAGGTTCTCAACCATAACGGCATCCAACCCAAAATCAAAATAGGGTGAGTGCAAAATATTCATAACAGAGCGCGTTTTGTAATCCTCGCCAGGAAGGGCAAGCAGCGCAAGCAGCGATTTGACTGCGGGGGAATCCATTATGGGTTGCGGATGTGAAAAATGTACGCGGACACCGAACTCATTGGCAGCGGTACGTATCAGAGGCTGATACGTCTCCAAGTTGCTAACGAAGACGGCGCAATCGCTCAATGCAACTCCCTCGCGCAGGTGCAATGCCTTAATCCAGCGCAGGACTTCCCGAGCTTCCTCAACCTGCGAAGATACCTCGAGCATAATCGGCTGGTAGGTTTTCATCATTTCTAAGTTGCCGGTTTCGAGAATGTGTTTCCCCATGTGTTGGAGGAATTCCGGTAAGTGTGGTGTCAGTGCAAGATATTGCTCTTGTAATGGAAACGAATCCTTTAACTCTTTGATGACCATATTCGACTTGCGGTTTACCATGCGTGAAGATTCCTGTTCGCCGGGCAAGGTGATCGTCATCCCTTCAACTTGTGTTGACAACAGTCTCAGAAATTCTCGCCGAACCCCGCTAAATGAGGTGAATCCATCGACCACTACATGAACGATCCCTTTTACAGCTTGTGTGTTATGTTCAAGGACATCCACCGCCAACCAGCTTTGTCCCTCAGTATCGATCCAATTCAACTTCTTCAGACGAGTGAGGTAACGATCGTATAGAACTGCTAATTCGTGCCGGGCTGGTGATGAATTACGTGTGTATTCAAGAAAAACTTCCGGTGTAACATAAGCGCCACGCAGTTCTGCGAAGGCATCTTGCAAGACAAGAATGAATCCGGGTTTGTGCGCGATCGTTGCATAATGATCTACTTCGCCAGCAGTCAAAACCGCGTCCAAAGTCTCCTGCACCAGGCGATTATCCAACGCAGGAGTGACAACCGGCGTAAATATGCCATTGCTTTCCAGGATATCAACATAAAGGTCACGGAAGGTGCCAATGGAAACGCCCATCCCACCACCGGCCTGTGCTAGTCGCTGGCGGAGATAGGGGGCTTTCTGGCGGTCCGGAACGATTACCCAAACCCGGGCAAGCGGATTCTCCTTTTGTACTGTCTGGATACGTTGGATACAGGCGGTTGTTTTGCCAGCTGCTGGTGGAGCAATAATCAGTTCGATTGTCATCGTTTTTTCCTAGATACACTGCTTCTTTTAATTGGCTATTCTTTGAGACTCATTGTTACAACAGTAAATTATCCTATGGCGACCGAAAACAGAGATCGTCGAAAAATATTACACCACCTTTTGATACAGTTTCCATAAATCTTCCTTTTATGGAGATGCACGCTGAATTGGCATATGGAATAATTATTCATTTCCATATATCTGCAACGGCTTTTTTAGGTCGCAAACATCTGCACCAGTGTTCTATAGAGGTGTTATTAAATCCACCCTCATAAGATTTTGTAGAAATTCTCTTATGTACTAATTTTACACGTATTCAGTGCACACTATGTGCACTTTTCGTGTCGGTTTTCAATTTATCTAGAAATCCCAATTTGCACACACTTCCCCCTTAAGACTCTAGAGGAACGATGCAGTTAGAACGGTGTGCACACCATTCTATTTATCATTTCCTCTTCTCTGAGAAAACCAGATGCTCCCATCCTTACCTGCGCGTTTCCCATTTCGCAATCCGTGTAGATTCGTCAGGAAGGAGTTGTAATTTAACCCACTTAAAGCAAGATTTATTTCTCCCTGAATAGCTCTCTGGCAGTTCAGGTTGTCGCAAAATACATACAGGTTTCCATTTGAAGCTTCATAAAACTTCATCCATTTCGTTTTTCGGGATATTTGATCCTTACTCACATCCCGCTCTACTTCGACGAATATTACCTCGCCTGTTTTGGAATCCACTGCAGTAATATCCGGGATATAGGTTTCGCCATTCCACAAGTTGATCGATTGTGCTCGTCCTTGAATTCTGTAACCTTCATCTACCAGGATTTCCCCGGCCTGAATATTCAGAATCGTATGTTCCGGTGAAGAATGGTGTCTTATTAGGGCATCAAATTCATTATCCTTAGGAATTTTTCCAGTTAATACCTGGTATGCAACTTGACCCTCCCGAGTCAAATGCAGTACTGCAGGCTGATTTCCACCAGAACTTGATCCTTGCTCAACAACGCCACTTATCTGTTCAACCAAGATTGGGAATTCATTTCCTTCCGGTGACATTAACCAATTCAAGGCTTCATCCAGGTTTTTGTTTGCGGTTGATAAGGAAAGGCGTTTTGCCATTTGCTTAATGATTGATGGTCGTAAAGCAATCCCCATTTCACCCATCACAAAAATTGCCGCCGATGTTTTTTCATAGTTCTTGGTGGACTGCCAGGTTTTTACCCAATCCGGAACAGGCGTAAGGTCCCTCGATTCTTCAG
>JAGPFF010000016.1 GCA_018056725.1 Anaerolineaceae bacterium
GCGGCAGGCTGGGTTGAATGTAAAATTGTGCATCGTTATGAAATGCCCACTTCCACCCTGTTTGTAGGGGAGGTTTTCCATTCGGCAAAGAGTGAAAACCTGCCCCCATTGCTTTATATGGATCGGAAATATCACAGGATTTGCGAATGACGGCTCCATTATCTGACGAGGAACGGAAATATTTACTGCGCCTGGCGCGCCAAACGATCTCAAATGCGCTGGATGGCATGCCCCTGCCTGAAATAAAACTGGCGGATCTTACCCCCGCGCTGCAGGAAAACGGGGCATCTTTTGTGACATTGACCATTGACGGAGATTTGCGTGGCTGCATTGGCAGCCTCGAAGCCTATCAAAGCCTGGCACTTGATGTGCGCGATCATGCCTACCAGGCAGCTTTTGAAGACTATCGCTTTCCACCTTTGACCAAAGTGGAATTTCCACATTTACAGATTGAAATTTCCCGTTTGACCCTACCCGTGCCGCTGAATTATCAAACCCCGGCTGATTTACCCCGCCTGCTCAAACCAGGTGTGGATGGCGTGATTTTACAGGATGGTCTTAGGCGGGCAACATTCCTGCCGCAGGTGTGGGAACAATTGCCTCAGCCAGAAGAATTCCTTACCCATCTTTGTGTAAAAATGGGTGCCAGTGGCGATTTATGGCGCAGGCGGTTATTAGACGTAAAAATCTACACGGTGGAAGAATTCCACGAGTAGATTTATTTATTTTAAAATCAGAGGCTCTTAATAACGGTAGGATTCGACAATATTTAGTACGAATATTTTGCAGCGTGTTGGAGTTTCATCTCCCGCAGGGGGAAAGCAGGCACGGATCACATCCAGCGCGGCGGGTAACAGAGCGTCTTCTGATGCGCATAGTAATGTAGTTTGACCTTTCCTCAAGAATCCGCCGGTCGACGCAATGGTGGTGACACGAAAAGAAGCATGGGTCAAGGCGTGCGTCACCCGCTCAGAATCTTCATCGTTAACAATGGCAATAATCATTTTCATGGCTACAACTCCTCATAGTGTTCCACTTCCAGGGCAAAGACGGTCGCGCCACCAACGGTGACAGGCGTGGGGGTGGGCATCGGCAAAGGTGCGCTTTCCAGCGGTACTGCAATGTACTCAATCCGTTGCCGGCAATTTTCCTGCAAGGCATCCAGAACTTTTGGTTGGGATTCAGCTGGAATCCCGATCAATAAGGTTGCATTGCGTCGTCCAATGAAGCCTCCCGTGCTTGGCAGGCGAGTGATTGAGATGTTCATCTCCTGAAGGATATTTTCGACGAGATCAGCATCCTGCGCCTGTACGACGGCGATTAATAATGTGTCGCAATTTTGGATCGTTTGATCACTCATGTACATCCTCCTTTCTTATTCGAGAAGGATCCGCTGTGAACCGGGTTGATTCAAGTAAATCACCTCTCCACTTTCCATCAAAACCTCGGTGATGGCGGGGTTCATCCTCAACGTTATTTGATTATATTGTACCGTAACTGCATCCTGTTTTCTATTTATTTGATGCGTCAGAATGATTTCCTGTTGACTGATGCGCTGAAGACCGCGGATGGTGAGGAAAAGGCGTAGCGGGGCAAGGTCTTCCATAGATGACGGAAGCTCCCATTTCAGTTGGCGACGCTCGGAGGGCAGCTTGTAATGAGCTGCGAAAAACTGTTTTTCGTATACCTCCCTGGCAAGGGCGATCTTTTGATAACGGATCAATCCCTCGATGATAAAACCGCTTAGAAAGGGGGAGAGGCGCAGACCTGAATGACCGCTCGGATGGGCGAATAAGGTCATGCCGGCGGGGCTTAAATGCTCACGGAGTTGGAATTTGCGCAGCAAAGCTGTTGCCTGCTGGTCAGTGAGCAGACCGGTATTGAGGAGCATGAGAGGAATAATGCCTCTCCATCCGCGCTCAGCCTGGCCAAATTCAGCCTGAACTTTCACCGGAAGCCCGTGAATATCCACTGTGTCAAGCCGGGAAAAGGATTCTGGCGAAACAAAAAAGCGCTGGTTGCCCATCGCGATCAAAGAAGCCGCGGTTACCTGCAACTCAATGGGCTTGCCAACTGCTGACCACCCGCTCAACAGGCAGTGGAATTCCTTCGGCAATCCTGTATCGCAGGTCAGGCGGAGAAAAATCTTTTGTGGCGTCGAAAAGGTAATCTTCGGTCGCCTCATGCCATTGCGCTTGATCCTTTGCCTCAGATCTCCCCCGGTGGGTACGTCATCCTTGGAAGAACTTTCTCCCGCAAGAGTCTTCATCAGTTGGTCATAGGTTTTTAGTAATGAAACAGCCAGCGATTGGCGTACTTTTTCCAGCCAATCATCCTCATCGGTGATTTCCATCTGGCGGGAGAGCTGTTGGAGGTCGTTTACTTCACGATACAGCAGGCATTGCAGGAAGATTTCGGAAGTATTTTTTTGCTCAATCCAAAAATCCACCAGTTCTTCAATTTGCTCAGTGGTGGTGGGCTCGAGAGAAGTTTGGAGGGGATGAAGGAGTGGAGAAAGATCAAGTCCGTCCCTATCAGTAAAGCGCACCCAACTTTTCAGGAAAGCAACCAGTTGAGAAAAGAATTCGCTTAGAGCTTCTTTCTTCTCCAGAAACGGGAGAAGATCCGCGGTCAATTGAGCCAGGATGGGAAGGGAGGATAGCCCGGTAGGTTTTCCATTCGGGCTGACACGATAGTCTATCTTTCCATCTGGTTGCTGTTGATCGAGCATGTTTTGCAGCAGCCCGAGGATTACGTGAGGCTGACCGGGAAGAAGGTTTTGTGCCAACTGCCAGATCTCTGGCAGCGTCTGTCCTGCCCATTCGGTTTGGCTTTCGAGGAGCTCCGGGTGGATGATGTAACCATTTTCAATGCCGCGTGTTGAAACATAGGTAGGGTGAACCATTTTTCGTGTGGCAGGCATGATGAGTTGAGAAGTCAGGCGCTGACTTTTTTCGAGCCAAAAATTCTGGAAGGGCTGAGCGGTTGAAATCACCACATTGTCGCGGTGATCCGCCATTTCTATTTTTACCTGTTCCACATCCAATAATCTGGAGGAATACTGGCGGGCTTTCTGAAAAGAAGAATCAATGGAAGTTTGGGAAGCGAGTGCCCAGGTCATTTGTTTATTCGTATTCGGCAGCAGGAGCAGTTTGCTGCCCAGTCCCGGAAAGGCTGTGCGAGACGGATGGACGGCTCCGGTAAGGTAGAACACCGGGAAGAGATCCTCGCATTCTCCCAGCAGAACCGTACTCAACCCCATTTGAACCCATTTCATCGGATTGCCAGAACGCATAGGCTGAAGTTGGAGCAGCCAATCCACACCGAGCGTGAGGATGGAGGAAGATGAATTTTGAATGGAAATTTCACCCACCAACACCTGCGAGGTGGGAACCCAGATGCGATAGGTAACGTCGATAGATGGAAAGGGCGAAAAATGCACCGATATGAAATTTGTGCTGGCGAACTCGACTTCAGGAAAGCGCGCAAATTGACCAGGATCCCGCAGAACTTTTCCTTCCATGCTGAATTCAGGGAAGAGATGCATCCGTTTTGCGCGCAATCCATAGGTGGTCGCCAGAGACAGGGCTGTTGGTTGAACCAGTCCAGGCTCCAATCTCCAAATTTGATCGTTGGCAAGATCGGGTGGCGTAAAACGAAGGTCACAGCACAGCAGTTGAGAGAAAGCGGCGAACTTCGCAGGATTTACCATAGCCACATTGTAAAAGCGAAGTTACCCGGGGTCAATTGATTTATGCTAGAATCAAAAAAGCTCAAACAAAGATATGGATAAAATGACGATAAACTCTGACTTTCCCGACCCGGAAGATCCTAACAAGAAGGATTCCACTCCGGAAGAAGAACCCCCAGTGCTGGGGAAATCTCAACCTTTGCCGAATCCGGAGGCACCTGCCGGATATGAGTGGTATCAGCCCTCAGAAAATGAAGAGCTGCCCGATACCCAACCGATTCCAACCCGATCCATCCCCCTGGAGAACCTGCCTACGGTCAATGTGCCCTCCAAGGGTCCTTTCAACGCCAATGTTGAGGTCAGGTTTGAAGATCCAAATAATCCCCCGCCAGGAAGCGCAGATGGTCTTCCGGCGAGGGTGGACGAGATTGACCTGGAGGCGACCAGGGTCACTCCCTCAGCGCTGCGGATGGACAGCAAAACCCAATCTCCACGGGGATCCGGTACGGCAGCAGCGACAAAGCCTTCCACCCCTGAGACTGTACGGACGGTTCGTTCAACTCCACAAAGCACCTCCGCCCAGCGGACGGGAACGCCACAACCTGTGAAAGGGAACGGTGGTGGCAAAAAACCGCCAAGGAAGAATGGCAAGCCGGGCAACCGGTTTGATTCCAGGGGCTGTTTTGTCAAAGTCCTGGTCATTTTTCTCTTCATTGGCGTGATTTTGCTGGTGGCTGGAGGAGCTTTTTTGGTGATTCAGTACTTTTCGATTGCCTCCACGTTGCCCAGTGTGGAAGACATCCGCGGATATGCCTCACAATTTGAGACTACCCGCTTTTATGATCGCAATGGGGAGATGATCTATGAAATGATTGACCCCAATGCGGGGCGTCGAACGTATACTTCTCTCGATCAAATCTCGCCTTACGTGGTGGCAGCCACAATCGCCACCGAGGACAAAGAATTTTATAATCACCCGGGTTTTGACATTTTTGCACTGGCGCGGGCGATGATTACCAACTATACGAGTGGAGAAGTCGTTTCCGGCGCTTCCACTATTACTCAACAGCTTGCCCGTACCTTATTTTTCACGCCTGAAGAACGGGTAGAAATCTCCTACCGCAGAAAAGCCAAAGAGATTATTCTTTCTTCTGAAATCACGCGTCGCTATTCAAAGGACGAGATCCTCGAGTTGTATCTCAACGAGATTAACTATGGCAATATGGCTTATGGGATTGAAGCGGCGGCGGAAACTTATTTTAATACCACTGCCAAAGACCTCAGCCTGTCACAGGCGGCTTTCCTCGCCGGTCTTCCGCAGGCTCCCAGCGTGTATGATATTTTCAACAACCGCGAGGCAACTCTCATTCGAAGCCAACAGGTTCTAACCGCCATGTATGATCTGAGCCGGGAAAAAGATTGCATCGAAGTGAGCAACAGTCCGGAGCCTGTGTGTGTGAGCGCTCAGCAGGCGGCGGATGCCTTTGCTGAAATTGAAAATTATGAGTTTAAACCTCGTGCAAACCCAATGGTTTACCCGCACTGGGTCACCTATATTCGTTATCTTCTCGAAACCCAGTACGATCCCCAGTTGATCTACCGTTCGGGTTTTCGCGTCTTCACAACCCTCGACCCGAAACTGCAGCGAGAAGCAGATCGGATTGTGAAGGAACAGGTGGCAGCCCTGGCGGATAAAAATGCAACCGATGGTGCTCTGCTGGCTCTCAACCCAAAAACAGGTGAAATTCTTGCCATGACGGGATCCGCAGATTTCTACAATGATGACATCGCCGGGCAGATTAATATGGCGCTGCAACCCCGCCAGCCAGGGTCGTCCATCAAACCGCTTACCTACGCGGCTGCATTTGAAAAAGGTTGGACCCCCGCAACCATCTTGTGGGATGTACCCAGTGAGTTTCCTCCTTCCGGGGATCCGAATGATACCAGGGAGCCTTATAAACCGGTAAATTACGATGGCAAGTTCCATGGTCCGGTGAGTGTTCGCTCCGCACTAGCAAACTCGTATAATGTGCCGGCTGTCAAAACTCTGCAATATGTCGGCATTTACGATGATCCTGCGACTGCTGAAGAAGAAGGGATCATAGCATTTGCACGCAGGATGGGAATCACCACCTTGACCCGTAATGATTACGGTCTGGCGTTGACCCTCGGTGGTGGGGAAGTCACTCTTTATGAAATGACCTCCGCCTTCAGCGTGTTTGCCAACAATGGCACAAAAGTAGAACCCTATGCCATCACCCGCATCGAAGACCATAAAGGCAATATCATCTTTGAAGCCAAAGCGCAGGAACCGCGTCAGGTGATCCGTGCGGAACACGCTTATCTAATCACTTCGATTCTTTCGGATGCTGCCGCACGGGCGCCCATGTTTGGCACGGATTCCATCCTCAATCTGCCCTTCCCGGCAGCTGCCAAGACAGGTACGACCAATGAGTACCGGGATAACTGGACGATCGGTTATACTCCGGATCTGGTAACGGGCGTCTGGGTGGGCAATGCAGACAATACCCCCATGGTGGATACATCTGGTATCTCGGGTGCCGCCCCGATTTGGAGTGAGTTCATGCAGGCGGCGATACCGTATTTGACCAACAATGCCCCTACGGATTTCACTCGTCCACAGGGTATTGTGGAAAAGACCGTGTGCGCGTATTCCGGCACTGAACCCTCCGAGTACTGTCCGAAAACGAAGACCGAGATTTTTGTTGCAGATCAGTTGCCACCTTCCAAGGAAAATGATTTGTGGAAGAAGGAATCCATTGATACCTGGACGAATCTGCGGGCTTCGAGTGCCTGTGAAGGGTTTACCAAAGAACGCCTGGTATTGAATGTAACGGATAAATGGGCGAAAAAGTGGATTGAGGATACCAACCAGGGGAAAGCCTGGCTGGAGGAAATTCAATTCCCTGAGCCGGTAATATTTGTTCCCAAGCGTGAGTGCCGCGCGGATGATCCCCATCCAACCTTGCTTTTTGTTGGATTGGAGAACAAGCAAACCATCACCAGCGATACTCTCGATCTGTACGCGGTGGTCAATGCCAGCGCCAATTTCAAGGAATTTTATCTGGAATATGGAGAAGGAAAAAATCCCGACAAGTGGACCATGCTGGTACCGCCTGGCGGGTCTCCCTCCGAGAATCCGCAGAAGCTTCTCACCTGGGATTTAACCAAAATCAAAACTGGTATGGTGACCCTGCGGCTCTTCATGACCTCCACTGAAGGTGGGCATGCAGAAAAAATCCTGCGGCTCAACCTGCAGGTGCCAACCCGTACACCAACCCTTACGCCCACGCCTGAGCCGACTCAGACGCCAACGTGGATCGTTACAGAAACGCCCACGCCTGGTGGACCCACCCCGACCCCAACGGAAGAGGGATTGTTCCCCTGGTTGCCCACTCTTTTCCCGTGGTTACCCACACCTTGAAAGAACTTTAGGGGGAAGTTAAAACTCCCCGGGTTTTCTTGGCGTAAATCGGATCGAATCCTCATCCCTCAGGGGTGAGGATATTTTTTGGGCATCCAGCGCCATCACACGGCTGTCGGCAAAATAATCAAAATCGAAATGTACCCGGTCGCCAGCTTTTTTACCGGGCAGAGGCATCAACCGGGCTGTCAGGGGTTTGCCAAGGCGGGCTGAAAGGGTGCCCACATCCATCAGCACCGCCATCAATTCTTCACGGGTAGTGTCGCCCGGGAGGGGAATTGTATCCAGACCGGTGCCACAAACAGTGGAATACAGAAGCAAATCCTTGACAGAGAGCATGCCCATTTCCGCCCGTCTGGCAAGAACGGAATCCTCCATGACCGGAAGCATCATTCCATTGAAGCCTGCCCGGCGCCAGACACCTCGGTCAAGGGTGTCGGCAAGGACTGCCACGGCAGAAAGTGAGCCGATCCCGCCGATATGCTCGAGCCCTAATTTCTCCACTCCTCCAGCCAGCGAACAGTCATCTACCGGAAAGGGTGCGGGAGAGAAATCAAAGCCCTGAAAAACGACGCCAGAATGATCAAGCACACGCAGGATAGTCTCTTCCATGGCGCGGGCAGCCTTCTCAAAAGTGGAAAGCAGAAATTCCTGCCCTTCTGCCACGGTTTGGCTTTGCGAGAAAGCGTTTACAACGACATCGGCACATTCGATGGCGAGCGAGATGGCGGGTGGCGTGGCTGCCCGGTGGTAGGCAGCAGGGAGAAAGGGAGTATCCGCAGGCACATGAGCCAGCGCGGCAAAGCGCAGGTTGGCAAAACCATCCTCTGAAATTTCGGAAGCGGCATGGATGATTTCAGCGCTGGCAGCCGCCGCCGATGGATACAATTTGCCCCCCTGAGCCAGGATAGCACTGCAAAAAATCCTCTCCGATCTGCTTAATAGCTCCGGGATTAGCGCGTATCCTTCTGCCTGACCGGGTTGAGCGGGTCCGAGGGAAAGATAATCCCAGCCCAGCAGGCGTGTTTCTTCATCCAGATCAGAGGCAAGCTGCAGATTGGCGGCAGTTGTCTTGCCGGTCATAAAGCCTGGGAAGGGCACAGTGGCAATGCGGGTGGAAAGCACGGGATAATGATGATCGCTGATTTCATTTCGCAGGCTGGCGCTTAATTGCGCCAGAAGCTTGAGGGTAGTTTTGGCGTCAGGTAAACCGGGATCAAAGAAACTGGTGATGGAACGAATGCGCATTATTGCCTCTGCCGGATCACTTCGTAAAGCAAAAGAGACGCGGCAACGCCGGCATTGAGTGATTCAGTGTGCCCGGGCATGGGAATTTGAACGATAGCTTCCGCGTGACTGCGGGCGTATTCACTGGCGCCTTCCGCCTCACCGCCAACGATCAACGCCAGCGGTTTTTTCAAATCGATCTGCCACATGCTTTGCCCACCAGTGGCATCCGCCAGGAACCAGTGAAGCGGATTCGGCTGGACGGCATGGCAATAAGCCGTGATTTGCGCCCAGTCCCACTGGCAGAGACAAAGATGAAGGTGCGCGCCCATTCCAGCCCGCACCACTTTGGGGCTGTAGGGGTCTACACTTCCAGGCGGGATGAACACGATCGGGACGCCAACCGCTGCTGCACTGCGCAGGATTGTGCCCATGTTGCCAGGATCACGCAACTGGTCGAGTATCAACGCCAAATCCACATTGGGTGGAGGATCTGCTGAAGGGATAGGCAGCACCAGCAGAATGCCCTGTGAGGTCTCGGTATCCGAAAGACGGGCGAGAAGATCCGCAGCCAGTGTGTAAGTGGGAATTTCGAGTTGGCTGAACCGCTCCACAAGCTGCCTGCCGCGTGGAGAAAGTTTTTCAGAGAAATAAAGCGAGTGCGGTTTAATCCCTGCCAACCATACTTCCTCCGCCAACCGAACCCCTTCCATCACAAAAAGACCAGATTGTGTTCTGGCGGAACGATCTTCAAGCAAGGAGCGGATCCACTGAACCCGGGGGTTATGGATGGAGGTGATTGGTGGGGATAAAGGAGGGATCATTTTCTTAATTCTACCCGGAAAACAAAACGGGATGGCAGATGAGCCATCCCGTGATTGGGTTGAGATGAATTAAGCGGATTTTGCTTTTTGAACCACGGCGGAAAATGCCTGTGGATCGCGAATAGCGAGATCAGCCAGCATTTTACGATTGAGCTGAATATTCGCCGTACGCATTCCATGGATCAATTGACTGTAGGAAAGACCGTTACGGCGGGCTCCCGCATTGATGCGGGTAATCCACAGACGGCGCAGATCGCGTTTGCGGTTGCGTCGGTCACGGCTGGCATACCACATGCTCTTCAAGCGGGCTTCGTTCGCGCGCCGGATCAGGCGATGCCGGCTGCCAAACTGCCCCTTGGTGAAACTTAATACTCTTTTATGACGACGATGGCTGAAGGAGCCACCTTTTACACGAGCCATTGATTACTCCTTTGCGAACCCCTGGGCGCCGGTCGGTAGACCCGTTGCATACACCCAACAGCTGCACGAATACGGATTAGACGACAGGTCGTTGTCTCTACTTCTCCATGTTTGGATTGAGACGATTGACACGTTGCACAATCTTGTCACCCTGAACAGGAACCATTTCGGTGAACAAGGCTTTGGTGCGTTTTGAGGTGCGGCGGCGCAGGTGGCTTTTTCCACCTTTGGTGCGCATTAAAACGCCCGACCCGGTGAGGCGAAACCGTTTGGAGGTCGCTTTATGGGTCTTTAATTTGAACTTGCCTGATTTTATCTTGCGTGGCACAGCAAACTCCTCTCAACAAATTACGCAAAATACGCGCGAAAATGGATTATACCAGAAAATTGTCGATCCATCCTGATTTTGGATCGAAGGGAAGTTGTTTTGGATTCTAGCAGAAGCTCAGGATTCAGCAGGTTGTTCGATCTTTTCAGGCTCAGTTGTTTTTTTCTTACCCGGTCTGGAGGGGGCGAGCACCATTCCCATCGTCCGTCCTTCCATGCTGGGAGCCTGTTCAATGGTGGCAACATCCGCCAGATCCGCTGCGATTTCCTTCAAATCTTCCAGAGCGATTTCGGGATAGGTGATTTCACGACCGCGAAAGCGGATGGTTACTTTTACCTTATTCCCCTCTTGCAGCCAGCGGCGCGCATCACGGGTTTTGAAGCCGCGGTGATGTTCGTTCGTTTTTGGGCGGAGCCGAATTTCTTTAACCTCAATCTTGGTTTGAGATTTTCGCGCTTCTTTTTCTTTCTTGGTGCGCTCATAAAGAAATTTCCCAAAATCCATCACCCGGCAAACTGGCGGGTCAGAATTTGGTGCGACTTCAACCAGATCAAGTTCTGCTTCGCGCGCAATTTGTAAGGCTTTTTGGATAGGGACGACCCCAATGTTCTCATTCTGGGGACCGATCAAACGAACTTCTGCGACCTTGATCAACTCATTGACACGAAAATTTTGAGTACTGATAGCCTTCTCCTAAAACAAAATTTTAACATGAGCCCGTTTCTGAAACGGGCTGCATTGGATTTTAATATACCATATTTCGGAAGGGCAAGTCAATCAATTGGAAGACGAATGTTAAACCAAAGTTAAAATGTCCCCTTTTACCAAAGTTAAAATGTCCCCATACGTGGAGGCAGAAAGTGGACAGAATATACAAAATGAGCGAAAAAGAGATCAAGAGAACAGAAATCATGAGTCAAGTAGCTCAGAAGCAAATCACCCAGAAAGTAGCCGCTGAACAATTGGGAATAAGTATTCGGCAAATAAAGCGGACATGGAAGAAATACCAGGAACAAGGGGTGGAAGGGATAATCCACAAAAGTCGAGGAAAACCGAGTCACAACCAAATGAGCGAAGAAATCAAGAAGAGGGTATTCGACCTCATCCTGGAAAAATATCGTGATTTTGGGCCAACCCTCGCCACAGAAAAACTGGTTGAGATTCACGGGATCAAGATATCAGATGAAAGTGTTCGAAAGATCATGATTGAGGAAGGGTTGTGGAAACAACACCGGAGGCGGAAAATGCGAGTCTTCCAAATGCGTGAAAGGAGAGCCTGCTTCGGAGAGTTGATCCAGATTGATGGTTCAGACTATGACTGGTTCGAGGGACGAGGTCCACGATGTACCTTGCTGGTCTATGTTGATGATGCCACTGGAAAACTGGTAGAGTTGTGGTTTGTGCCTCATGAGAGCTTCTTTGGGTATTGTGAAGCATCCAGACACTATTTTGAGCGTTACGGCCTTCCTGAAGCATTCTACAGCGATAAACACGGCATCTTTCACCTCAACAACCCCAAAACAGCTTCCGGTGATGGGTTAACAGACTTTGGCAGAGCCATGAAAGAACTTGGTATTGAGATTATTTGTGCCAATACACCCCAGGCGAAAGGCAGGGTGGAAAGAGCCAATAAGACCTTGCAAGACCGTCTCACCAAAGAATTGAGACTACAAAATATCTCAACCCCTGAAGAAGCTAACCAATGGCTGCCCAAGTTCATGGAGGAATACAATCGCCGATTTGCTACTGTTCCAAGAAGCGATATTGATAGTCATGTCCCGCTTTCTGATTCTAATAACCTTGACTTTATTCTTTGTCGTAAGGAGACCCGTGTACTTTCAAAAAACCTGACTTTCCAATACTACAAAAAGATCTACCAAATTCACGAAGATCGTCCTTCCTATGCCTTACGGAATGCCAACGTTACCGTTTTGGAGAAACCAAATCATGAGATAATAGTCCTCTACAAAAATCAACCAATTCACTTTGATATTTACATTCAGCAGCAGAAACAGGCTGAAGTCGTGCCCTCCAAGTCTATTGATCATGCTCTATCCAACGCCTCCAAAGCTCACAAACCTGCACCTGATCATCCTTGGAGAGAGTTCAACCTTAACAAAGATGCCACCACTAAAGGTGACATTTTAACTTTGTCAAACTAGGTGACATTTTAACTTTGGGCTAACATCAATTGGAAGACGAATTCCTCTAAATAGTTCTTCTCACTCCAAAACCCGGGGCAAAAAACCAGATAAATCGTTGAAATCGGTAGTGGATTGTTCGAGACAGCTGAATTGGTCGCAGTTGGTCCGCTGCCTCGCTTTGTTTCCGGTCGGAGCCCGACCGGTTCCCGGCTAACTTGACCAACCCCCCTTTGTGGGGATTAACTTCGACCGCACTCCAACCTTGACCGTAGCCCTGCCCAAGGCTCACCAGACCCTTCAGGAGGTTTCAACCCGATCATCCCGCGCTCCGTATTTTTTATCTGATTTAACTTGAAGATTGTTTTGAACACTCTATACAACTTGCAAAATCCATCCTTGCAAGCGAATCGGTTTATTCGCGGCGCGAAGTATTGCGTATGTTCTTTCGCAAAAACCTGTTTGATTTCCTTATTTCGGCAACTCCGGATGACTTTTACTGGAAGTACAGTGTGGACAATTATCGCAATCTGCCGGACATGTTGAACAAGTTTCTCCATCACTACTATCACACGACCCGTTACCGCAAGAAGTAGATTTCGTGCCGTCAGTGATCAGCGCAGAGGAAAGTAAGCCATATATCCCTACGAGAAATAAAAAACCACCCGCAGGTGGAGGACTGGTGGGCGGTATAGGACTCGAACCTACGACCTTTGCGATGTCAACGCAACGCTCTAACCAACTGAGCTAACCGCCCGGTGCTCAATATTATAACGGATTTTCGACCTGTGGCAATGGTCGGATCTTAAGAAACCAGCTTACTGGATGTTCACCACCGCAGCCCATAAAACGGTAAAGCGCGGCTGGGGCTGATCCTGACCGGGCGGAGAAAGGTGACCAATGGCAATGATCAATTTCTGCCCTTTAAGAAAGCCAGTAAAGCGCTTCGACCCGTACATGGGCACCAGGTTGGCGGAGTTGATGGTGTACAACTCACAATCATATTCATAGGCGACGGCGTAGAGCTGGTCTTTCCCGATGACCACCTGGATGATGTTGGGGGTGGAAAACTCCGCTCCATCTGGAATGAGGAACTTGAAACCTTTGGTGGATAATCTGAAACCATCCCGGCAGGAAATGGAATATTCCACTCCCTCCTCCCCGGTGGGGGAAATCTTCTGCCAGTGAGCATCGTCAACGACCAGTATGGGTAATTCAAGGTCAGGCACGATGGAAGACATTGAACCCGTCCTAATTTACAGAATGTGTGGTGCGGATGTACCTATCGCAGAGCTTTGCTTTAATTAATAAAATTATAGGGAAAAAACAAAAAAAGAAAAGTCAAACAGCAGCAATTCTTGAGAATTGCGGATGAAATGGTATAATATTGCCGCTTGAACCACAAGCGTGGAGAGGTTGCGCAGTCCGGTCTAACGCGCCCGCTTGGAGAGCGGGTATACCGAAAGGTATCGTGGGTTCGAATCCCACCCTCTCCGCCTGACCGCACCTGGAAGAAAGGTTTCCAGGTGTTTTTTTATGGTTTCATTCGGGAGATTTATTCATAATTTGAATGGCAGACATGGGGTCATGTCTGCCATTCTTAGGGAGGGAACACCACAGTTCATTTCAGCGGAAACTTCCTGTGGAACACACGGTGTTGCACCAATAAAACGTGTGTTATATAGATATTATATATCTTATTTATCCTTAATTCAAGGGGTATCCTTGCGTTTACCGGTCATTAACTTCAACATTTCTTCCACTTCTTCTTCAGAAGGCGGACGTTCTCGTTGCGAATCACTGACGCCAGGATTTGACAATGTTTCTATCAGGCGGCGCGAGAATTCCTCTGAAAGAATCGTACCGGCGTGTAAGGCTTTTGCTCCTGTGATTACGCGATGATCCGAAGAGACCACCAGCATGGTGCGCGTTTCGTTTCCTTGCCGCTGCAGGTACTGCAGGATGGCATCATCCGCAGTGAGCGACTTGCGAACATAGTGAATATGTACCAGACCGGATTTTGATTGGAAAGGAGAACCAGCCGGTGCGCCGTCAAAGAAAAGCTCCGCCTGTGAGCGGGTGAGACGACAATATTCCGTCATCTTTTCGATTAACTTCATTTCGTCATCCGGGTCTTCAAGCCGGAAGCCGGGAATTTTGGGAATCAGGTTATGACCATCGATGACCAGACGTTTCATCCATCCTCTTTTACAGGTCATTTTACTCTGATTTATGCTATGATTCTAAATACCAATTGGCTTGAAATGCGCAAATTACTTCCTTACCTCATTCTTAACTTTTTCGTCTCGGCGGCGGCGGTATTGCTGGTTCTAGTGATCTGGGAGAATACTCATCGGGTATCCGCCACTGAACTTGCCGGGTCTGCCCAGATGGCGGCGGATACCCTTCCCACCTCCGATGCGACACTGCCTCCGGCGGATGCCATCACCATTGAAATCCAGGCGGTTATCGGCGCGGGAGATCTTGAGAACGAACATATCCAACTGGCATGCAAGAGTAAGGATCCGGTGGATTTACTGGGCTGGCGCTTGATTTTTGAAAACCACTATGATTATGTCTTCCCAAAGGTTACCCTTTTTCCGGGGGGCAGTGTCAATGTATATTCCAAAGCTGGCGTTGATTCAGCGATTGAGCTTTTCTTTCAGCAGCCGGTTTCCATTCTTGTCAGTGGCGAAGAAATTCAACTGCGTGACCCCGCCGGTACGATCCGTTCCAGGTACACGATTCCTTAAAAAAGAAGTAAATTGCAACGAACCAATGGGGTTTCAGGTAAAATCAATCTGATAGATGGTTCAAAAACCAAGACCGGCAGGTGGTGATGATGACCCAGGCACTTTATCGAAAATGGCGTCCAAGAAAATGGGATCAGGTTGTGGCGCAGGATCATGTAATTCAGACCCTGCGCAACGCGATTAAATCTGAAAAGGTGGGGCATGCCTACCTCTTTTCGGGTCCACGGGGTACAGGAAAGACAACCACTGCCCGCCTGCTGGCAAAAGCGGTGAATTGCCTCTCGCCAGATCTGGCTAACCGCCCCTGTGACCAGTGTGCCAATTGCCAGGCGGTAAATGAGGGTCGTTTTATGGATCTGATCGAAATTGATGCCGCTTCCAACACCAGTGTGGAGGATGTACGGGATTTGCGCGATCGGATCAATTATTCGCCAACCGAGGGTAAATATAAGGTTTACATCATAGACGAAGTCCACATGCTTTCGACGGCTGCATTCAATGCCCTGCTGAAGACACTTGAAGAGCCCCCATCGCATGCAATCTTCATCCTTGCTACCACCGAGGTACATAAAATTCCTGCTACAGTGCTTTCACGCTGCCAGCGATATGAGTTCAGACGGATCCCGGTGGCAGAAATCGTCAAGGCACTGCAGGTGATTTGCGCGCAGGAGGACATTCAGGCAGATGAAGACGCTTTACTACTGATCGCGCGCCAATCCACCGGGGCGCTGCGCGATGCGATCTCGCTGCTCGATCAGCTGGCTTCCACGGATAGTCACATCAATTTGGAGCTGGCTCAGATTGTACTGGGAACTGCAACCAACCAGCTGGTTCTGGAGCTGGTCGAGGCGTTGTTGGATGGGGATGCCCCCGCGGGCATGGCGACTGTTCACAAGGCGCTGGATAGCGGCAGTGACCCCCGACAGTTTGCCCGCCAGGTGGTTGAATATCTGCGTAATTTACTCCTCATCCAACTGGGGAATGAAAAAGCGGTAGAAGCCACCCAGGAAATGAGAACCCGCATGCGTGAGCACAGCCAGCGAATCGACACCCACCGTCTGATGGACTGGATTGATACGTTTAATGGAGCGATTACGGATTTGCGTACCACCTGGCAACCAAGCCTTTCACTGGAAGTGGCTTTCGCGCGTTGTTTGAATGGAGCTATCCTCACCCAAACGACTACTGTTGAGCCCAGGGCGGTGGCTGCAACAACCCGGACGGATCGGGAAGTGCAATCTGCAACCTCCCCTGCTTCTATCTTTGGTCTGGAAGAGCCCGGCATGAAACTGGAATTCAAGGAGAATAAGGAAAAAGTGTCATCGGCAGCGCAAGAAAGCGAACCCACCCTTTCCACCCAGCCGGTTGAAAAAGGAACAGAGGAGCAGGAGCCCTCAGCTGAAGGAGAGGTTACCACTCAGGAAATTCTTTCAGTATGGAATCAGGTTCGGACAGAAGTCAAGCTGCGCATGCCCAAAACGGAAGCGCTGCTTAATTCTCAGAAGATGATCCAGATGAAGCATGGTACCTTAATCCTGGGTTTTCAAAGTGAAGTTGTGCGTTCCAAAATGGAAAACCCGGAGAATATCGAGCTTACCCGGCGGGTTATTTACAACCTGCTGCATAAGGATGTGGCGATCGAATGTATTGTGATTTCTGGTAACAGAAATGATGGAGGAATCGATTCCTCCTACGAAAGTGACAGTCTGGTAAATGCTGCCATCCATCTGGGTGGCAAACTCGTGCACAAAGATTAACCAAGAAGGAGTACGCAATGGCGAAAGGTTTTAATCGGGTTTCCGGTGGGCAATCTGCCGGCGGGGGGATGATGGCGCAGATCAGGAAATTACAGGAACAGATGGAAGCCGCTCAGCAGCAACTGGCGGTTGAAACGGTTACCTCCTCTTCGGGGGGCGGCGTGGTGAAGGTGACCATGACGGGCGATCAGCATTGCACGGCGGTGGAAATCTCGCCGGAGCTGCTTAAGGACGCCGACACCGAAATGCTGCAAGACCTGGTGTTATCCGCCGTCAACCTGGCGCTGGAGGATTCACGAAAACTGGCAGCGGAGAAAATGGGACCGCTGGCGGGCGGGATTCCGGGGCTGGGATTCTAGGCAACGGATCCATGCCCATTCTGCCTACCCCCATTCAGGATCTGATTTCAGCGCTGGAGCGTTTGCCGGGAATTGGACCAAAAAGCGCCTCACGTCTGGCTTTCTTTTTACTGCGTGCACCGCAAGACCTGGTGCAACAACTTTCAGGTGCTTTGAGCAATCTCAAAACTGCCACAGGAACCTGCCAGTTATGTTCAAACATCACCATGGCAGGTGAGGAACGCTGTGATATTTGCAAAGACCCCTCACGCATGGACGGGACGATTTGCGTGGTGGAAGAGCCGCTGGATGTACTTGCCCTTGAGCGGACGGGTGGTTTTCATGGTCGTTATCATGTCTTGCAGGGGGTATTGTCGCCCATCGAAGGGGTGGGTCCGGATGACCTGACAATTCGTTCTTTAATTGAACGGGTGAAGAGTGGCGAGGCAAGAGAGATCATTCTGGCGACTAACCCCAGTATGGAGGGTGACGCGACCGCCCTCTACCTGCGCCAGCAGCTCCTTCCCTTGGGTGTGAGGGTGACCCGGCTGGCTCGCGGCTTGCCGATGGGTGGCGACCTGGAGTACGCAGACCAGAATACACTTTTACGCGCCCTGGCAGGACGTCAGGAGATGAATTGAAAAAAATGACCGGGATTTTCCCGGTCAATTAATTAATGATGTAGGAATTATCTTTCGTAAGCTGGAATTTCAAGAATTTTGTCTTCTACCCGGACGAGATAATAGGGCAGCCAGACAACGGCGAAAACCTCAAGATAAATATCGCTTCTTTGGGGTTTGATCGTGATTTCGTTCACTTCATCCGCCGTTTTCGCCCACTTTTCCTGAACTTCTTTTGCAGCGTCCTCTCTGGCTTTTTGCAGAGCGGTTAATTGATCCTGATATTGCTTCAAGGTGACCTTTTCAGCTTCCAGGCGATCTTTGGCAGCCGATGCCATGCGGTTTTTCGAAAGGGTACCGGATAGGCTTCGCCGCTTGCCGGTGAGCATGCCGATTACCGTGGAACCACCGGTGGCAAGCGTCTCCAGGCGCCGTTGACCCACCGCAGATTCGGCAGCTTGCACGTCAAGTTCCTGGCTTTCAATTTTTCGTTCCATGGCAGCGATTTTAGTGTCGTAAGTGGCAAGGGCTTTTTCTGTTTCCGCCTTCACCGTATCTTCCAGGACGCGTTCAATTTCACGCTTGAAATCCGCTTCGCTCCATGCAGGGTCTGCGTATAGCTTTAGTTTGGCGTTTGTCCGAATCTTTAATCCTCCACTGCGATAAATCCAGTCTAAAAAGTCTTTCTTAATCTCTGGTATTTTCTTTGGATCCGCCAGCCAGGCAGGAACCGGGTGAAACTGGGATTTTGCCAGCGGGGAATTTTCCAGCTCAGTTAAGGAAATTTCACGAGCGAGCGATTCCTCCCAGCGGATGAGACCACTGCCGGGGTCTTCCAAAATCGTAGTGATTTTTTTGGTATGTTCAAGGTTGTAAGCACGGGAAAGGTACCTTACTTCAGCCTGGGCTAGAATGCCGGGGCGGTAGGCGAATCCCTCCGTAGAGATTCCTGCGGGTACCCCGGCTTTGGAAGCAGCCGAACTCAAGCCCAAATTATTTGGCATGAAGTATTCGCTGATTTCACCCCTAATCGCCGGACGACTGGTGGATAAGTCGCTACTTTTCCTGTTCATATTTCCAGTTTCTGCTGCTGAAACAGGTGCAGGGGCAGTGGGTGAAGTGGAAAAGGCTTTCACGCCTGCCAGAGCATTGGCGGCACGTAATTGATCTCGCGTCATTGGTCCGGCAAGATAGTTGAGTGCCCAACGGGTGTTGAACAACACTGGTGCCGATCGGTAAACGCTGTGCAACATGAAGACCCGCTTCTGCAAGCCAGAGATCAGTTTGTCCAGCGTTTGAATGTCCGTGGTTCCACCAGCAGAAGAGAGACCGTCCAGCAGGCGTTGTTTATCCTGTTCCGTTTGCAGACGACCAATCATCCAGGTGCCGGCGTTGGAGAGAGCTTTGTAATCCACATCCACCGGGTTCTGGGTGGCAAGCAGCAGCCCCACCCCAAAGGCGCGCGCCTGTTTGAGCATGCGCAACATGACTGTTTTGGAGGGGGGATTGGCAACCGGGGGGAGGTAGCCCATGATCTCATCAAAATAGAGCAGCGCCCGCAGATTACCCGTTCCTCGTTGTGAACGCATCCAGCTTTCAACCGCCGCGAAGAGCAGAGTGACAAAGAACATGCGTTCATTTTCACTCAGATGTGCCAGGTAGAATATCGAATGGCGGGGAGTACCTTCCTTTGTGTAAAGCAAGGCTTGAATATCGAGTGGCTGACCCTGTTGCCAGACCTGAAAGGAAGGGGAGGCAAGAAAGTTATTCAACAGCAAAGCCAGGTCAAAGCGGTCTTTTTCGGGGAAGAAAGATTCCATCGGGAACGCGCCCAGGCGTTCCAAGGGTGGATTTTGCACCTGCAAGATGAGGTCGGTGAGCGAAAGTGATTTTCCCTCCATCCAGGCATTTTCAATCAGACTGGATAGCAGGATATGTTCCTTTGAACGCAGCGGATCAATCTCGCTCATGCCGACCAAGCCGAGAATAGCTGTCACTGTGGTCGAGATACGCTCGCGCAAAATCTCTACATTTTCCTCCCACGAAATTGCCGGAGCTTCAAAAGAGGAAAGGATGTTGACCGGTACTCCGGCGGTGGAACCGGGAGAGTAAATAGTGTAATCAGCTGCGCGGGTAAGTTCCTCAAGCTGTTCCCGCCCCATGCCCCAATCAGCAAGACCCTTTTTCCAACGTTCAGCGGTTTCGATCGCCATTTGAGCAACTGTCTTCCCTTCTCTGCGGGCGGCTTCCGGGTCAATCCAGGGCTCAAAATCAGCGGGTTCTTGATTTGGAAAGTGCAGAACAAGGTTGGTGAGATCTCCTTTGGGGTCAATAATCAAAGCGGGAACCTGGTGCAAGGCAGCTTCTTCCAGGAGACCAATGCACAAACCCGTTTTGCCAGAACCCGTCATGCCTGTTACTACACAATGTGTGGTTAAATTCGCCGGATCCAACATTACCGGTTCGGCAGTAAGCGCGTTAGTTTTGGGGTCGTAAACTTTACCGAGGAAATAGTTGGCGTTTAATGGAGACATATTTCACCACCTTTTTTTTATTATTATAGATGATCTTTATGGCAAGAGTCGGTATAATCGATTTTGGCCCGAATCTTGTACCGTTTTGAAGATAATAATCCTTAGCGCGCTGGCAGGAAGAGCACGCGATTATCCTTAACGAGGTCATTCTTGTTTAATCTGGATCTGTATCCGCTTTTTTTTCAGCATGGGATTCCCCGGCAATCCCTCCCTGGTTTAATCGCCATTAACCCGCCTAAAAAATGTGGTCGTGGGCGTGAATCTGATCAGTTAATCGCCCTGGTTCATCCGACTGGAAAAGCTGAGCTTGGCGAAGAAGGGCTCTCAGATTGGCTGCAGAAGAAAGCCGTTCTTTTTTATAGTTCACCTGGCTCGGTCACAAACGCCATGCGATTGATGGCTGAAGCCATTAATAACGAATGGCTCGAGCGAAATTTGAAGAAGGCGGCGGATGGCGTTCAGGTAAATGGATCTCTTTACCTGGCAGTGTTGCGTAAAGATATTCTCTACACCATGGTCATTGGGCAGGGGAAGTTAATCGTCTTACAAAAAGAAGGGATGCTTGAACAAGTGGATCGGGAAAACCATCCGCGGGGTTTGGGCATCAATCAATCGATTGAATGCCGGTTTCAGCATACCGGAATTGAGGCGGGTTTCTCCTTGCTGCTGGCACCAATGCCGAGTGTGGAATGGACTGAGAAAAGCCTCCACAAGGCAACTTCTCTGGCGACAGAAGCGCTTTTGCGCCGATTGCTCAGTCAGCGTCCATCTGATCTAAAAGCCGCACTGGTGCAAGTGAGAGAGGGCAAGGGGAATATCCAGTTCCATCCATTTCCCGTTCAAGAGGGGGCGACCGATACAGCCAATCAAACAGCGACGGCAGAGCAACCGGTCGCAGTCAACCTTAGTGGCATGCCAGAGGAACGCGATCTGCTCCACGAGCAGGAAATAGTGGATCAACCAGCTCTTCTCCCCGGATTGGATCAGATGGAAGCGCCAAACCGGTCCGATGAATCCTCTGAAGAACTTGTGGAGCCTCGTGAAGAGGATTCATTGAGCGCGCCAGTAGGCTCAAGGTCTGGAAAGGTAAAAGGAAAAGCTGTCGTAAAGAGTGGGGGCATTCCGCCTGCGCGCCGCGAAACCCGTACTCGCCGTCCAACCGGCAAACAGAGTGAAGAAGCTACCAAGAAACCGAAGCCAGAGAGAAAAAGTTTCTTCTCCCGAAAAGGCAGCCGGGAGGGTCTCGATTCTGTCAGTGTTCCGCGTTCCCTCTACCTGCTGCTGGCAATTGTCATACCCTTGGTAGTTGTGGCGATTGCCGCTTCGGTTTACATAAATCAGGGTAAATCTCAGCAATTTGACTTTTATTATCGTGAAGGGCAAAAATACTCCGTTGAGGCGGATTTGAAAAAAGATGACCCGGTGATGTATTCCTTCAATTTGCAGGCAGCCCTGATGTATTTGCAAAAAGCAGCAGAATTTGGCTCCACGGCGGATTCAAGGGAGTTGTTGACCTCCGTACAGCAACAATTGGATCAACTACAGGGTGTGGTTCGCCTGCCAATTACACCGCTTGAAATTGCCGGCAGCCTCGGGGCAGTGAATATCTCGCAGATCGTTGCCATGAATACCGACCTTTATCTTCTGGATAGTATCTCCGGAAAAGGACTGCACTACAGCTTGGTTGGCAGCGAATACGTCAAGGATGAGAATTTTGATTGTGGACCAAATCCAGAGAATCCGCTAAACAGTATCAGCAAACTGGTAGATATAGTCAGTGTGCCAGCTGGTCCGTTTGAAGCGACGATTTTTGCCATTGATGCCTATGGTAACTTTGAATTTTGTATCCCGGGGAAACCGGGGGCGACAAGCAAGCTGATCGCGCCTGATGCTGGCTGGCAGGAAATTCGCGCTGTAACTTTCTACCAGAATTACCTCTTTGTTTTGGATCCGGGAAACAATGCTGTATTTCGTTACACGATGAGTGATCACGAGTTCAAAACCAAACCTATCCTCTTTTTTGATAAACACATCCCGGACATGACTGAAGCTGTAGATTTTGAAGTGAATGGAGATGAACTCTACCTTTTGCGGTCGAACGGGGAAATGGTCGAATGTACTTATAGCGCGATCAAAGAATACAAACTGACCGAATGTGAAGATCCAGCTCCTTACAGCGACCCGCGAGCCGGAGGAGAAGGAAAGCCGGTTACCTTCCCGGATGCCCAGTTTATTCAAATGAAGATGACAGCCGCCCCGGATTCTTCTCTCTATTTATTAGACGCTCACAGTACGGGTATTTATCACTTCAGCCTCCAACGGAACCTGCAAAAGATCTACCAACCGGGTTTTAATGACCCCGAATATTCTCCCCAAGAAATGGCGACAAGCATGGCACTTTCCCCCGGGAAGACGTTATTCCTGGGCTTTGGAAGCGAAATTTTTACCAGCAAACTGCCATAAAGGGATAAGAAATCAGCTGCTATCCGGTAATCAGCACTAAAGGCACAGGAATAAAGGTGGAGATGAAGATGATCAGTGCAAGGATGCCAAGGATTTTCCTTTTGGCATCCAGCGGGGTGATCTGATCAAGTGGCTCCGCATAACTCCTTCCAAACAGAAAAACCAGCACCGCCCATAACCACCACCCGCTCCAGGAAAATCCCAGCACCATCATGATTGCCAGAATGAAGGGGAGAAAAAAGGTCGCCCATTTTTTTCCAAATAGAAGGTGGAAAATATGCCCGCCATCCAGCTGCCCGGCTGGGATCAGATTGAGCGAGGTCACAAGCAGACCGACCCAGCCCGCCCAGGCGACGGGATGAATCATTACATCAAGCGCACCCAAAGGAGTTGGCTGACCGGTAAAAAAGTAACGCAGCCAGTAAATAAAAGGTCCGGCTTCACCGTAGGAGACGGGTTTTGGCAGCAGCTCCCCGAAGCGCAGATACTTGAGCAGCAGATAGATGAGTGAATTGCCCTCCATCTGCAAGCCCTGACCAGCGGGAAACTGAAGCGGGATGGTATTTAATGTGGATAGAGATAAGCCGATGATCAGAACCACGATGGAAACGATAAACCCGGCGATCGGACCTGCAACGCCAATGTCCATCAGTACCTTGCGATTCTTGGGAACCTCTTTCATGCTGATGAACGCGCCCATCGTCCCAAGCTGGGTAAAGGGCAGGGGGATGAAAAATGGCAGGGTCACATGCACACCGTGCGCTCTTCCCGCAAGGTAATGCCCCATTTCATGAGTAGTCAAAATAGCCAGCAAGCTGATGGCAAAAGGCCAGCCGGCATTGATAATTTGACGTGCTGCAGTGAAAGGATCACTGGAAAGCTCTCCATCTAAACTGGTTAGCCCACCGGATAGCAGGACGCTGACCAGCGTAAGCAGAAACATGATCAAATTAAGGGTCGGGCGACCAGGTTTTGGTGCAGGGGGAGAATTGATGAGCAGGATTACTTGCTTGCCAGATTCGATGCGGAAAAGTGGGGTGAGGTGATAAGGCTTGAGCAACTCCTCGAGGCGGTTGTATGCCTCTTCAGAATCAGGTGAGATCAAATGCCCGCGATAACGGACAACAAAGCCCTGCTCGGTTTTCCCATGCGTAATATCTTCAATCATAAAAATCCGGCGGACGATATTATCCAGATACTCCGGATATTGTTGAAAGTCCATCATGACTCCTGCCTGTTCAAGGCGGGAATGGATGGGAGTCGAACCCACCGCGGCCCGCAACGCGACCCGCCACCGATTTTGAAGACCGGGAAGCCCACCGGGACTTCTCCACTCCCACAGTTAAGAATACCCTATGGCTTGTCCGTTGGCAAGCCTGGAAGAAACAACTTGATCTAAAAGATAAAAGGAAAAACCTCGGTTAACCACGGCATGAGGGCAATTGCCAGGTAACCCGCACCAATCCCCAGAATAAAACCGGCAATGACGTCCGAGAGGTAATGTACGCCCATCCAAACGCGGGCAAGGCTGACGAGCAATGCCCAAATAACCAGCACCAACCCGAACCATAGCGGCACCAGATTGAGCGCAATCACTGCCAACATGGAAGTGCGCGCGGCATGCCCGGATGGGAAGGAATGGGGATCCGTATTCCGGTAAACAGCCCCCCAATCACCCTCCGGACGGCGGCGGCGAATGGTGAATTTTATGGCAAAAATCAAAAGCGCAAGCACAATTGTGCTTGCAGCCATCAAGGCTGCCATGGAATGCCATGGACCGTGCGCGAAAAGCCAAAGGATGAAAAGCGCGATCAAGTCAAACCAGGAATCGCCGGAGTGAGCAAAAAATGCCGCCACCGGTTTGAAGCGCGAGTGCGATTCATTCAACCGAATATGAGCGGTCAGATTTTCATCGATACGAAGCATTCGATCCATCCACATAGCGCCTATTCTACTCCAATCGTCAGGAAAAGGCTTGGAGCGTGCTTTACATTTGCAGAATAGCGTAAGAAGAAAAACTAAGTAACTTTTTGGTAATAAACGAATTTGTAAATTGACAGAATGCCTGTTTACCGTATAATCAACTTTGATCCGGCCTTTCGTGTTCGATTATTTCAAAGCGAGTGACTCCCATGAGAAAAACTTTCAGGTGTACTCTTTCCACACTCCTCCTCGTGATCGGTATATTCTTATCTTCCTGTACCACAAACTCCTCAACCGACACTTCCCTGGCTCTGTACCAGGGACTTGCTGTGAGGAGCCCTAATTGTACTTATGGCGGAGAGATTAAATCAGTGGAGGCACTGGATGAATACACAGTCCGCTTTACCCTGTGTTACCCTGATTCTGCCTTTGCAGCCAAATTAGCGGCACCCATCTTTGCCATTCAGGATAGCGAGTATCTAAAATCGACCGGTGGGAATTCGGAAAAGATTTCCGCAAACCCAAATGGTACCGGACCCTATATTTTGAAAGAATGGCGGAAGGGAATCGATACGACTCTGGTAAGCTCACCCACGTACTGGGGTTTGCCCGCCGCCACACCCAAACTGGAATTCCGCTGGCAACCGGATCAGGCGTTGCGGTTCAGTCAGTATGATTTCACTGCCATCGAGGGAATGGATTTCCCCTCGATTGTGATGACCAAGCCTTTCACCTACCTGACCTACATGTATAACAACCCGGATCTCAAGGTGGTGTCGCACAAACCTTTAAATCTGTATTTCTTAGGCTTCAATAATTCAAAACCGCCATTTGATAATGTCAAGGTACGCAAAGCGTTTTCTCTTGCCCTGGATCGCGCAGCATTAATTGATTTTTCCTTCCCCGTTGGGACGGAGCTGGCACAACAAATCATTCCTACCGGAGTGACTCCCGGGCGGACGAATCAAATGAAGTGGTTTGAGCAGGATACGGAAGAAGCGCTGGCTTTATTGAATGAGGCTGGCTTCGACTTCACTCAGGAGATCCAACTGGCTTACCAGAATTCGCCGATGGAGACCCTGTATTCCCCGGGTGGACTGGCGCAGATGGTCAAAGATCAACTCGCCGAAATTGGGGTAAAGGTTATCATGCGCCCACTGCCCGCAGAGGAATTAAAAAGTAGCCTTGCTGCTGGGGATGAGATGTTCTTTATCGATTGGTACACCATTGACTACCTGGATGGCGTAGCCTTTTTTGATAAACCTTTTATCAGTGAAGCGCAACGATTTGGTCAGCCTTATTCCAACCTGCAGGCTTTTATCAAGAACGTGCGCGGTATTTCAAATCTGGATCGGAAGCAGCTTCTCTTCGATAAAATGAACCAGGCGGTGTTAGACGAAGTTCCCTTGATTCCCCTGGGTCACTCACCCAGTCTGACGGTATTTCGCTCTTCCCTGCAAAATATCAGTTCGAATGCCTATTATGAAAACATCGAGCAGATCGTTAGTGACAAAGAGATTATCCGGTTCATAGGTCCCTCGGAGCCCCTGAGCCTTTGGCCCGCGGACGAGGACGACTATGCCACCTTCCGGATTACGCGCCTCCTGTATGACACACTGCTGGCACCCGGGTTCGGGGGGCAAAAGTTCACTCCATTACTGGCGGAAAACTGGCAATCCAATGATGCCTTAACGGAATGGACATTCCAGCTGCGCTATAATGTGCAATTTTCTAATGGCAGCCAATTTGACGCGAACGATGTGGTTAACTCTTTTGCCGCAATTTGGGATGCCTCCAGTCCATATCATCAGGGTCGGAGCGGCGAATATGCCATGTTTAAACGGTTGTTCGGGAGCATGATCAATAGTAAATGATCCAGCAATATAGATTAAGAATGAGGCTGTACAGTTGGGTTTGTACAGCCTCTTTGTCTGTTATAGCGGGAGTTTCCAACGCCGGGCGGCGGATTCAATGATCTTTTGAACCACATCCTTATACGTGTAACCGGCAGTGACGGCAGCGTAAATGAGCGAAGCTTGCATCGGGTCCGGATCCATCAATGGGATCGGGTTCACTTCAAGGACGTAAGGGTTGCCATCTGCATCCATGCGTAGATCCATGCGGCACACATCATAAAGGTGCAACACGTTCATGGCACGTCGGGCAAGTTCCTGGAAGAACTCAGTTTTCTCCGGGCTCAAATCAGCCGGGCTGACCCGCACGACTTGACTGTTCTGGTCTTCTTTTTGGGTATAGGAATAAAAGCCGATCGGTGAAATGATCTCTACGATGGGTAATACCTCGTCCCCCAGAATGCCGATCGTGAATTCCCTTCCGGTGATATATTCTTCCACCAGGATCAAGGAATCGATAAAAGAACGTACATATTTCACCTGTCGAAGAAGCTCCTCTTCATTGCGCACGAGAGCGGCATCGTTGATACCGATCGAAGAACCCTCCACGCCGGGTTTGACGAAGAGCGGAAATTTCATGTGCGAGTGGTCAGGAATTTTCACACCATCACGGACCACCACAAAGTTAGCAGTGGGGATGTGGGTGTCGCGAAACATTTTTTTGGCGACTGCCTTGTTGTGGGCTAACGACATTCCCAATACTCCACCACCCGTATAAGGGATGCGTAGACCATCCAGAATCGCAGGCATTTGTGCCTCACGCGAATCGCCGTAATGACCTTCTGCGGAATTGAAACAGAGGTCAGGAGCAAATTTTTTTAAATCTGGAATGGCTTCAACTGTGGCTGGAAAATAACGGGCGGTATGACCCAGGTCAGTGAGCGACTGAAGGATCGCATCAACCGTAACGCGGTCGTCAAGATCATCCCATCGCCCAGGAGGGTCTTCTTTCGAAACTGGAGCATCTTCTTTGAGGTTAGCGAGGACCGCGACTTTCATCTTTTCTCCATTTAGTGAATGCACAAAACAGAGGCGATTATATGACGATTATTCACCTTGACAAGGGGAAAAAGTTAACCTGTCAGGATTGTTTTTTAATGAACCACTGGCATCGCGCCTCTTGCCTGAAGTGATTCAGAGTAAAATATACCCTACAAAAGGGTTTGAAAATGGAAGAATTGCCTCAATCTGATAAGAGAATCCTTGCTCTCATCCCCGCTTACAATGAAGCGCAACGCATTGGCGATGTGGTCACCAAAACCCGCCGATATCTTCCTGTGTTGGTGGTGGATGATGGCTCAAAGGATGAAACTGCCGGAGTAGCTCGGATGTCAGGCGCAGAGGTTTTGGTTCAAACCCCCAATCAGGGGAAAGGCGCCGCACTTATGAACGGATTCCGGTATGTATTGGAGCAGGGATACGACGCCGTGATCACTCTTGATGCCGATGGTCAGCATGACCCGGAGGAAATCCCCCTCTTTGTTACCGAATATGAAAAAGGAGCGGATCTGGTTATCGGTCAGCGTGATTTCAGGCAGATGCCCTTTCCGAGGAACTTTTCCAATGCCTTTGGCACCTGGCTCTTTTCCCGCGCCTTGGGTCAATACTGTCCGGATAACCAGTCCGGTTACCGTCTCCATTCTCGGAGAATGATTGAGGCTTCGTTAACCAGTTCGGAGACGAACTTTGAATTTGAAGTGGAAATAATTGCCCGCTGTGTCATCCAGGGATACACACTGGCGTGGGTACCCATCAAGACCATTTATGCGGGTGAGCATAGCCATATCAAACCTCTTCGCCATATCCGCCACTTCTTCCGCATCGTACGGCACACAAGGAAAATGACCCGAAATGCACGACAAAAATAGTTCCTCCGTCTCCTGATCTTCCCGGCATGATTTCATAATCTGATTGAATGTAGAAAAAGATCAAAATCGCTCGTCTTGGTCAGAAGATAAAAGAACGATGAACCAGTAAAGCCATTAACCATATTTTGAAGCGAGTTGCTTTCGCCTGAGTTCCTCATCACTGGAGAACTGAATGAAAAACAGCATGAACATCATTGAAGAGTTCCTGACACTAAAGACACTGGCTGTTGTGGGAGTTTCACGGCGTAAGGATAAATTTGGCAATGTCATTTACCGTGAACTAAGGGCGAGGGGGTATCAGGTGATGGCAGTGAACCCAAATGCGGATATGGTGGAGGGTGACCGTTGTTACGCCGGGTTGGGCGCTTTGCCTGAAAAACCACAAGGGATCGTGCTTGTCATTCCTCCAGATCAGGGTGTAAAAATCCTCGAAGAAGCCGCAGCGGCTGGCATTAAGTATGTTTGGGTGCAGCCCGGGGCGGATTCACCCGAAATTGAAAAACGCTGTCAAGAATTTGGGCTGTCTGCGGTGATTGGGGATTGCCTGCTGATGTTTCTTTCTCCGGTAACTTCAATCCATCGCATTCATCGGACGCTCAGGCGTTTGTCAGGAAGAATGCCAAAATAAAAAATGCTGGTCGTTTTCGACCAGCATCTCTTGTTTACCCGATTTGGGCGAGCAGTTTCTCGCGTGTTTCAAGATATTCATTCAGTTTGAGCTTCTCCTTTTCCACAACGGGCGCGGGGGCTTTGGCGGCAAAGTCACTGGAGAGCAGCGCGGAGAGCCTTTCAATCTGGGAATTTATCACTTCCAGGTCTTTTCTCAGCCTTTCCACATCCTCTTCGTTCCCTGATGGACCGGTTAAGTTCAGGTAGATTTCAATTCCAGAAACCACCACCGAATTGAATCCAGTTACATCCTCTTTGATGTGGTGAGCGAGATGGGACTGTTTGGCGTCCAACCCGGCAAGGGCTGCGATCGTGGAACACTGACCCCGTAGAATGTCAATTTTTTGACCGGCAGCAATAAATGCCGGCAGTTTCCGCCCGGGAGTGACCTTTTTTTCTGCGCGCAGGTTACGGATTGCACGGACGATCTCCTGGATTAAACTGAAATTACGGGTAGCTTCCTCTTCCCACCCCTCAGGTTCGCCAGCTTCGGGCCAGCGTGCGCAAATCAGCATTTCCTCCCATCCACTGCGCGAGGCAAAGGGCTTGTACCCCTTTGCCAATGCCGCAGTTTTGAGATGCCCCCATAGTTCTTCGGTCACGAAGGGGGTAAATGGGTGGAGCAGACGCAGGCAGGCGTCAAGCACGCGAACCAGGGTTGTGGCAGTGTAATAGGCGCGATCATGCCCTTCTGCCATCTGGATCTTGGCGATTTCGAGGTACCAATCAGCGAAATCCGACCAGAAGAACTCATAGATCTGACGACCCGCTTCGCCGAACTGATAGCTTTTGAAGAGACGATCAGTGTCACGTAGGAGACCTTTCAATCTTGCCCAAATCCAGGAATCCGCGAGGCTCCATTCTGGCTCATCTTCCGCTTCAGCGGGTGCGTTCTGAAGGGCAGAGAGGACAAAACGACCGGCGTTCCACACTTTATTGGCAAAATTGCGGTTCGCCTCCACTTTCTTAAGATCCAGGTTTGTATCATGACCGGGGGTTGACCCGACCAGAAGGGTAAAACGCAGGGCGTCGGTGCCGAAATTGTCCATGACCTCAATGGGATCCACCACATTGCCCTTTGTTTTGCTCATCTTTTGACCATCCTTGTCGAGGATTAAGCCGTGCAGGTAGACAGTGTGGAATGGAACCTGTCCGGTGAATTCCAGCCCAAACATCATCATGCGGGCAACCCAGAAGAAGAGGATATCCGCACCAGTTTCCATCACTGAGGTGGGGTAGAAATAATGGTAATCCGGCGTTTCCTCTGGCCAGCCTAGTGTGGAAAATGGCCACAGACCGGACGAGAACCAGGTATCCAGTACGTCGTCATCTTGATGGAGGGTGCTGCTGCCACATTTTGGGCACGCTGTGGGATCTTCTCGGGCGACGATCACTTCTCCACAATCCAGGCAGTACCAAACGGGGATGCGGTGCCCCCACCACAGTTGCCGGCTGATGCACCAGTCACGAATATTCTCCAGCCAGTTGAAATAGATTTTTGTGAAGCGTTCAGGCACGATGCGGGTCTCGCCATTCCGAACGGCATCCAAGGCACGGTCAGCCAAAGGTTGGATCTTGATGAACCATTGGGTTGAAATCATAGGCTCGATAATTTCGCCACTCCGCTGAGAACGCGGAACATTAAGAGTGTAGGGTTGTTCCTTAATTACGAGACCCGCGGAGCGCATGTCCTCCCAGATCTTCTTGCGGCATTCGAAGCGATCCATCCCTTTGTAGGGTCCGGCGTATTCGTTCATTCTGGCGGATTCATCCAGGATGCTGATCATTTCAAGCCCGTGATTGAGCCCAATGGCATAGTCGTTTGGATCATGTGCCGGGGTAATCTTAAGCGCGCCCGTACCGAACTCCATAGTAACGTAGTCATCTGCGATTACTGGAATGAGCCGGTGGAGGATTGGCACAATTACTTCTTTACCAATGTATTTCTGGTATCTTTCATCCGCAGGATGGACTGCCACAGCGGTATCCCCAAGGATCGTTTCAGGACGCGTGGTGGCGACAGGTATAAAGTCACCAGACCCATCAGCAAGCATGTACTTGAAATAGTATAGGTAACCTGGTTCCTCACTGTACTCCACTTCCAGGTCGGAAACCGCAGTGCGCAGCGCGGGAGACCAGTTGATCATCCGCGGACCGCGGTAGATCAGTCCTTTCTCGTAAAGGCGCACAAAGGCTTCGCGCACTGCCTTGGAAAGACCATCATCGAGGGTGAATCTTTCCCGTGTCCAATCACAGGAGGCGCCCAACCTGCGAATCTGGCTGGTGATACGCTGGCTGTACTTTTCTTTCCATTCCCATGTCCGACGCAGGAATTCCTCCCTGCCCATTTCATCGCGCTTTAACCCTTCTTTCGCCAGCGCTTTTTCCACCAACATTTGAGTGGCGATGCCGGCATGGTCAGTTCCGGGAATCCATAGAGTGGGTTCCCCTTTCATGCGATGGTAGCGAATCATTAAGTCTTCCATTGATACAAACATGGCATGACCAGTGTGAAGTTCACCAGTGACATTAGGCGGAGGAATGGCGATGACGAAAGGTTTTTTAGAGGGATCGAATCCCTCCTTGCGGGGATCATTGTAGGGTTGGAAAAACCCGCCTTCTTCCCAAACTTTATATAGTCGCTGTTCCGTAGATTGAAAATCATAGGCTTTAGGGAGTTCTGTGGTCATCTTATTGCCTCCATCGTTTTCAGAATTAAAAAACCTTTCATCCTCAAGAGGACGAAAGGCTGAATCTTTCGCGGTACCACCTCAATTCGCCATTTATGGCGCACTTCTCCAGACGAGTATCTGGATTACGCGCTAACGGGCTTACCCGTGCCGGTCTATCGCCTGTATCAGGTTTCTTCGGCATTTTAGCCAAACGACTTCGGTCTTATTTCGCTGCGGGAGTTTCCAGCCAGGGATCCCTTCTCTATCAGCGAGGTGCCAAACCTACTCCTTTTGGCGTGACTCGTATACAATTATGAACCAATTATACAGATGTTGACATCAGGCGTCAACTTAATCACCAATGATCGTGATGGATAAAATGACCCCTCTTTCAGATGCTCAAAAATGGCTTCAATGGGCGCAACGTCTTCAGGCACTGGCGCAAAGCGGGCTGCCATATACCACCAACCCGTTCGACATCGAGCGGTATCAGATGATCTCCCGATTGGCAGCGGAAATCATGGCGGATGGTGCCAGGGTGGAGCTGAAACAGGTAAGCGATATTTTCGACGCTCAGGCGGGTTATGCGACACCAAAGGTGGATATTCGCGGGGTAGTGTTCCATGAAGAAAAGTTGCTTTTTGTACGCGAATTGATGGATGGCGGAAAATGGACATTGCCTGGCGGTTGGGTGGATATTAACGAACCCCCCAGCCTGGCAGTAGAACGCGAAGTGCGTGAGGAAGCCGGGTTAATTGTCAAAGCCAGAAAATTGCTCGCTTTGTACGATCGTAACCTTCACGGTCATCCACCCTATGTTTTCCATACTTACAAGATTTTTATGCTCTGTGAATGGATTGACACGGGTATTCCCTCGCCCCTTGAAACAAGTGACCCTACCTTTTTTGCTGCTGGTGAGATTCCGGAATTATCGTTGGCTCGCGTGACCCGGGAGGAAGTGGCGCGCATGTTTGACCATCTTTACTCACCAAACCTGCCGGCAGATTTTGATTAGACGGATTAGCGCCGACCCGGTTATACTCATACCACGATATCTAAATTCTAAGCTTGCGAATGCCAATGATAAAAAATCATTCTATCTGGTTAACACTCCTCTTGCTGATGGTCTTAAGTGTGAGTTCATGTACTCCGGTAATTGCTCCTTCCAACACTCCCGGAGGTACCCATGTTCCCACTGTTGCCGTAAAACCAGTGGCTACAGAAACCCCGCTTCCTCCGGCGGTAGATGGCTTTGGCGTCGCTCCGGCAGCTCTGAAAGGATTACAAATCCATTTCATGTACCCGTGGGCAGGTGCATCGCAGGAAGAGCTTGAACGGATGGTGGACCAGTTCAATCAAACGAATGAGTGGGGAATACATGTCATTCAGACAACACCGGGTTCCACCGCTATGGAAATCAGTAAAACCTGGGAGGGAATTGCCAATCAACAGGCTCCCAATGTTCTGGCAGCACCATTAAGCTTGCTGCTGGCGATTGATGAGAAAGAAGAACTGGTGGCAGACCTGACCCCTTATGTGGAATCAGCCGCGTATGGTTTGGATGATGTCCTTCTCGCTGATTTCAATGCTGAGTTCTGGCAGGAAGATGAACTTTCAGATAAGAGGTACGGAATTCCAGCCCAGCGGAGCGCTTTGCTCATGGCATACAACTCCGCCTGGGCGGCTGAACTTGGATTTGAAGGACCCCCGATCAGTGTGGAGGATTTCAAAGAGCAGGCATGCGCTGCCAACGCTTTTTATAAAAAAGATGGAGATACGCTCAATGATGGATTGGGGGGTTGGCTGATCGATACTGGTTCTGACACCTTTTATTCCTGGCTGTCATCTTTTGGAGCAAAGCCTTTTCTAAATGGACAGTATCGCTTTTCAGACGAGGCGGCAATTAATACCTTGAACTACCTCTTTGATTTGAAGGTGAAATCCTGCGCCTGGTCAGGGACATCCCCTCAGGTGGAACCTTATTTTGCCAACCGGCAGGCTCTGCTGATGACCATTTGGATGCAGGATATTCCGCGCCTGGCTGAAACAATGGAACAATTAAATCCCAAAGATGCTTCATCCTGGACGCTCCTCCCGTTTCCCTCTGTAGGGAAGCCAACCATATTTGTGAGCGGTTCTTCCTATGGAATACTCCAACATAACCCCGAGGAAGACCTGGCTTCATGGTTGTTCATCCGCTGGCTCTCCCAACCTGAGCAACAAATCCGCCTGTTGAGGGTATTCCGCACACTCCCATTAGGATTACAGGCACAGAATGCCATGAACACAGAGGGAAGTAACCAGCAATGGAAAGATGCAGTGGAAGCCAGCGGGCAAATTATTTCACCACCCGCCGATGCCGACTGGCAGGTCGTACATCCTGTATTAGAAGACGCTTCCTGGCAGCTTTTCCGGACGGAAATCACCGCCGAGAATCTGCCTGCGATTTTGACCGAGTTGGACAATCTGGCAAAAGAACTGGGTGAACGTTACCCATGATGGAAGAGGTAATCATTTATACGGATGGCGGCTGCGACCCCAACCCCGGTCCGGGTGGTTGGGCTGCCGTTATCCTGTGGGGCGAGAAACGGCATGAACTTTGGGGAGCGGAACTGGAAACGACGAACAACCGCATGGAGTTAACTGCCGCAATCGAGGCACTGCGCTGGCTTAAAACCCCAAGCAGGGTGACTCTCTACACAGATTCGCAATATCTGCAAAAGGGAATTAATGAGTGGATGCCAAAATGGCTGGCAAAGAATTGGCGCGGTGCGAACGGTCCGGTTGCCAATCAGGAATTGTGGCAGGAACTATTAAGAGTGAGCTCCCCACATCAAGTCACCTGGCAGTGGCTGAGAGGTCACACCGGTAATGTGGAAAATGAACGCGTGGATCGCCTTTGCCGGCAGGCGCGTGCCAGGCTTACTCAAGGACATCTCCATCAACAGCGGGGGAATTAAGCATTCTACATGCGGTTTGATAGACTGCCTCTTCGGACAGGCTGATCAGAACGTCGCCAGGTTGAATCACCGTACTTCCGTTTGCCTGCAGATAAACACCGGCTCTTGAAATCAAAATAATCAAATAAGAAGGGGGAAGTTTTAGTTCATAGATCGCTTTGCCACAAGCAGGAGAATCAGGCGCGATCTTGATTTCCCTTAATTTGCCTGTTATTTTCTCATCTGAAACGATTTCCAGCGGCAATGGGGATTCAGGATGTAAGGGCTCATCCACCTTCAACCAGCGCGACACAGGAACCAGCGAAGTTCCTTGAAGCAAAACAGACGTAATAACGATGAAAAAAACCAGGTTGAAGATCAGGTCGGCACTTTCAATTCCTGCCACCAGCGGGAAAGTAGCCAGCACAATTGGAACGGCTCCCCGCAACCCCACCCAGGAGATGTAGATTTTTTCACGCAAGGAATAGCGAAAAGGAATAAGCGAAACAAACACTGCCAGTGGACGGGCAATGAACATCAAACAAAAAGCGATCAACATCCCCGGGAGAACAACCGGTAGGATATGGGACGGGAAAACGAGCAGACCAAGAGTGATGAAGAGCGTAATTTGTGCCAGCCAGGCGTTGCCATCAAAGAAACGCAACAGGCTGCGCTTATGAAGAAATTCAGCGCGACCCAACAGCAACCCCAAAATGTATACAGCGAGAAAACCGCTTCCCTCGAGCAGGGTGGTAATTCCAAAGGTGAGGAAGACAAGCGCAAACGCGAGCACCGGGTACAGCCCTTGATAACCAAGTTTCAATCGATTAATGAGGAAGAGGGAAAGGCGGCTCATCACCCAGCCTATCAGAAAGCCAATGCCCATTTGCATCAAGAAAAGAAAGAGAAGACTCCCGGCTTTCAATCCCGGATTTTGAATGAATTGAAGGATCCCGATGGTGAGAAAAATCGCCATAGGATCGTTACTTCCGGATTCCAACTCGAGTAATGGTTTAAGGTTACCCTTAAGGCTGACTCCTTTGGAACGCAACAGGGAAAACACCGCGGCTGCATCCGTAGAGGAAGCTATGGCTCCGATTAATAAAGATAAGGACCATTCCAAATTAAGAAGCAAATGGATAAAGATACCCATCAGCCCGGCGGTAAGTAAAACGCCAATGGTGGCGAGAGAAAAACCAGCCTTGAAAACAGGCTGGATACTTTGCCAATTGGTATCCATTCCACCTGAGAAAAGGATAATCGCCAGGGCAACAGTTGAGATCCATTGAGTCAGTTCGGGGTCATCGAAATAAATCCCGCCAAGCCCTTCTGAACCGGCGAGCATTCCCAGAGCAAGAAAGAGCAGCAGGATGGGAATACCAAAACGTTCAGAGACCTTGCTGACCATGACAGCCAGAAGGACCAGAATGGAGCCAATAATGAAGATGATATCCAGATTAGCGGGCATGGGCGTTTTCCAGATGGAGAAAATTTTCCGGTAACAGAAGGATATTATTCTCCTTGAAAAGGGCGTGGCGCTCGTACACAGGGGCTTGACTTGAAAAGCAACTTCAGATGCGGAAAGGGTGAAAAAGAGAGGCGACGATGGGATTTGAACCCATGATCAGGGTTTTGCAGACCCTTGCCTTAGCCTCTTGGCCACGTCGCCTTACGGAAAGGATTTTATCAGACTCTTAAATCAGGGTCAAGCAAATCCTAAAAAATGAATCCCGGCATGATTCTGGTGCATGGCGAGGAAGAGAAAATAAACCACGGAAACAGCAATGCACAGTGCGAGCGAAAACATGCGCAGCCTCCCGGAGCCAATAAAAAAACAACCCGCTTGGGGTTGTTTAGAGCGGGCGATGGGAGTGCGCAGCCTCCCGGAGCCAATAAAAAAACAACCCGCTTGGGGTTGTTTAGAGCGGGCGATGGGAGTGCGCAGCCTCCCGGAGCCAATAAAAAAACAACCCGCTTAGGGTTGTTTAGAGCGGGCGATGGGAGTGCGCAGCCTCCCGGAGCCAATAAAAAAACAACCCGCTTAGGGTTGTTTAGAGCGGGCGATGGGAGTGCGCAGCCTCCCGGAGCCAATAAAAAAACAACCCGCTTAGGGTTGTTTAGAGCGGGCGATGGGACTCGAACCCACGACCTTCTCCTTGGCAAGGAGACATTCTACCAACTGAACCACGCCCGCAGTCATCTGAATGACAAAGGCGATTTTACTTGAACTTGGAATTCGCGTCAACCCTTTTTCAGGAATCGCACAGGGTATAATCAAACCGGCTATGGAAAAATTCATTTCCGATACCTTAAATCTAACCGGCATTTCTTTATCAGCGCGTCAAGTGCGTATGTTTCAGATATATGAGCAGGAGCTGATCCTCTGGAACGAAAAGTTTAATTTGACCGCGATTCGGGATTACGAAGGGATCCGCACCAAGCATTTCCTGGATTCACTGACTGTCTTAAGTGAAATGACTTCACCAGTGCCGAGCAGAGTTGTGGATGTTGGCACAGGTGCGGGGTTTCCGGGCTTACCCCTGAAAATCGTTATGCCTGATTTGCACCTGACATTAGTGGAATCGGTTGGAAAGAAAGTCGACTTTTGCCGTCACATGGTGGAAACCCTTCGCCTTGAAAATGTTGAGCTGGTTACGGCGCGTGCTGAAGATATTGGTCAGATGGAGAAATACCGCGAGAAATTTGACTGGGCGATTGCCCGCGGCGCGGTGGCTGTGATGCCAGTGCTGGCAGAATATCTGCTCCCATTGGTCAGGGTGGGGGGGTGCATTCTGGCACAAAAGGGTGAAAATGCCCGCGCCGAAACCCAATCTGCCGAACGGGCTTTCTGTATTCTGGGGGGGAATTTACGTAGAATTCGTTCTCTGACCCTACCGGGTGTGGTGGACGAGCGTTACCTGGTGGTAGTGGAAAAAAAGGCAGCTACGCCAAAGCAATATCCGCGTCGTGCGGGGATTCCCGCAAAAAAGGCGTTGTAAGCTATTCACCCTGGGTCAGGCGCGTGATATTTCCGCTCTCAACCTGCCAGCGTTCACATTTTTCACGAAAATCAGCAGGAAATAAATTCATATCCGTCGTGGTGAGGATGGCTTGTTCAACGGTGTCAAGATAATCAAGCAGGTATTTTCGTCGGTCCGTATCCAGTTCAGCCAGTGTTTCATCCAACAACAGAACCGGACATTGCCCGGTCTTTGCTTTCAGCCATTCGACTTCAGCGAGCTTGAGGGAAAGCAAAGCCGTGCGAATCTGACCCCGTGAGCCGTAGTCCGTAAGGTCAATGCCGTTGCACAAAACGCGCATCTCATCACGGTGTGGTCCGATTGTGGTAACCCCGCGGGCAATCTCCTCCTGCCGGATTTGTTTAAGCTGCGCAAGGAACCCCTGTTTGATCTTTTCAATGGTCAACCCGTTTCGCTGAACTTGAACCTGAATTGGCAGGGCGAACTGACCTTCTGGTGCGGGAAGGGGATCATAGGAAGGGTGATAGAGCAGGCGCAGCACTTCGGTAGCGCCAGTGAGTTTTTCATGAATGCGTTTTGCCAGAGCCTCGAGTTCCTGTATCGCTTCCGCACGCGAGGCGATAAGGATGGCTCCCCGTGAAACGAGGATGTCATCCCAGTAATCAAGCTGGGAAGGATCGCCGCCGTGCTCTGAAAGTAATTTGAGCAAGGCATTGCGCTGCGTCAGGGCTTGGGTGTATTCACTGAGTGCCTGCGTGTAAACAGGTTGCGCTTGAGAAATCGCCAGGTTCAAGTAACGGCGTCGTTCTTCCGGTCCATCCTCCAAAATACCAGTCATCTGCGGCAAAAAGATTACCGCGCTAAATTCCCCGATGATCTGGGCAGGGGAAATTTTAACGCCATCCAGTAAGACTTCTTTACGCAGCCGGCTTCCGCCATTACCGTTGGACTCTTGAATCAGGCGGACTTCAAGCCGGTGAGGGCGATCTTCTTTCTGATAAAGAGCAACCAATCTGGCAACAGATAGTTTCTCCCGCGAAGCGATAAAATTTACCAGTTGGCGGTCATTCTGAGCATGGAATGAGGTAAACGTTGCCAGGTAATAGATGGCTTCCAGCAGAGAGGTTTTGCCCTGCGCGTTTGAACCGATGAGCAAAAGAACCCGCCGGGGAACATCGACATCCAGGCGGGAGAAAAGGCGGAAGTTCGTTAGGGATAGACGGGTCAAATACATAGATCAGTCACGCGGAACATCTTCATCTGGCGCGGGCTTCCAGACGCGCAGCGCCCGATCGGGATAGACGATGCCATCCAGGTGATCCATTTCGTGCTGGAAAATTCGTGCCAGCCAGCCCTCAGCCTTTATCCGCGTGGGCTTGCCATGACGGTTGAATCCTTTCACCGTGATGGATTGATGGCGTTCCACTTCGCCCACCAGGTCAGGGATGGATAAACATCCTTCAATCCCCTTTATCATTTCCTCTGATGAGGCAGTAATTTCCGGGTTGGCAACGACGTAAAGCTTGGGTGGAATCGCTTCATCGTCTTCGTCTCCGAATTCCACCACAATCAGCCGTTGCGAGATGGCGACCTGAGGTGCCGCCAGACCCACGCCGGGCGCCTCATGCAGGGTTTCGATCATATCATTGACCAATTGCTGAAAATCCTTGCCAAAATCAGTGACTTTATGGGCTTTTCTTCTCAGGATTGGATCGGGTAAGGTGATTATTTCGCGTAATGCCATTTCTATTCCTTTCTTATGCCGATCCGTATTTTACTCTTTTTTCTTCCCACTGGTTTTAAATTCAGGTTTCTCCTGTTTAATTTCATCGTAAGTCTTGATCCATTCAGCCATTTTTTGTTGTTCGCTTTTCTGCAATTGCGCATTGTAGAGTGAGTAAAACGCAAAAATTTCCGCCTGGACGGCAGCTGGATCGTAGACATCATCAAATGTTAACTCCTCGTTGCCAATCTGGATGCGTACCGTGCCGTAATTGAGGATCAATCCCCGCAGTCCTTGACGTTTAAACTGGACGGTCTGGATGTTCTTGACTGGCGCGGAGCGCCGTTCTTCCTTCCCAAGAGGCTTGCGGTTGACATCCACCAGTTGGTCGGGAGTAAGAATGTAAATATCATTATGCCAGTCATAATACTGATAAAGCCACCAGCCCCATGCGGCGAGCGTGAGAATAATGGCTCCTCCGTAAGCTTGAACCTCGGGGATGGAAGGAAAAAGACCGATGACTTTCAGGATGGTAAAAACTAATGCGATTAACAGCACGAAGGTGGGAAGGAGGATTTTTCCCCAAAACTTCCACCAGTGAGTGCGGTAGATCACCGAACCAGATTTTGTCTGGCGCAGTCCATAAAACTTCGCCATCCAATCCAGGAAGGTGCCGTTGGAATAAGTGGTAGTTAACCCCGGGTGGCTTTCAGGATGGGAAGAACTTTTCGGAATCGTTTTACCAGCGAGCCGGTATTGGAGTGTCTTGCGGATCGTCTCCTGATCCTGTTGCTGACGGTCACGCTGGGCGTGGTGGCGCTGGTACTCCAATAATTGAAATAAGATTTCGGGGTATGGCAGGCGAGGAAAAGAAAGGTCGCCATTGTAAGATCGCAATCGCAGCGTGCCATAGTTTAATGTCCGCCCCACCAAAGTTAATTCCAAACCGGTGGATAGAATGGCGGAAAAGGGCGCTTCCTGACGGCTGTCAAAAAAGCCAACCATTTTCTTTTGCACCACTACGCGATCTTGCGTGAGGATGAAATAATCATTTGTCCATTCCAACCCTGCCCAAATGGAAAGAAAGATGCCCAGTAACAAAATGAAAATGGCTAGAATGAATAATCCATTGACCAAACCCCCGGGTTGGATGGCAAACGCCAGCAAGATCCCTGAAAGGATGAGACCAATTCCACCTGTGAGCAGCACCCGCAGGATGAGGAAGAGGGAATGTTTGCGGGTGATCAGCAGCACTTTTTCCTGTTTCCCCAGCCATGGCAGGTGAAGTCGCTGTTCGTGTTTAAAGGATTGCAGCATGAGCCGAAATGCCCGGCGCAAAAGTGGGAATTGAGTCTGCATCTTATCTAAATTTGGACGGCTGATGCGCAGCAGCCTCACCTCACTGGTGCAAAGAGCGCTCGAAAGACGGTAATCCATTGAGGATAAAGCTTCGTCGCCAAAGTGATCCTGGAAAGTCAATGACAGTGGACTTGCATCCGGATCTTCATTTTGAAGAGTCAACTGGATTCCACCACTTACAATAAAATAAAGCGCATCTGGAATATCGCCAATCGAATAAATTACGCTCCCTTTGGGATAATTTACCACCTCAATCAATGGAACAAGGCGGTTCAGTTCTGGCTCCTCAATTAAAATAAAAGGGAAGAAGCGTTTTAATTGACTGGGGGAAAGCACTTCAGGTGAACCCATAATTACTAGTATAACCAAAACAATCAAAAACGCGTCCTTTTACTGGCTGAAAACCGGGTGTGATTCTCTGGTAAAATTCCAGTGATTGGTATTATTGACAGAATGAAAAGAGTTGGACGTTTTTCAATATTTCGCTGGATTGCCATTGGTCTGATCGCTGCTGCAGTCGTGCTTACCGTCTTTCAGCTCGTTGTGTTCAGCCGTTTACGCACCACCTTTACCACCGGCACCAAAATCGCTGGCGTGGATGTGACCGGGTTAACAATGGAACAGGCTGCCTCGCGGGTGACGCAAGCCTATTCTTATCCAATTGAGTTGCACTATGGCGAAAATATCATACAGGTAAAGCCTTCCACCCTTGGCTTTTCATTAAATTTAACGGCTATCATGACGGCAGCCGATCAGGCACGGGCTGCCCAGCCTTTCTGGCCGTCTTTCTTTGCTTATTTGTTTAATCAACTTCCACCTTCCGCCGAGGTGCCGTTGAGAGCGGATATTGATGAGGACCGCATCCGCGAGTACCTTGAAAATGAAATTGCCGCCCGTTATGACCAGCAGGCAGCAGTATACGAACCGGTGCCAGGGAGTGTGGACTTCATCTCCGCTGACCCCGGGCAAACTTTGGATATTGACCGGTCCGTTGATCTGGTGATCAATGCTCTGCGTTCTCCTACTGCCCGTGTGGTCAACCTGGCGCTCGAGCAGGGTAGTGTGGCTAGACCTTCATTACAAACCTTGCGGGTTTTACTGCGCCAGATTGTGGACGTAAATGAATTTACCGGAGAAGTCGAGATTTATCTGCAGGATCTGAATACCGGTGCCGAGCTTCAACTCGCTTATCGTGATGGTGAAGTTTTAACTCCGGGGATTGCCTTCTCTGCGGATAGTACGATCAAGATCGCCATTATGGTCGCAGCTTATCGTGAAATTCCAGAACCTGCCAGCGCGGAAATTAGCCAGCTGGTACAGGAAATGATCGCAAAATCGGATAATACTTCCACCGATGCACTCATGTCCACTGTGCTGGATCCCACCCTTGGACCTCTGGCAGTAACACGAACCGTGCGCGAGATCGGTCTGGAAAGTACCTTCCTGGATGGAATGTTTTATGTAGGCGCTCCCCTGCTTACTGGGAATATTGTCACTCCGGCGAATTCCCGTCAGGATGTGAATACGGATCCCGACCCATATAATCAGACCACGCCGGCAGAAATCGGTGTACTCCTTTCCGATATTTATCAATGCGCACAGAATGATGGTGGCACCTTAATTGCAGTATTTCCGGGGGAAATCACACCGGGAGAGTGCCGCTCCATGCTTACCTATCTGACGCAAAACCGAATCGGTGTGTTAATCGAAGCCGGCTTACCGGATGGCACGCGTATGGGGCACAAACACGGCTGGGCGATTGATCCTCTGGATGGATTGATGCATGCGATTGGCGATGCCGCTCTCGTCTACACTCCCGGTGGCAATTATGTGCTCACAATCTTTATTCATAATAACGAACAGATCATTTGGGATGACGCAAACAAACTGTACGCCGATCTTTCCCGGGCGGTTTACAATTACTTTAATTTGCCTGTCCAATAAGGCAGCCGATTGCTGAGATGAGAGCATTCTTTGATCCACTAATGAGAGATCCTAAACCGATTTGCTAATTCTTTGATTTTCTTATTAAAGAAGGCTGTATATGGAACCTGCAAACTCCACTGAAAACAAAACACACTGGTTGCAAACACCTCTTAGCAAACACTGCCCTGGTTTCACGATTGAAACCTTGCTTGTAATTCTTATTATTCTGGCGGCAGTCGTAACCAGATTCTATCAAGTTGGTCTAAGAGTGATGAGTCATGATGAAGTCAATCACGTCGTGCCATCCTACGAGCTTTATCAGGGGAGGGGGTATTCGCATGACCCCATAACTCATGGTCCGCTGCAATTTCACCTGGTGGCTGCCAGTTACTTTCTTTTGGGGGACTCGGATTTTACATCCCGGGTTCCAGCAGCATTATTTAGCATCGCTACCATCGTGTTTGTATTGTTTGCTTACCGCCGCTATCTTGGGCGAACCGGGGCACTGCTGGCAGGTTTATTCTTCCTGATCTCCCCTTATATGATGTTTTATGGGCGTTACACGCGAAACGAAGCCTTTGTGGCTTTTTTCGGTGTAATCATGTTGTACGCGGTGCTGCGTTATCTGGAGACGGGGCAGATTCGGATCCTCTATTTGTTTACCACCGTCCTGGCATTGCAATTCGTCACCAAGGAAACATCCTTCATCTATGCTGCAGAGTTGCTTATTTTTCTCGCGCTCCTCTTCCTCCGGGATGTGATCCGCAAGGAATGGTCTCAACCAAAAAAGCGCGATTCCTTTGTTTTTGCCATGCTGGGAGCATTCTTATTCGCTGCTTTAGCGCTGGCAGCTGCGTTGATGAATACCTCCAACCAGACTGACGTAGCAGATGCCGTGGCTGCTGCTGGTCCTTATCACTGGATCCTGCTGGGCAGCCTGCTGTTGGCGATACTGGCAGCGGTGGTGGCTTTGGTGGTATTAATCCGTTCACTGAGCTGGCGGGTGGTAAAAGAAGTCCGTTCCTTTGATCTGTTGATCCTCACGATTTCACTCATTCTGCCTCAATTGATTGCCTTGCCAATTAATCTCGCCGGGTTCAATCCACTGGATTACTCTCAGAGTGGTCTGGTGCGAACATCCCTTTTCCTGGCTGGAGCTGTGCTGATTTCCCTCGCCATGGGAATGGTTTGGAAACCGCGCGTGTGGATGGTGAACATTTCCATTTTCTATGCCATTTTCACCCTTTTTTACACCACATTTTTCACCAATGGACAGGGATTCTTCACCGGTTTGGTAGGAGCATTGGGATACTGGCTCACCCAGCAGAGTGTTAACCGTGGGTCGCAACCCTGGTTCTTCTTTGCCTTTCTCCAAATCCCCATGTATGAGTACTTACCTGCCATTGGTACGATTGTCGCGCTGGTTATCGGATGGAAGCATAAACTCTTCTCTACTCTCCCCGGTCTTTCTCCGCTGGAACAGGTAAGAACCAATGAGATTGTCCCTTTGGCTTCTTCCCCTGAGGAAGAAATGAATCCTGCTGCGGAGGAAATCCAGACGCCAGAAGTTATGGAGGAAAACCCGGCGACGAAAATTCCTGTTCTGGCTTTGCTGCTCTTCTGGTCAGTAATGAGCCTGATTGCCTATACTCTCGCTGGTGAGAAAATGCCCTGGCTTACCGTACACATTACCC
>JAGPFF010000050.1 GCA_018056725.1 Anaerolineaceae bacterium
GTTCATGCCAGCGATTGTTGAGCTCTACCACAGCCAGTGGTTCCACAAAAAGAGTGGCTCCGGAGGAGGACTGGTCATGCACGATTGATTTGAAACGACCTTTGAATTCAGCCCGCAGTGGAATCACATAGCGCCCGTTCCGCTGAGTGATAATTGGTTCTTGCAACATGGGTTGATTTGCCGAATCGGTAATCATTCGCTCCAGGCGGGAGAGGAGGCGGTCGTGAGAGACCTTGATCTCGGAGCGGATGGAGCCCAACTTGGGGGAGGCGCTGTCAAGCACTTCTCCGCGGTCTGAAATGCAACGGGAGATGGCTTCAATTATTCCCGGAGGCGGTGGGAATTGGACGGCAATGGGTGCCAGGTGGGGAGCCTGCGAGCTGAATTTGTCGAAATTGCGGGCGAGATCACGAGCCGCCATTAAGGTTCCACTGACTGAAAGCAGCTCAACTTCTGTGAGTACACCGCCCCGACCCGCCAGATTAACCAGTGACCGGATATCATTAGCACCGCCAACGCCAATTTCAGCGCGCAGACTGAGCAGCAGGCGGGCTTCAGTGGTGCAAGCCTGACGCTCCAAAGCCTCGTTGAGCGAAGCAGCGGGTTTTAGCTCGCGCGCAAGCTCGGCGGAAGCGCTGAACGAGGCGTAATCCGCCAGCTTTTCGATCACGTCTGGAAATTCCAGAGTTTGGATTGTTTTTGCATCCATCTCTCGGAGTTTACCATATCTTCTCTGCAGGAGTGAGGCAGGGGGATTGAAAAGCTTGCTGAAGGGCATATAATTAAAATGGATAGAAATGAACGGTCCTCAATTACTAGATTCCTTAACCCAAGAGTCCGATCTGGGTCTGAAACTGGCGGAGGAAAGCGTCCGCTGCACTGCCTGCGCCCACCGCTGCCTGCTCAAACCCGGCAGGCGGGGCATTTGCGGAGTACGATTGAACCGCGAGGGGAAATTAATGGTTCCTCACGGCTATGTAGCCGGGGTGCAAATAGATCCTATCGAAAAAAAACCTTTCAATCATTTCCTGCCTGGTAGTGATGTGCTCACTTTTGGTATGCTTGGCTGTAACTTCCATTGCCGTTTCTGCCAGAACTGGTTTTCTTCTCAGGCATTACGCGACCCACGAGCGGAAATGTCGGTAAACTCAATTCGTCAGATTTCAGCCGAACAATTGGTACAGGTTGCGCTGGAAGGCGGGGCAGAAGCAATTGCGTCCTCTTATAATGAGCCGCTCATCAGTACAGAATGGGCGGTGGAGATTTTCAAACTGGCAAAAGCGCAAGGGCTAAAGACGGTGTATGTGTCCAACGGCTATGCCACGCCCGAAGTGCTCGACTATCTCACTCCCTGGCTCGATGGTTATAAGGTGGACTTGAAGAGCATGCAGGACAGTGAATACCGCAAAATGGGCGGCTCATTGCAGCCCGTTCTGGATACCATCCGGCGGGTACATGAGTTGGGATTGTGGCTGGAAGTGGTCACACTGGTTATCCCGGGGATGAATGATTCGGCTGATGAGTTGTGGGAGACAAGTCGTTTTCTGGTCTCCATTTCGGCGGATATTCCCTGGCATGTGACCGCCTACCACCCCGACTATCAGGAAGATGCCCCTCCCACACCCGCCTCAACCCTGCAGCGAGCAGCAGAAATCGGTCAGGAAGCGGGCTTGCATTATGTCTATGCCGGCAACTTGCCAGGGCGCGTTGGATCCCTGGAGGATACGCATTGCGCTGTTTGTGGTAAAGCGGTTATCACCCGGAAAGGCTTCTATCTGGAAGACTATCACCTGGATGCGGAAGGCAATTGCCAGTTTTGCGGGGCGAAACTTCCAGGTATTTGGAAAAAGGGGGAAAAAGGTCGTAAGGGCAGCGGATATCCGCGCCTGATTCTCTAAACCGGCTCCACCAACGTTTTTTTCTAGAAAGAACACCCTTTCAATTTAATGGAACTTATTCCAGTGAAAATACGTATTATAGATACCGACACTAAACGGCTTGGTGAGTGTTATTGATTAAAAAGGAGTTATTCGGGAAGGGTTGAGGAGGTGGATGATGGCAATTGGCGTTTATATTGTAGTGGGTATCTTTGGGCTGATGTTCTTAGCCCTCAGTCTGCTCGGTCTTGACCATTCGATCGAGTAAAACCTCCATAATCTCCCTTCCTGTTGATTTGTGAATGACCGCCTTCCTGCCCGGAGGCGGTTTTTTTACAGGCGCGCCATCAGGTTGAAGATTTGCTGGATATGGTCGATTTCATGTTGGGCAGTCAGACGCAGCATTTTTCGCGCTGACCAAAACTCACCGTTCACCTCTGTGATCTTTTGCACCCCTGCCAGTGAGGAAAGCGCCTCATCCAGGTTCTGGCGGACCTTGAGCAAACGTTCAAATACATCTGCCTGAAGCGCCTGGCGCGGGAGGTTTGCCAGCCCAAGGTTACCCAGGGATTCATATTCCACATCCGCGATATGACCGAGTATCCTGCTGATGCTCCATGACTCATCTCCGGATAGAAAATCCATTTGAGTCGAGGAAAGCCCTGCCACCAGTTCGAGCAAGTCTTCTCGGCTCCAGGAAAGGATTTTCCTGCCACGGGAAATTTCTTCAGCTGTGAGAGGGACCCCGTCATACTGGAACCAGGCGCTGGCTTCACCGGGGAGCCTGGTCTGATTGTTGCTCTTGGGTGACATCACCTCAACGCTTTCTTCGAGGTGAATATCAAAATCGGTCAGGTCTTTCAGCCAGGAGTCTCCGGGGTGGCTGTCCACCCATTCTTTGTAGCGCAGCAGTGATTCAGGCACACGAAGAATCGCTTCGCTGCCATCCCTACCCGAGGCAAAACAACCGGGAAAGTCCAATGCCCAGGCGATTGAATTTCCATCGCGATGATTTTCCACACCAATTTTGATCCTCATCAAACCACCTTTCTGCGCGATTATAGCATGCAAAAAACTTGGATCGGCGCAAAATGGAACTTATTGTATGATTAAGACGTCTTATTTTGGAAATCTCATCAGATGAGGTATGCCATGGCATCGACTGAAAACAACTCTATAGCCAGGAAACAAAATTTTTACACGAAATGGCTCCTTCCATTATTTGTCAAACCAGCCAGAACCACGGGCGAGATCGTCGCCCAGGAAAAACCGGTCTGGCTGACGCCATTGATCATCCTTTCCGTGCTGGCGATTGTGATGGTATTGATCGCAGCCCCCATTCAACGGACGCAAATTCAAATGGGCAACAACCTGCCGCCGGATTTTCAGTACTACACCCCGGAGCAGCAAGCCCAGTTTTATCAGGCACAAGCCAATCAGACTTCATTTCTGTTTCTCTATGTTTTCCCCGCACTTTCCGGGTTGCTCAAGATCTGGGTGCCGTGGTTCCTTCTTAGCATTGTCCTTTACCTGATGCTCACCCTTGCCGGCAGCCGCGCCAGCAGCACGCGTTCGTATAATCTGGTCGCATGGTCAATGTTGCCTTTTGCCATCCGCTTTCTCGTACAGATAGGGATCATGCTTTTCTCAAAGTCATTGATTACGTCGCCGGGGTTATCAGGGTTCATTGACAGTGAAGCCACCGGGTTGGCGGCATATTTTCGCAGCATGCTGGGGTATATCGACATTTACTTTATTTTTCAGGTTGTCCTGCTGGTATTGGGCGCCATCCAACTTTCCGGTTTGACCAAAGTAAAGACGATCCTCGTCACGCTTGGATCGGTCTTGATCCTGCTCTTTCTCGTTGCCATCCCGGGGCTGCTATCTTCCGCATTGAGCGGTTTATCACTCACTAGGGGTTTCTATTTCTAAGATGAATGGCATAAACGAATCTGAAAACCTCGATGGTTCATTCGTCAAAGTTCGTGACCTGACCAAGATTTACTCGATGGGCGAAGCCACGGTAACGGCTTTGAACGGGGTCACGCTGGATATCCCGCGCGGTTCTTTCACCGTGGTGATGGGACCATCGGGCTCAGGGAAGAGCACCTTGCTTTATCTTCTCGGCGGATTGGACTGGCCAACATCCGGCACAATTCAAATTAGCGGGGAAGAAGTGGAAAAAATGGACGAAAACAACCTGGCGGAGTTCAGGCGCAACCGCATCGGGTTTATCTTTCAATCCTTCAACCTGATTTCTTCCATGGCAGCTATCGAAAACGTTGGTTTCCCGCTGCGTTTTTCAGGCATGCCGAAGACTGATCGGCGCAAGCGGTCACAGGCTGCCATGGAAGAGGTTGGGTTAAGTGACCGTCTTACTCACAAGCCCACGGAACTTTCCGGCGGTCAACAGCAGCGTGTGGCGATTGCACGGGCATTGATTAATGACCCTCCGCTGATTCTGGCAGATGAACCAACCGGCAACCTTGACAGCCATAGTGGATTTTCGATTATGAAATTGCTTGCGGAATTGAACCGCGCTGGAAAAACCATTATTGTTGTCACGCATGATGCCCGGATGCGTCAGTTTGCCAGCCATACGCTTTATCTGCTCGACGGTAGTGTGGTCACCGAGGAAGATTACCACAAAGCCACGGAAGAAATTAGCCAAAAAATTGAGGAACAAGGTACTTCATCATGAAAAATCTGATCAAAAAAATCTCGATTCTCTTCTCACTCTTTGTCATGATCGCTGGTTTGATCTCCTTTAACGTTCAGGCGGAGCTGAGTGCTGCGAATATTTCACTCGAGGTTGGAAAAACGAGTAAAACCGGGGTTCCGGGGTCGACGGTGAGTTACAAAGTGTCGATCACCAACAACGATGCCGTGGACCTGGAAGTCAAACTTTCCGCAGTCGCCACGAGCAACGAATGGTCCACACCGGTAGTGGTACCAGATACGCTCACCATCCCGGCTGGCGAAACCCAGGGAGTGGTCGTAAATGTTCCCATTCCGAGCAGTGCAATCGCAGATCAGAATGACGTTGCCACTTTCTATGTAAGAGATTCCACGGGTACGGTGGAGCTGAAAACGCTGCAATTAACCACCCTGGTGGTGGCGAATTCACCCACTCCGGTTTCGGGCAGACCGCTCATGGTCATCGCCTCTTACAGCACTGGTGATGCGAAGCTTTATGCCGGCAGTGAACTTAACCTGCAGGTCAAACTGCGCAATGATGGACAGAGCGCAGCGACCAATGTCGTGATCACTTTTGACGGTGCTGATTTCTACCCCAGGGAAACCGGGGGTGTGCGCACCGCGGGAACCATCGGTGCTGGAGAGTCAACCACAATTTCGCAAAAGTTTTTAATTGGCGATGCGCTGGCATGGGCAAACGTTGCCCCCATTAAAGCCATAATCACCTATACCGATGCGGCGGGTACTGCTTACTCGGAAAGTTTTACCATTTCAGTGGTAATCACCGAACCTTCCGGCGGATCGTATGCCACCGCGACCCCCAACATACCAGCGCGACCGCAACTGGTTGTCACCGGCTACACCACGGATATTGATCCATTACAACCCGGCTCCATTTTTGAGCTGAAACTCGATGTTAAAAATCTCGGCAATGCGGATGCGAAAAGTGTCACTGCCATTGTTGGAGGAGGAGTTTCCAGCGGAGGAGATATAAGCACCCCACAGGCGGGAGGGATTTCCGGCTCCGGCGGTGATCTGACCACTTTTGCGCCTTTGGGCAGTTCAAACGTGATCTTTGTTGGTGACATCAACAAAGATGCGGTGGCATCAGTGAGCCAGAAACTGGTCGTCAATGTCACGGCTTCTCCGGGAGCCTACACGCTCAAACTTTCCTTCGTTTACTCCGACGCAAAAGGCAACCGTTTGGTGGATGATCAAGTGATTACCTTGCTCATCTATTCCCTGCCGCAGGTGGAGGTGAGTTTTTACCGTGACCCGGGAATGTTTAGCGCCGGGATGGAGAATATCCTGCCCTTGCAAATCACCAACCTTGGCAAAAAGACCTACGTGCTGGGGAATATGAAAGTAACCGCAGAGAATGCGGATGTCTACAATAACGTTTTGATGGTTGGCGCGCTTGATCCGGGTGGTTACTTCACCCTGGACGCCAGCCTGATGCCCTACCAGGAAGGTCCGTTGGAGTTAAATATCCAGATTAATTACACGGACGATTTCAACCAGCCGAGGACAATTGATCAGGTGATTCCTGTCGAAATTCTGCCTGCCCCCGAGATTCCACCAGAAATTGGCAATGGAACCGAAGGCGGTGGTGGTATTGTTGAACCCGTACAGGAAACCTTCTGGCAAAAAGTGGTGCGATTCTTTAAAGGTTTGTTCGGCGCCGGCAGTGGTAAAGAGGAACAACCAGTGAATCCAGAAGTCCCGACTGAGGATGTCGTGGTCCCCGTCATTCCGAAGGGATAAACAGCAATGCGTTTTGTTGATCTGGTAAGTCTTATTCTGTACAACCTCGGGCGCCGAAAAGGCAGGGTGTTACTGACTGCCATTGGCGTGGTGATTGGTACCGCCGCGGTGGTCGTGCTGGTTTCACTGGTGGTGGGCTTGCAGAAGAATGCCACCGAATCCCTTTGGGGAATTAACGACCTCACCAGCATAGAAGTCTATCCGGGGTACTCGCAAGTAAGTGTGGAAGTAAAGGGCGGTGGGGGAGGTGGCATGGGGCAGGATTCGGGGATGAAATACATCACTCCTAATGCCATCAAGGAAATCAGTGCCATCCCTGGTGTCAAGCAAACCATTATCCAGGATTATCTGCAAACTGGAATGGAGCTTCACTACGAAAAGTTAACATCGTGGGGCAACATTACCGGAGTTAACCTGGAAGATCTGGCGGATATGGGGCTGGAAGCTGAGCGGGGTACCACGGAACTGACGAAAGGGACAGCCGTGATTGGTTCATGGGTTCCGCGTAACTTTTATGATCCCAATCCGCGCCCCACTGACGTGGCACCGGAACCCCCGGATTTATTGGATCAAAATCTGCGCGCCATCTTGATTAAATATACTCAGGATGGGCAAGAAGTTCGGCGAACGGTAAATATTCGCGTCGTCGGCATCCTCAAAGAAACACGAGGTAACGCGGACGGCAATATTTACATGAATCTGGATGAGGTGACAGCTTACAGTGAATGGGGACGCGGAAAGCGCATTGACCGGAATAAGGAAGGCTACAGCATGCTGATTGTTCGGGCAGAAGACCCGGAGGTGGTGCTCGATGTTGCCGACCAGATTAACACCCTTGGTTATATGGCGAACACGCCGCAATCCTATCTGGAAGGGATCAACTCTTTCTTCCAGGTGCTGCAGATTATCTTCGGCGGGGTGGGGGCGATTGCCCTCCTGGTGGCGGCGATTGGCATTGCCAACACGATGACCATGTCAATTTTGGAACGCACGCGGGAGATTGGTCTGATGAAAGCAGTAGGTGCCACGAACAAGGATGTGCTGAGTATTTTTCTGGGGGAGGCAGCGGGAATCGGATTTGTTGGAGGTCTGGGCGGAGTGATTTTGGGCTGGGGGGCTAGCGCGGTGCTTAATGTAGTGGCACTATCTTATTTTGCCAGCCAGGCAGCCTCTGGTGGAGGAAATCTACCCAGCTCGGCAGCTTCAACCCCGTTCTGGCTGCCAGTGTTCGCGCTGGTTTTTGCCACCGTGGTGGGTCTCCTTTCGGGGTTGTACCCGGCACTACGGGCAGCGACGCTCGTTCCGGTAAACGCACTCAAATACGAATAACCCTAAGCGGAAGGATTTTCAAACATTTGTTTGAGATTTCTTCCGCTTGTTTTTTACCTGTCTCTTCAGCCGCAGGAATGGCGAAATGGAACCAGAAAGCTTGTGCAGGGCTTTCTGGTTATTCATTTTTCTAAGGAGGGAAACATTATTCGTCGCCCTCATGGCAGAGAAAGCAGAGTTTATTTCAGCGTATAATAATCGGGAATCACAGCCTTTGTTACTGGAGGGATTATGAGTGAAACGCGAGAGGGAAGCCGGGCACGTGTGGTCAGGGCTCCCCGGGGTAATCAGTTGACCTGTAAAAACTGGCAGATTGAAGCGGCTTACCGTATGATCCAAAATAACCTTGACCCTGAAGTGGCTGAAAGACCGGAAGATCTGGTGGTCTACGGGGGTCGGGGTCAGGCTGCCCGCAGCTGGGAAGCCTTTGATGCCATTCTGGCGTCTCTGCGCGACCTGGAGCCTGATGAAACATTGCTGGTGCAATCTGGCAAGCCAGTGGCGATTTTTAAGAGCCACCCGGATGCGCCACGTGTGTTGATCGCCAATTCGAACCTGGTGCCACACTGGGCAACCCAGCAGCATTTTGACGAACTGGCTGCCAAAGGGCTGATCATGTACGGACAAATGACGGCAGGATCGTGGATTTATATTGGCACACAGGGCATTCTACAGGGCACTTATGAGACTCTAGGTTCGCTAGCCAGGCAAAAGGGATGGTCTTCCCTCCGTGGCAGGTTTGTGTTGACCGCCGGACTGGGCGGAATGGGCGGCGCACAACCACTGGCAATCACGATGAATGAGGGCGTGGGCTTGATCGTGGAGGTCGATCCGGATCGAGCCAGGCGGCGGCTTGAAATCGGTTATGTGGATGTGGTGGTGGACACGCTTGAAGAAGCGATGACCCTTGTTCAGGAATCCTGTGATAAACAAGAACCCCGCTCCATTGGTCTGATCGGCAACGCCGCTGAGATCTACCCGGAACTGGTGATGCGCGGTATTACCCCGGATGTGGTCACTGACCAAACCCCTGCGCATGATGTGATGAGCTACGTCCCGGCAGGCATGTCTGTGGAAGAGGCGGCTCGTCTGCGCCAGAGTGATGCTGAAGAATACTCCCGACGGTCAATGGATTCAATGTCTGCTCACGTTCAAGCCATGCTTGCCTTCCAAAAGAGGGGAGCGGAAGTGTTCGATTACGGGAACAATTTACGCCAGCGCGCCTTCGATAATGGGGTCAAGGATGCTTTTGCCTTCCCCGGTTTTGTGCCGGCGTACATTCGTCCTTTGTTCTGTGAAGGGAAGGGGCCCTTCCGTTGGGTTGCCCTTTCCGGCGACCCGGAGGACATTTATCGCACGGATGAGGCTGTAGCCGAACTATTCCCGGAAAATGCTCACCTGCAGCGCTGGATGAAACTGGCACGTGAACGGGTGCCCTTCCAGGGGCTACCTTCGCGCATTTGCTGGCTCGGTTATGGCGAGCGCGCCAAAGCCGGGTTGAAGTTTAATGAGCTGGTAGCCAGGGGCATTGTGAAAGCCCCCATTGTCATTGGGCGTGACCACCTGGATGCGGGTTCTGTTGCTTCTCCAAACCGTGAAACTGAAGGAATGCGCGATGGAACCGATGCCGTAAGTGACTGGCCCATTCTAAATGCGCTGATCAACACCGCCAACGGCGCCACCTGGGTCTCCTTCCATCATGGTGGAGGCGTGGGGATAGGGTTCAGCCAGCATGCTGGCATGGTGATTGTGGCGGATGGCACACCGGAAGCCGCCCGCCGTTTGGAACGTGTATTAACTTCAGACCCCGGCATGGGCGTGGTTCGGCATGCGGATGCCGGCTACCCGGAAGCGATTGAGGCGGCGCGACGTATGGGCATCAAAATTCCGATGCTCCCTAGAGATTAATTCATGAAAAAATCCCGTTTGATCGGCTTTTTCATTGCGATACTCATCGGCATCGCTGGCGGGTTGATGCTTGGATGGCTATTCAATCCAAACGAGGCACCTTCCACGCGGCTGCGAGACCTGCGGGAGGATTTCAAAGCCGATTATGTTCTAATGGTCGCAGAAGCATATGCCGGTGACGGGGATTTGGGGCAGGCAATCAACCGGCTGGAACAACTTAACCCAGATAATCCCTTACGGGCAGCACAGGAAGGCTTGCTGACGGCTCAAAAAATGGGCTATCAGGATTGGGAAATGCGTTACCTTATCGACCTTGAAGCCGCGGTCCGTCAATGGAAAGCGGAGGGGGAAACTCCATGAGGGATAGACGCGGCAACTGGTATTTGCTGACCGGTTTGTTAATCGGGCTGTTGCTTGGGGTAGCGTTGGCGATCTTTGTGATACCGGAGCGTTATATCAATACCGACCCTCGCTACCTACAGGATGCAGATCGGATGCTTTATCGCAGTCTCGTCGCCCATTCCTACCTCGCCGAAGCGGATTTGGGGCGGGCGCAGGCACGGCTTTACTTGTTGGGGGAAGAGAACCCCGAGGATCAGCTGATTGCCCAGGCACAGCAACAACTGAAGGATGGCGGTGATGAAGCGGAAAGCCGGACACTGGCTTTACTGGCAGCAGACATTCAGCAGGGAAAAAGCCGCATCACCCCTCTGCCAGGGGTGCGCCAAGGGTTGCTGGCATTTGCCACCCAAACAGTCCCCTTTGCTCAAAAACCACTGCCAACAGGATCCGCAACCAATGAAATCTCAATCCCCGGAGTGACGGTAACCCCTCGTCCCACAATCACCCCACAACCCACACAGGGCTCCCCGTTTGTTTTGGTGGAGCAAAAGGAAATTTGCGATCCGACGAAAAGCGGCGGGTTGATTGAAGTATATGTTTTCAATCGTACGGATAAACCGGTGGCAGGTGTTCGGATTGAGATTTCCATTCCCGCTGGCGGTATGGAGGCGTTCTATAC
>JAGPFF010000051.1 GCA_018056725.1 Anaerolineaceae bacterium
ATGCGGCTTCTTTGAAATTCAATCCCCGCGATGTATACCAGACCTTCTTCATCGAGGGATTCATTAAATCGCCTACAATTGTCATCCTCATATTTAATACCGCTCATACTTCAATTTCCCCATTCATTAATTTAGGTAATAGAGAATCGCGAGTTTGTGACAATGTAAAAGCCTCATCATCATTCCTACGAATTAATTGAAATAATGGTTGAAGAACTTCTCCAAAATACCTCGCAAGATGATTTCCTGGGTATATGATTCTTTTCTCGCGCGCATCTGTTTGTGAAATGAAAGGCTGAGCTGATCCCCTTAATGGCCAAAAACCTTTAGGTGAAGTGTAAAGATATAAGTATTCATTGCTTAAATTATCGTCGGTTGACCAAAAGCGAATTGTATTTTTAATACAAGACCAATATCCATGTGCAAACCATGTTTTTCCCGAATAAGCCCCAATAGCACTAACGACAATACCATCCCTTGAAAAATCATAATAAGGCAAATATCCGTCTGGTCCAGATGCAGAATAAGCGATATACCCTTCTGATGAATAACTATTCTTTGTGGTTTTGGTATCACCCCACGATAGATCTGACACTTCACCTAGCTGAACGACTCTCCACCCTTCTGGAATCAATCCCAGTTCACTCTCGACCATCTCGCCAGTTGTGCCGGGGAAGTTGAAGTCAACAAACCATTCTTTGAAAATAGCCTGGGCGACAGCTTCGAGGGTAGTATTAGTCTGACGGTTGAGCTCGATTTTATCATCCAACGCAGAGAGGATTTCGGCGATGCGGCGTTGTGTGGGGAGGGGAGGAAATTGAAATTCAATTTGCCGTAGTGCACTTCCAGATATTTCAGCAAATGTGGTTCCTACGCCAACCGATTTTAAATACTCAACATTGTTTTTAAGCAAATAGAAAAGAAATTGGTTATCAGCAATATCTGCTTTTGGAATTAGACTTTTAAATCCTTGGTTTGTGCAAATTGGATTCAATGCAATTCTCAAATAACCTATTGGGGCTCGTGTTGTCAGTAAAACTGTTCCTGCGGGTAGCAACCGTGCACTTGAGTTTTGTAGACCCTTTTTTGTAATATTCCTTTCCCCGCATGAGATAAAACGTTCATCAGTACTGGCTAAATCGCGAGGAGTTACCCAAGGTATCTCTTCGCCCCAAAAATCTGGATTTGTTGTTGATGGAGTACCGCCTCCAATAATCTCAGCAATTTCCTCTAATTTATATTTTCTCCATTCATTAGAACTCATAACTCATACCCCCAAATTTCTGGTGAATGGACTTCTCTTGATTATCTTCTAACTTAAAGGTCATTACTGGATTTATGCATGACATTTGTTTCATGTATAAATTTTTTGCTATTTTATGCATGACAAATTGATCGTGTTTACTTTTCATCTGTTTTTATACCTGATCCATACGGCGGGTGAGGACAACCGGTTCTGTATCGACCGGCCCGTTATCTCCTTTTAGCAGGTTAAATAACGGGAGGTTGACATAGTAATTGCTGCGCCAAATTTTCTCTTTGACCAGAAAACCATCCGCTGCTAGCGTGTCCAGGTACTTGGCAGCTGTCAGCCGGCTGATGTTCAAATCTCGCATCAAGAATTCGATTTTGGTGTAAGGATGCCTGAATAAGTTGTTGATCAGATCCTGGCTGTAAAGCCGGGGATACCCACTGCGGATACGGTGTTTGTAATCCATCATCAGGTCTTTAATGCCGTTCACCAGCAGAATGGTTTGCTGTGAGGTTTGTTCCACTGCTTCTAGCATGTACAATATCCAGGGTTCCCATTCGTCAGTGTCCCGCACGCTTTGCAGCTGACGGTAATATTCGCCTTTGTTGCGAATGATGTAGCGGCTGAGGTATAAAACTGGTAAGGTTAATAACCCTTCCATGACCAAGTAAAGCAAATTAATGATCCTGCCGGTGCGTCCATTGCCGTCATAAAAGGGATGGATGGTTTCAAACTGGTAGTGAATAACCGCCATTTTGATTAAGGGGTCCACATCATGCATTTCTTGGTTATTGATATACGCCATCAGATTATCCATTAATCTCAGAATAGTCTGATACTCCTGAGGAGGGGTATAAATAACGGCTCCACTGGCCGGGTTGACCAGTACCGTGCCGGGAATTTTGCGTATGCCAGCGTCATTCTGTTCCAGCCGTTTCTGGATTTCGACAACATGGTTTAGTGTGAGCATGTGATTTTTCGTAGCCAGATCAAAACCATGTTTGAGCGCTTCCGCGTAAAGGCTGACTTCCTTTGCAGCGGCGTCGCTAATCACATCGCTGAATAACTGCTCCTTATACAGAGCATCATGGGTAGTGATGATATTCTCAATCGCAGAACTATCTTTGGCTTCCTGCAGCGCGAGCGTGTTAATCAGGATGGTTTGGTTGGGGATCGAAGCAGCTACACCCTTTAACTCTGCCAGGTAACGGTGTGCGGATGCCAGTTTTTTTAAGATGGGTTTGGTTTCTTCCAACCTGGCTGGCGGAAGAAGTTTTACTTCAGAATTCATAACCGATCCCTTTCAAATTCTCGCGAATCCGTTGCTGCAGTTCGTTTCCACGGGCGAACTGATCGGCCAGTTGAGTCGTCAGAGCATTCATTTTTTCTTCAAACGGGATTCCGTCCTCTTCGGCTTCTTCTGTACCCACATATCGTCCGGGCATCAGGACGTAATTGTTAGCGCGAACTTCATCCATGGTTGCCGCTTTACAAAAACCGAGCTGATCTTCATAAACACCGCCTTCGCCGCGCCAGGCGTGGTAGGTACCGGCGATTTTGGCAATATCTTCAGGTGCAAACTCTTTGTTGCGGCGATTAATCATCGTCCCCAGTTTGCGGGCATCTATGAACAAAATTTCATTGGAACGGTTGCGAAATTTGTGATTCGTCCTGTCTCTGGCCAGGAACCATAGACAGGCAGGGATCATGGTATTGTAAAAAAGCTGGGCAGGTAGGGCAACCATGCAGTCCACTATGTTAGCTTCAATCATATTCTTGCGAATCTCACCTTCCCCGCCGGTATTGCTGTTCATACTGCCGTTTGCCAGTACAATTCCGGCGGTACCCGTGGGGCTGAGTTTATGGATAAAATGCTGCAGCCAGGCATAATTGGCGTTACCGACTGGCGGCAGTCCGTACTTCCAACGAATGTCATCGCGCAGCTGCTCGCCGTTCCAATCACTCACATTGAAAGGCGGGTTAGCCAGAATAAAGTCGGCTTTGAGATCCGGATGGCGGTCATTGAGGAAGGTATCGCCTAGTTCCAGTTTGGCGTCGATCCCGCGAATAGCCAGGTTCATGCGCGCCAGCCGCAGGGTGGTGGGGTTGGATTCTTGTCCAAAGATCGACAGGTCTTTGATGTTCCCCTGGTGACTACGAACAAACTTTTCACTCTGAACAAACATACCACCACTGCCGCAACAGCCGTCGTAGACACGACCGTTAAAAGGTTCAATCATCTCGACAAGCAGTTTGACAATGCTAGCGGGGGTGTAAAATTGTCCGCCTTTTTTTCCTTCCGCATCAGCAAATTGTCCCAGGAAGTATTCATAGACACGCCCCAGCAGGTCCTGGGACGCGTGCGCATCCTGACGAAAACCGATTGTGCCAATTAAATCAATTAATTCCCCCAACCGCGGCTTGTTTAACTCTGGGTCTGCATAAATTTTGGGAAGCACACCCTTGAGCGGCGGGTTAATCCGTTCGATGGCATCCATGGCGTCATCAAGATATTTGCCGATTTCGGGCTGTTTGGCGCGGTCCTGCAGGTATTGCCAGCGCGCTTTTTCAGGAACAAAAAATACGTTGTTTGCCAGGTACTCATCCGGGTCTTCAGGATCAGAGCCCTCATATTCGCCTTTATTCTCTGCGAGCTTTTGGTACAAATCGTTGAATGCATCAGAAATGTATTTGAGAAAAATCAATCCTAATACGACGTGTTTATATTCAGCTGCGTCCATATTCGAGCGCATTTTATCTGCTGCTGCCCATAACGTTTTTTCTAGCTCATTGTTTTCGGCCATCTACTTCTCCTATCCAAATCATCGCATTGATTGCAGCGTATTGTTAATTTTCAAGTTTTCCGGGCTCTGCATTTTGGCTTTCCTGTTTTTTAAGCCACTCATGAAATGTATCTTTTCGGAATCGCCAATGTTTACCGATTTTGAATCCGGGAATGACTTTATCCTGGGCGAGTTTGTATACTGTGGATCGAGGTAACCGTAGGAAAACTGCCACTTCATCGGCATTTAAGAATTCATTTGTTTCGGACATGAAAACCCTCGCAATTCAATAAAGACCATTATTCCAGATACTCCAATTATTATAGCATCTGTGAGAAAAACTAAACCCCAGTTTATGGCACCAATGCTGGACGATCCTTCACTTTCACTGTATGATTAACTTGTAGTAAATCGAATTTTGTGAGCAGTCCGTGAAACTCGATCAATCCCGTTTGGAATATTACATTACTCCCGAACAAGCCTCCAAACAGCTTGGGTTGGATTTGGATTCTATTTATCAGTTGGCAGATGAGCGAAAACTTCAGGCAGCCGTGATGACGGATGGAAGTATAGGCATCAGTCAAATCAGCGTCAACAATCTGCTGCCCAAGGAAGCCTTACCTGAGTACCAGCTCAACGCAGGCCTGAAAGGCGTTCCAATCAGCATCAATGAAGCCGGACGGAAATACAAGCTCAACACTTCTACCCTCACGCGCTGGATGCAGCGAGGGCTGATCCACCAATTGGGCAAAGAGGGTCGAAAGACACTCCTGGATGAAGCAGACGTGGCATACTGCGCCAGAGTTTATCGCCAAAACAGTGGTCAGGGCAAATGGGCGTTTGATGATTCGGGTCGTCCATATAAAAAGTAATCTCCCAAATGAATACTACAAGATATTGATTAACATGGAGTAATATGCTACAATAAATTCAACCGATGAGGTTGATTTTTTTACCTCAGTTTACTCCAAGTTGACTTATATCTTGTAGAATTAAAGGAGGTTTCATGACAGAAACAATGAATTTTGGACTTGATCTGGGAATGGGAGCGCTCAAGCTGCATGGGAATCAGCAGAGCATTCAATTGATCTCTCAGGTCGCGGTCAATAATGGCCCTCTGGTAGGGCGCATGCTGGGGTTGGGCAGTTCCCGCCTGCCACTGCGGATCGCTCTGCCGTCGGGAAGCACGTTCTTTGTTGATAGCGGCGCACACGACAGCGGAAGGCCAGTAGAAAACCTGAGCATGGATCGTTTTGCCGGTTCACCGGAAATGCTGGCGCTTTTCTATGGGGCATTCACCCGCTTGATCCTGCGATCGGGGAATATTTCTCAGCCGGTCAGCATCACCTGTGGTTTGCCATTGGATACTCTTTCCGGAGAGGAAGCACGAACCACGGTGGAGAGCATTCAGCGTTGGATGAAGGCAGATCACATTTGGAAAGCCAATGACCAGGAATATCACCTTAATGTGATTGAGGTTCGGGTTACATCTCAGCCGGCTGGCGCTCTGTTTGATTATGTGCTGGATGATGAAGGCAAGATCGTTCCTGAGCGACGCAGCGCATACACCCAGGAGGTCGGGATTGTATCCATCGGCATGAACACCACCGAATTGTTGGTTGTGCGCGAAAAAGTTCCTGTTCAACGCTTTACGGGTGCTTCAACCACTGGTGTACGCCGGCTGCTGGAGCTGGTCAACGGCCAGCAGCTTTACTCCCTGGGTGAATTGGACACGCTCCTGCGCGCCAATAAACTCGACATTTCGCAGGCACTACCAATTTGGGAGCGTGAGGTCACTGGAGAGATTGAAAAGCGGTGGGGCAAAGCCTGGCGGCGTTTCACGGCTGTGATTCTGGTGGGTGGTGGAGCGATCCTACTCAAGAACTCATTGCCTTATTTCTTCAATGGTAAAGGCATCCTGGCGGATGATCCCGTTCAATCAATTGCGAGGGGTTTATGGAAACTATCGTTATTTCAGAACCACAATCGAAAAAACTAATCGTGGGTTCAAAGCGTGGTCGCCCAAAGCTGGATTGCAAGGTTTATCAGATTCGCTTCACACTGAGCCTGCGAGAAGGGGAGGATGATGACCTGCTCTTCTTCTTTTCCGACATTCCCGAACGGAGGCGAGCTGCAGCCTTGAAAACCGCTTTACGAGCGGGAGGTATTTCACTTAAAGCCGGATCCGTCCCAATCACGGATGATCTTGATCTGACCATTCAGGGTCTGGTTTTTGGCTAATCAATTTTCTGGAGGAAGGTATGTTTCTGTTGAAGGGATTTCATTTAGTCTTCAAGATCTTCAAAAACGCTTTGCTTCTGATGGTGATGGCAACCATTCTGTTTATCGCTTACCGGGGCAATCAGCCGATGAGCGTTCCTCAGGCACCACAGGGATTGACCTATTTCGAATTCATGGCAGATCGGATCGATGCTGCAAAAACGGTCAAACCGTCTCAATGCGGATGGGGAATGATGCTGTCACTGGCTGCACTTACGCCAATCTATTCAGTCGTGTACACAACCGTTGCGGTCAATCCAGATAGTGCATTGGCCAAGGGAACCGCTCCGGACCCGGATATTGCGCGGGATGTTGCTGGTGCAGCCTGGTATGAAATCCCGGATATCTGGTGGAAAACGGTTGAGCGATTGTCCTGGACAATGCTGGGTAAACCTGCCGCGTATGGTTGTCAGTTCCAACCTGTCCAAATCGCTGAACATACGAATTAACATGACCACCTTGGATCATGCCTGATTTATTTGTAGAATAAAAATGTAATCGTTTCGGGTCGCTGATCTCCTTGGACATCCATCAAATCGTAGGAGCGGCCGCATAACAAAGTGATTTGTTATGCCGGTCGCTTTTCGTTTTCTCAGACGACCTTTGCGTTGTCGTAAGGAGAAAATATCAAACCATTTGGAGCTTTTGATGCCAGATCCCGTTTCACCCAGAGATATTGATGCCGAACTGGCCTTGCTCGGTTCGATCATGATTGCACCCTATTTATTTGAAGATTTGGTCACCATCGTAAAAGCGGAGTATTTCTATCGCGACTCACACCGCTGGATTTGGGAAGCAATGAATCACCTGTTGGAATCTGAGCAGCAGATTGATCAAGTCACCTTGTGTAATGCTTTGAATACCGGCGGAAAACTAAAGGAAATTGGCGGGCCGGCGTACATCACAGGGCTGCTCAATGCAACTCCGACTTCCATGCACGCCGAGTCTTACGCGAAGATCGTGCGTGAAAAAGCATTTAAGCGAAAAGCGTTGGAGGTCGCCACAAAACTTGCGCAAAATGCTATTCAAGATAAACCACTTTCTGAAGCTCTGCAGCAAATGGAAGAATTCTTTGTCAGCTCATCTACCTTGTCGGGGGTCACGGAGCGAATGGTGATGACCGCAGAGAAATTGTGTCTATCGGAGATGGGAGAATTGACCTGGATTCTCAAAGACTGGATTATGGCCGGCGGAATCAACTTGATCGCCGGTATGCCGGCAGCCGGAAAGAGTTTTCTCGCTCTGGACCTGGCGATTGGCATGGCTTCTTCGGGTGTGGCATGGGATAACCGGCCGGTAACCCAGGGCAAAGTGCTGTATCACTTCCTGGATGGCAGCTACCGGGGTATGCGCTCGCGTGTTCTCAAACTGTGCCATGCGCGAGGAATTCAACCGCCAGCGAACCTCATTTTCGACTTTTCTCCGCTTAACTTAAAAGTCACTTCCGAAGTGCTGGCATTACGCCAGCGCATTCATCGGTTGGATGCCTCTGTCGTCATTTTTGATGTCATGGCTAAATTTATGCCTGGCGCAGATGAAAACTCGGTTGCAGAAATTTCTCCAATGATGAACACACTACGAGAAATTGCCAACCAGATCGGTACAACTTTCATTCTGATTCATCACCTCAATAAGGGTGGAAATCCCGATCTCTCCTATCGAGTCCGGGGTTCCTCCGATATTTTGGGATCTGTCGATACCGCCATTGTGGTTACACACGAAAACCAGCATTCGACACACTCGATGCGAACGATCATTCCACAAAAGGTGCGTGAATCCCTGCCACCCGCGCAGTTGCAGTTCCAAATTGAATCGACCGAAGAGAGCATCGCGCTCCGATTTTCTGAAACGAATGCTTCTGAACTGGTGCGCGTGCCTGGTCAGGCGGAATTGATCTTTGCGGATATCCTGGAATATCTGCAAAGTGTACCGGCGCAGGAATTCAAGAAGAATGAGCTCATCTCAACACTCCAAATCAATAGCAGCGCCAGGACGATCGATCGGGCATTTTCAAAACTCAATAATGATCCGCGTATCAGAGTTACAAAACGAGGATCTTTCAACACCTATCAGTGGGAAGAGGATACGCCAGCCACGCCATTCCCTTAAGGGGTTGGCATGGCTGGCGTATGTTTGTTTCATGCATAGCCTAAAAAATAACAAAGGAGAAGAATGTCAGAAAACCAAAATACTTCAAATTGCCGGATTTCAAGGAATGTCTTGATCAAGGCCCCCGGTTTGCTGCCCATGCTATACACACCGCGAGAAATCGCTGATGACCTGGACGTTCCTGAAACGACCTTGCGAGATTGGCTCAATCATGGCGCGCCACACAGCCGGGATGAATCAAACCATATCTGGATCGACGGCAAGCAATTTGCCGCCTGGGTTGATAACCAACAGATCTCCAGAAAGAAACCAGCCCATCAGCTTCAAGCGGGGGAAGGTTTTTGTATGCGCTGTAATACGATCGTCAAAATCCAAAATGCGGAAATTCGCCCTGTCAAAGGCAACCTGAGCCATTTGAAAGGCAAATGTCCCATCTGCGGCGGAATTGTCAATCGCGGGATTTGGAATGCTGGATCGTCAGAACTACCTCAAGGTTAAGTTGTTCCTGAAATATTCACGTGTAGTTCATGGGCTTTCATCGCTTCAGATCTCTAATGAATTCGAATATCTTAAAGTTCTGCTTCTCTGGGCTGGCTCGCAACCGCTCAGTTCAGTGCGCGCTTTCAACACCAGTCTTTTTGATTTCCTTTTTCAGAAAGTCGAAAAAAGATCGGATCAGGCAGAATTACAGAGCATCTTGAATACCAACCAGCGATTCCTCTTGTGGGTGAAAGCCATGTTCCCGGTTGAGTTTCAGAATATCCGGCTGAGCTGGATTATGAAAATTTCAGCAATCTCGGAAGGAAAGGAGGTGATTATTTGAAAAAACGACCGATTATCATTACCACGACCAACGCCATCACAATCCCCAAAAAAGTTCGTAACCTGTTGGATTTACAACCCGGTGACTGCCTGGATTATGAAGTCATGGCAAATGGTTCAATTATTTTGGTGCGCAAGGAATGTTGCGATTCGCCGTCGCTCCGGCCAACGTGCAAACTTCCCTGCCATGCCCAAAAACGTAAATAACCTGATAGTCTGGAGGAAGGGTTTACTGAATCCCATCCTCCAGCTCTGGCGTAAAGAGAAAATGATTGTTTTTAGAACCTCAAGTTATCAACAGGACTGGCTTTCCGATGCACTCGTTCAATGTCCATCTCAGCGATTTGAGCATAATGACGGACCATGTCCAACGAGCTGTGACCTAACAGGGCTTGTAGGGTGAACACATCCCCACCTGAACGGAGGTAAGTGATTGCAAAAGTATGCCGGAATTTATGTGGATGAGCCCCTTTGACCCCCGCTTTTTCAGCCAGGCGCACGATCAAATGTCGCAGGCTGTTGGAGTTAAACGGATGATTGCCGCGGTTGATAAACACTGGCGATTCTGGATCATCGCGATCTTCGCGGTCAGCCAGATAGCGCCATACAGCCCGGCGGGTGCTCTTTCCAATGAACACCGTGCGCCCTTTGCCGCCTTTTGCCCCACCTTCATCCCCGTGCTTGATGACAACTTTGCCGGTGCGCAAATCCAGTTCGCCGATTTTCAAACTGCAAAGCTCGGAAGCCCGCAAACCGGTATCCAACATGAACATGATCATGGCTTCATCTCGTTTGGCCGATGGTCGCCGGGTGACAAAATTATGGCGATTGATTGGATTGTACTCACGGGAGTAGGTACAGGCTTTGAGCAGCGCAGCAAGATCTTCCTGAGTAAAGGCAGCTACCGGTGCTTCTTTATAACGTGGTCCCGGGATGCCTTCCATGGGATTCTTGATTTTAAACTCTGCGACCGCCCAACCGAAGAATGCTTTGAAAGTGATCCAGTGGTTTCGCAGTGTTTTTGGGGAGAGTTTGCGCGTTGGTGCCTCATGCGCAGGATTCGGTTTGGCGAAGGTGTGGGGAACATACTCGGTGCGCAGATAGGTCATGTAATCGAGTACGTCGGCAGAAGTGATCTTACCGACCGGCTGGTCGCCTATCTTTTCCATCCACTTACGCAGCACCCACTCATACGAATCGACCGTCCGTTGGCTTAAGCCTTCGGCGGTTTTGTATTTGACGAAACCGTCAATACAAAGAGAAAATAACAGGCCTGAGGGATTACGGTTCATCGAAAAATCCTCCTAAAAGTGATTTTTCGTAACCA
>JAGPFF010000052.1 GCA_018056725.1 Anaerolineaceae bacterium
CAGGCAGAGATAACCGCTGAATGCATCTAAGTGGGAAACTCGCCACAAGATTAGATCCCTGTTTTCCCGTAAGGGAGTAAGATCACAGGTAGACTACCTGTTTGATAGGCAGAATGTGTAAGCGCAGCAATGCGTTGAGCTAATCTGTACTAATGATCGAGGGCTTCTTCATATGGTGCGGGGAACTCGGCACTCTTTTATGGACTACATACTATCGTAAGGTTGGTATCTTAACTTCGTGAATTAAGTCTCTTGGTGACTGGAGCGACAGTGGTACACCCGGTAACATCCCGAACCCGGTCGTTAAGGCTGTCAGCGCCGATGGTACTTGGGGGGCGACTCCCTGGGAGAGTAGGTCGTTGCCAAGAGACTTTTTTCTTTTAACTCTCTTTATTACTCCTTTTTAGCACCCTTTATCAAATTCCCCTTTCTTTTCGCTTGATTTCACTCCGTTTTCTTTCACTTGTCCCCCCTCTTTTTGATTATTTGCACCAGTTGTTAAAGCATGACTATCCCCATATTTCCACTGGGCGCTGCCTCAGTTTGGGGACATACTCATTCTTTCCATACACACCATATTGATTAAACACAATCCGGGAGGTGAACCTCAGCCTCCCGGAGTTTTGCGTTTAAAATACTGCAGTTACGATGATGCTGATCTTCGCTTCGTCAAAGGGTTCTTCGTTCACGATCGTAATTCTGTCCCAGAAAAGCGGGAACCCGTGATTTGCCAAAGGTGAAGATCATGACCACGATGGTGGCAATATACGGCAGCATGGAAAGGATCTGGTAAGGGATGACAGAGGTGCCTACCTGGAAGCGGAATGAAAGTACCTCTACCGCTGCAAAGAATAGAGACCCTAAGAAGATGGGCAAAGGACTCCAACCGCCAAAGAAGGTGAGGGCAATCGCAATCCAGCCGCGTCCTTTGACCATCAGATCAGTGAAGGTGCCTGTGTAGACCATGGGCAGATAGGCGCCAGCCAGACCAATCAACATCCCGCCGATGATGGTGGTGAGGTAGCGATTGGAAGTGACATTGATCCCCAATGCGTCAGCGGCTTTGGGATTCTCACCCACCGAGCGCAGCCGAAGCCCCATGTTGGTATGAAAGAGCATATACCACAGCCCTATGGAGAGCAGAATCGAGACATAGACCAGAATATTCTGGTTGAAGAGGATCGGTCCAAGGATCGGGATTTTGCTGAGCAGGGGAATGGAGAGATCGGGAAGCGTGGGTACCAGCGGGGGAGTGAGAGTTACCCCGATGACCAGTTTCGGAAGCAGAGAGGATAGACCGGTTCCGATGAAAAACAATGCCAGACCCACCACAAATTGGTCCATTTTTAAGGTAGTGGTGAAATAAGCCAGAATGAGACTGAAGAGACCACCCACAAGCATGGCAGCCAGCGCACCGATGAAGTTACTTCCGCTCAGGTAACTGACCAGGAATCCTACCGAAGCACCGACGAGCATGATACCTTCCTGGGCCACATTGAAGACCCCGGTACGACCTCCAAGCATGGTGCCCTGGCTTGCCAAAACGAAGGGAACCATGGAGAGAAAAGTAAGTTTAAGGAAGTCAGTGATAGTGCTTTCCAACCCGCTCATTTCTGCCTCCTTTTGATGACGTCAGAAAGTAAGATGAAGATCAGTATCAATGCCTCAGCAATGAGAACGATTTGAACCGGCACCATAATCGTTCGCTGCATGGCGCTCCCGCCAACCTCAAGGATGGCAATGAAGAAGGCAACAAAGGGGACTGCCTCATTCTTCCCTCGCGACATCAGACCGATGATCATGCCCAAAGTGGCAAAGTTTGAATGTAACCCTTCGATCAGGCGGTGATGCACCCCTGAAACTTCGATTGCCCCTGCCAGACCGGCACAGGCGGCACCGATGACCATGGAAAAGAGGAACATTTTTCGAATGTCAATGCCGTGTACTTTTGACGCCCGTGGGTTTGCTCCCGTGACCACCAGTTCATAGCCGGAAGTAGTCCGGCTGGTGAAAAAGTAAATTACCACAGCCACGATCACCGCAAGGATCACGCCCGAATGGAGCGGCGGATTCTTGACCAGCATGGGTAGAAACCCACCCTCACCGATTGCCACCGTCGTCGGGTGTCCGGCAGCCGGGTCACGCCATGGACCCGTGGCAACAAAATCAACCAGCGCGAAGGAGATGAAGTTAAGCAGAACGGTGGAGAGGATTTCATTGATATTGAATTGATACAACAACCAGGCAGCGATCAACCCCCAAAACGCGCCGGCAAGTGTTCCTGCCAGGATGACCAGGGGCAAAAGCAACCCCATGGGAAGATCCCGACCAAGGATGCCCATAGAAGCCGCGCCGATTGCCCCAACGAGCATCTGACCCTCGGCGCCAATGTTGAATTTGCCGGAGGAAAGCGGAACTGTAAAGGCAAGAGCGGCGAGAGTAAGGGGTATCCACTTCAGCAAGGTCTGAATAAAGCCATTGGGGGTGCGGAAGGAGGTGAAAAGAATGGTTTGGTAGGCTTTGAACGGATTGAAATTAAGCGCCCAAAGGAGAACTCCTACAATGAAGAAAGCTGCGAGTACGGAAACCAGGTAAGGAAAGATCTTTTTTATCTGTGTCATTGGTTTCGTTCTCTCCTCTATTTACTTTCCAGATCGTAACCGCTCATCAAACGGCCGATCTCGTATTTTTCAAAACGTTCCCGGGGAAGGATGCCGACAATCCTGCCACGGTACATCACCGCTATGCGATGACTGATGAGCAATAATTCGTCAAGGTCTTCTGAAATCAGGAGCGTTGCCGCACCAGTGGAAGCATGCTCAATTAATTTCTGGTATACAAAATCCATGGAGGGGATATCCAATCCACGGGTGGGGTTGTGCGCCACCATCAACCTGGAGGGTTGCGAAAATGCCCGCGCGATCATCACGCGTTGAATATTACCGCCTGAAAGGTTGCCACCAATTTCTTCGGGACCGGTGGTCTTGATATTGTATTCAGAGATCATCTTATGTGAACTTTCGTTCACGTTTTTCCAGTTGATGATGCCCTTCCGACTGTAGGGCTCGAGGTTATGATAGCCAAGGATGAGGTTGTGCGCCACGCTGGCTTTATTTAAGAAACCATCCGCAAGACGATCTTCAGGAATATAGACGAATCCCCTGGCAATTCTATCTTTGGTGGAAAGATTGGTGATGTCGTCTCCGTTGAGGAGAATGCGACCACTAGCGATGGGCTGAATGCCCATCACTACTTCCGCCAGTTCACGCTGACCGTTGCCGGCAACCCCTGCTACACCCACAATTTCACCAGCCTTGACAGTGAGGGAGATATCCGTCAGTTCCTGGATCTTTTGTGAGTTGATCTTGGAAACATTTTCCAGCGCAAGCATGTCCTGGCTGGTGGCAGTGATGGTTGATTTGGCACGATCAGTGAACATGATACTCTTGTTCAGATCCATATTCTCGCCAACCATGGCACGGACGAGCATCTCATCGCTGGCGTCTTTACGGGTCAGGCTGATCACGTTTTTCCCTTCGCGCAGCACGGTAATACGGTCACAAATGGAAAGCACTTCACGAAGTTTATGGGTGATGAATACGATGCTTAACCCTTCGCGAACCATGATTTTCAGCGTTTCAAAAAGGGAATCAACTTCCTGCGGGATGAGGTTGGTGGTCGGTTCATCCAGGATGAGAATCTTTACGCCACGATAGAGAGCTTTGAGGATTTCAACTTTCTGCCGCGTTCCCATAGGCAGGGTTTCCACGCGATCTGAAAGGTTAATTTCAAGTCCAAAACGCTCACAGAGCTTCTTGATGACAACTTCTTCTTCTTTGTAATTGGAGCTGAACGGATGTGAAACTTCGGATCCGAGGATGATATTTTCCAGGACTGTGTAACTGTTAATCTGCAGAAAGTGCTGGTGAACCATGCCGATCCCATGAGTGAGAGCATCTTTTGGGGAAAGGATGGTTATTGGTTGGTTGTTGAGGAGAATCTTCCCTGAATCTGCACGGTAAAGACCATAGAGGATGTTCATGAGTGTAGTTTTGCCAGCACCGTTACCGCCCAGTAATCCCAGGATCTCTTTTTGTTTCAGCTCAAAATTTACTTCGCTTAAGGCAACCACCTTATCAAAGGTTTTATTGACCTGCTGCATGAGGAGTATATTTTCTTGTTCCATTTATCCATCCTGTTCGCTGGATTTTAAAGACTTCCGAGGTTTGAGCCAGTTACGTTCAACTGCTAACCCCGGAAGTCTCATCTTGATCTTCAGTGATTAAGGAGTGTTACTGAGCCTTGATCTCGGTGGAGTCTTTGACCACAACGATAGTGCCATCCATTACTTTCTGGATAATTTCGTCAACTTTGGCTGCGACTTCGGGGTCCACGTTCTGAAGTGGGAGTTGCAGTTTTACGCCGGTATCAAAACCAAGTGGGTAATAACCACCTGTTTCTCCAGCCTGGATTTTGGAGATGATGTCTACTAAGGGGCCTTTAAAGTCATAGAGCAAGGCGGTGATGTAGTTGTCAGGTCCAAAGCTGGTCTTATCGGAGTATTTGGCAGTAATTAGGACCTTTTTATCGGTTGTGGCTTTGGCGGCTTCAAAAACGCCGACCATTCCCAGGTTCACAGAACCCATGATGACATCCACCCCATCAGCGATGAGGGCGTCAGCCAGTTGACGGGTCTTGGCAGGATCGTTGAAATCCGCCGTCCAGACGGGAACGAGTTCTACGGTCACGCCCAGATCAGCGATTGCCTGCTGGATAGCGTGGACTTCCTGATAGGAGAAGGGCAGAGCCTGACCGCCCAGATAAGCAATTTTGCCAGTCTTGGTCGCCAACGCAGCGGTAGCGCCGATGGCATAGAAGCCGACGTTGAAGTTGCGGTCGATAAACCAGAAGTTGGCAGGTGCGTCTGCTACAGGTGCATCCCCTTCACCGATAAATACCACATCCGGGAAGAGTTTGGCAAGCTCGACGGTTTGCGTGATAAACTGACCGCCGTGCGTCCAGATGATGTTGTAGCCGGCATCGACGTATTCGCGCATCACACGGTCCACATCCGGGACGGCAACACTTTCAGAGTAAACAGCTTCGATCCCGAGGGCTTCCTGGGCACCGGTCATACCGACATACGCAAGAGTATTGTAATCATTGTCGGTGATGACACCTGGGAAAATGGCAGCCAATTTATATTCTTTGGCTGGTTCCTCAGCGGCGGGTGCTTCAGTGGCAGCCGGGGCTTCTGTGACAACAGGCGCTTCCGTGACAACAGGGGCTTCTGTATGGACCGGTGCTTGAGTGGCTTGGGCGCAAGCAGCCAGCAGCATTGAAAGCACCAGAATGACAGAAGTGATGACGAGCGTGTTCTTTTTCATTTCTCACTCCTAAATAAAGATATGGGGAGATCCCCTCCCCATAAGCTAAGAATAGCTTTATTAAATTGTAACGACAAAAGTCTGAATTTACAATTATGAAATGTGTAAAAAAGAACGTGACAATTGGTTGGAGTTGGCAGAGTGGTCATAGGATCTGATCCACCGGGGACTTGTCTGCCCTGGATGGTCAGGCCAGGGAACCCCGAACCCACTGATTAAGAGGTCCATCTTCGAATGGATCTGGCGTGAGAACTGCTGATACCCCTATATGTGTGTGGGACATGGCACGTAACCCCAATATATAGTGCATATAGGAGGCTTGTTGAAATGAAACATATTATCCGAGAGACACTGATTAAGGAAGAAATTTTCACCTTCCTGGTCGCAAAAAAGGGACAAAAATTGTCCAACCGCAGTATAGATTTCTATAAAGACATGCTCGATGAGTTCTGTGATTACTGCGAGAGTAGAGGTGCTACATTAATCAATGAGGTCACGTCGGACATAATCCGCGACTTCATGGTATCGCTTTGTGAGACACACAACGGGGGAGGGGTGCATTGTTACTATCGTTGTATTCGGGCTTTCCTGAATTGGTATGAGTTGGAAACCGATGGCGAAATACCCAACCCAATCAAGAAGATAAAACCACCGAAGGTTAATACCACGCCAATTCAAGGAGTATCGGTATCGGATGTGAACGCGATGATCCTTACTTGCGATAAATCCTTTTTGGGACTGCGAGACAAAGCAATCCTTCGTTCGTTGCTTGATACTGGTTTACGCGCCGCAGAATTTTGTAACCTGACCATCGGTGATGTCAACCTTGAGACTGGAGTTATTGAAGTAATAGCAGGTAAGGGTGGCAAAGACCGCACGGTCTTTCTCACGGATACTTCTAGAACGGACATCATTCGATATATGCGACGCCGCAACACCCGAGAGAGCCATGAGCCATTATGGATTTCCTACGCAGACAGTGGACTGACACCAAGCGGGTTGACCCAGCTCATTCGGCGGCGCGCCAAGATGGCAAATCTGAAAACAATCCCTTCTCCACACGACTTTCGGAGAGCCTTTGCCCTTGAAAGCTTGCGTAGAGGGTGTGACTTGATTAGATTGATGAAGCTAATGGGGCATTCATCAACGCAGGTGCTCCAGAGGTATCTGGCGCTTCAGGTGGAAGACCTGCACGATGCCTACAAGCAGATGGGCTCTCGGTGGTAATTATAAGAGTTCTGGCTGTCCGCCTTTTTTCTTCTGCTTCGGAGCGCGTTTGTATGTGACATTCACCTGGTGAACGGGAGGCATATCAATCTTCTTGCCCTCGAGCAGTTCTTTGACCGTGAGGATTTGGAGCTTGGGGTGAACTCCCCAGGGAGAAGTGTAAGTGCCGCCGGAGGCAGCTTCTGCACGCATGGGTTTGGTGGGTTCTTCCATCGTGATCAGTACGCCGATGGCGGCTTTCTCGCGGTCGATGACGCCGTGAAGGTCACGGACATGGGAGGCGTTGGTAGTACCGGCTTTGACCGAGAAGATGACCTGTTTGGTTTCGCCGCCGTCCTTCTCGTGGAAGTATAGTCGACCGTCGATGCCCTTATCAGCGCCTTTCTTCTGCTCGATGGGGCGCGCACCTACAAGTCCCAATGCCCACCATTGGAACTGGTAGGGATCGGATTGAGCGAGCTCGGCAGCGTCTTCAACGGTGGTAGGTTCGCCTATGACGGTGAAATTGGGGTCAGGTTCAAAGATGTCAATCAGGCGCTTCTTCATCACGGTAATGGCGACGTGGGTAATGTCAATACCGATCCAGCGACGACCGAGTTTTTGGGCGGCAACCACGGCGGTGCCGCAGCCACAGAAGGGGTCGAGGACGAGGTCACCGGGGTTGGAGGACGCCTGGATGATGCGCTCGAGGAGGGCTTCAGGTTTTTGGGTGGGGTAGCCTAGACGCTCCCCTTTATCGTTAATACCCCGAAGCATTGAAATATCAGTCCACAAATCTTGTAGGGCTACACCTTTTGACTGATCCAAATATCGCTTCTCGTATACCATACCCGATTTCGAATACACCAAACGACCTGCTTTGTCTAACTCCTCCATATTTTGTTTGCTATAACGCCAATAACGAGAAACACCTTTCCATTCGTAGAAAGGGTTGCCTTTAGTTGCACCACCAGGTCCTGTAATATCAGCTTTGTTATATCGACGTCCAGTTTCAGGTTCAATATTTTTGTACCATTTATCAATAGTCGTATCTGGTAAAGGAAGGTATTGTGAGAAGAATTGGTAGGCTTCAGTTTTAGAATAGAACAGAATTACATCATGTATTCTGCCCAAATGTTTTGACCCTTGCTTTGCATCGCTATGGGCATCTGATCTTTTCCAAATTATCTCATTGATGTAGTTTTGCGGTCCAAAAATCGTATCAAGGATAATCTTTAAATAATGACTGGCTGTTGGATCACAGTGAAGGTAAATCGATCCAGTGGGTTTGAGGACACGGCGCAATTCGATCAAGCGTATCGCCATCATTGAAAGGTAAGCCAGCATGTCGGTGTCACCCAGCATCTGGCGCATGGCAATGATCGCCTGGCTGACCTTCTCGCCACGTTCTGCCACTTCCTGGTAGGCGGCTGCAGCAGAATGGTCCCAGTGCCAGGTGTCTTCAAATGCCTGAAACTGCGCGGTGGCTTTAGAACCGTCGTGTTCCTCAAAGAGCATGTTATAAGTGGCTTTGCTGTTGAAGGGCGGGTCGAGGTAAATCAAATCGACAGTTTCATCACCAATGTAACGGCGCAATATGTCCAGATTATCCCCGTAATACAGACAATTCTCCATGAAGTTTCTCCAATTCTCTATGTGCTTATCAATTATAGCAACTTCAACCAATTGTGTAGACCTGGTGAAAACCGCTGTGTTTTGAGAGACTGATTTTTCAGGGAGGTGTATAAACAAAATTCCTCGAAAATCGAGGAATTTAGCTTCAAATCGACTGATATTTGCTATTAGTGATCCACCGGGGACTTGAACCCCGAACCCACTGATTAAGAGTCAGTTGCTCTGCCAATTGAGCTAGTGGACCTTGCTTCGCCGGTTATTATATCTTAAACGGAACCTCTGTCAATAAAACCCGTCCTCACCCAACCGTCAGCCCCGGGATTAAATTCTCGAAATAATCTGCTGAGCCATCTATTACTATGAATTGAGGCTGCATCTGGCCCGAACCTTGCAATGTTAAGGCTATCTGATTAATTCGGAGTAAAAGATGAATACTGGCATGTTATGGTTCGATAATGATCCCAAGGTCGATTTTCTAACCAAGATCAGCCGGGCAACTGATTATTATCAGAAAAAATACGGTCAGCGACCAGATCTGTGTTATGTTAATCCCGGCATGATTTTTGACCCCCCGCCAAAAACCAGCGGTATTGAGGTCTTTACGGATCAAATGATTCTACCTGATCATTTTTGGTTAGGCGTCAAGCAACTTTCGGCATAGCCGGTTCATTATTTGACCTTTTTCTCCCGCCGCCTTTCGGCGGTTTTCTTTTTCTTCTGACGGAATATGTGACGCTTGACCCACTGCCAGCCCTGGCGCAGGTGCCGGAATGGGCGTCGGGAGAATTGCTGTGAAAAATGAAGAGCGGCGGATTCCAGGCTGACGCGCCGTTTTTGTTCTTCTGCCAGATACCAGCGATGCTCGAGAATCCACAAATAAAGATCCATCGGCGTGCGGTTGGGGAATTGCTTCAAGATCTGGTGTTTGCGAATTATCTTTACCAGAGGGTAATAAACATCCTCATACCAGCCACGAACAGCTTCTTCATCGCTGATCGGACGCTTCAATTTTTCCCCCATAAACCAGCGGTGTACGCTGATATGTTGCAAAACCTTATCGTATTGACCGGGGATGGAAAATCGAAAATCTTCCCCCGGGTAGAGTTTATCTAATTTGGTTTCCGCCAGGAATTCAAGGTACTCCTGTTCTAGAATCAAACTGTTGAGATCGGTGTCCTTATCAATATGACCTGGAGTGTGAATTTCGGTTACATAGGCATCAATAAAAGCCTGTCCTTTTTCCCGGGCAACAGACACACGGTGATTGCCATCCTTGATGAAATAGGAATCTCCAATCTTGTACACTTCAATCGGCGGCAGGATGATGTTCTTGAAATGGGCTCGATCGATACTTTCCCAGCGTGAGCGGGTGTGGGTTTGCCTGGGGAGGAACGCGCGGTCGAAGTCCTGATAGCGGCTGACGGATCCGATAATCTTGTCAATTTCAATTTGCCTGACCCCGATGTAATTTTGACCACGCATGGGGATATGCTTCATCACCTCTTCAAATGGCAGGAGTTCGTTATTCTTGTTATGAAGCCAGCTGAAGATCGAGCGCCAGAATCCCTTCTGAAAGGCGCTGGAAAAATCCGATCTTGATTGCTGGATGAGTTTTTCTGCTCCATCGGATTCGAAATCACTCATTTTCTGCCTCCTTTTTGCCACGACCGTGTGGCTGGCGCAGGAATGGTCAACAACTTATATCCGTAAACATTCACCACCAAAGTTTCTCCAATTTGTGTTTGTGTGATGGTATCCTGCCGGTAAACATGGATATGCCCATGAAGGAAGTAGTGAGGCTGGAAAACACGAATCAGCCAGCGATAGGCTTTGACACCCCGATGAGGCGGATCGTCGGCATCGTGGATTTGCCATGGAGGTGCATGCGCCATGAAAATGTCCAGGTAGCGACCGGTCAGGGCTTTATTAATCAGGAATCGCGGCACCAGACTGAGGATGTAGCTCCAGTACTCGGATTGAGTGAACTGGTTGGGTCCCCGGTTGTAACGTAATGAGCCTTCCATGCCGGCAAGCAATAACCCGGTATCATCTTCCACGCAACGGCGGTGAAGATCCACCGCTCCCCAGGGATATTTTCGGATAGTGGTCGCCCCGAACTCTCGGCTGCTCGAATGGTTCCCGCGGATGAAATAACAGGGAACATTCAGCATGCTGATCATGTATTCGATGTAATAATAGGGCAGGTCACCACAGGAGAGGATCAGGTCCACATCCTGAAATCGCTCCTTGATCAGGGGGCTGTAAAGCATGGCGATCTCGGTGT
>JAGPFF010000017.1 GCA_018056725.1 Anaerolineaceae bacterium
GTGCGCAAGCCTCCCGGAGCCCAAAAGAAAAAAGCCCCAGGAGGGCTTTAAGAGCAGGCGCTGGGAGTGCGTAAGCCTCCCGGAGCCCAAAAGAAAAAAAGCCCCAGGAGGGCTTTAAGAGCGGGCGATGGGAGTGCGCAAGCCTCCCGGAGCCCAAAAGAAAAAAGCCCCAGGAGGGCTTTAAGAGCAGGCGCTGGGAGTGCGTAAGCCTCCCGGAGCCCAAAAGAAAAAAAGCCCCAGGAGGGCTTTAAGAGCGGGCGCTGGGAGTGCGCAAGCCTCCCGGAGCCCAAAAGAAAAAAGCCCCAGGAGGGCTTTAAGAGCGGGCGATGGGACTCGAACCCACGAATATCAGCTTGGAAGGCTGACGCCTTACCACTTGGCGACGCCCGCAATATGCCCAGCATTATAATTCACAGTTTTCAGTTGGGCAAGTAAAAAATAGACGATCCTGATAACGAATAAACCAGGGAGGCTTTCACCTCCCTGGAGCCATTGCGATCAACCAACCAGCAGGCAATAACGATCCACCCGTCTCTCGGCGATTTTCAGGCTGTCTTCCCAGAACTTAGGCGTCCTGATATCAATTCCAAAGCGGGCTGCCAGATCAGCGGCAGGAGCTTCGCCGGTGCTCGCCAGCAGGTTCATATAATCCTTAACGAAGGCGGGTCCACGTTGTGTGTAAATCTCATACAAACCCGTCGCAAACATTAACCCGAAGGCGTAGGGGAAGTTGTAGAAGGATAATCCCGCAGAGTAATAATGAGGTTTCCACGTCCACATCCATTTTTGCAGGTATCTCTCGTCCAATCCATCGCCATAAGTGGCTTTTTGAGCGTCTTCCATAATCTCACACAATTCATCCGCGGTCAGTTCTGCTTTTTCCCGGCGTTCAAACACCTCTTTTTCAAACAAGTAGCGGGAATAAATATCCACAATAATTTGTGAATCATTGTTAATCTGGCTTTCCAGAATGGCAAGTTCCTCTTCAGGTTTTGTCACGTCTTTCATCATTGCCGAGGTAACGATGGTTTCACACATTATCGAAGCAGTTTCTGCTAACGTCATGGGGGTGAATTTTTGAATTTCAGTTTTACCGGCTTTTACTGCGCAGTAATTATGAAAGCCATGCCCCAGCTCGTGAGCGAGCGTGGAAACCTGATCGAAGGTTCCATCAAAATTGGATAAAATGCGGCTCTCACCAACGCCCGGCACTTCCATGCAAAAGGCGCCGCCGCGTTTTCCATCCCGTTGTTCGGCATCGATCCAGTGATGATCAAAGGCGTTTTTGGCGAATGCTTCCAGCTCCGGCGTGAAATTGCCAAAATTCTTCAAGACGATTTCTCTGGCTTCATCGAAGGTGTAATCCGATTTGATCTCACCCACCGGCGCAAAGAGATCATACCAGGGCAGTTTTTCCTCTCCCAGATACTTTGCTTTGGCTTTGAAATAACGCCGGAACATCGGGAAGGACTCTTGCATCGCGCCAAGCATTGCGTCAAGGGTTTGACGATCGATGTGCGCCATGTCAATGGCACTGTGCAAGGCGTCTTTGCGACCACGGCGCCGGTTAAGCACATTGACTTCGCCTTTAATCCCATTCATGGCAGCAGCCAGTGGAACCTTGAGGGAAGTCCAAAGTTTGTCTTCCGTTTCGTAACCGCGCCGGCGTACATCCGCATCAGGGTGCGAGCGCAAATTGGTGAGGGCGGGGGATGGCAGTTTGCGCAATTCACCATCGATTTCCACTTCGGCGCTTGCCTGCGAAGTGACCATCCCTTGCAGCTTCGACCAGGCATTGGAACCGCTCAGACTCAATTCAGATGCCAGCATCTCCTCAGCTTCCGACATCATGTACTTGCTTTGGCGGGCATCTTCCTCAAGAAAATAACGGTGGGCTTCAAGTTTGGGTTCCGCAATGAAGAGTTCGGGCAACCGGTCAGCCACTTTACCTATCCAGGCGCGTAATAAGACTTCCAACTGATCCATCTTAACCGCCAGCTGGTCAAATTCGGATTCTTTCCGCAGGGCTTCCTTATTGTAGCTGTCTGTTGAAATGAAGGATTCGATGTAGGCGCGCATGGTACCGGCTAGCAAGAGCAATTCATTAACTCTGTCGACCAGATCACTGGCAAGCGCAGCCAGAAATTGACTTTCTTCTTTTCCGGTGGCTTTTGCTGCTGTGCCGGTTAAAACCTTCTCCATTTCAGATATTAGCTGTGATAATTTTTCAAAGTCATGAGCATATTCAGCGGATGAAAGAGAAGGATAAACGTTGCTCAAATCCCATCTTGGTGGAAAGTTTGTGGACATGATATCTCCTGGGCGAATTGTAAATTACGGCTAGATTATATTGTATATCCATCCGTTTGACGGGGTTGAATCCTTTGCCTGTTAAAAACGTATATATCCGTAGAAAAATTCGAAGGAGATTAAGATGAGCGATTCATTCACAAGTTCAGAAAAACGTGATGTCAACGGGATTAACACCCTAATTTTCAAAGGTATGGGAAGAGTAGATCTCTTGCAAGGCGATCATGAGGAACTGGAAATTGAAGCCCAGCCTGAGATTCGCTCACGCATACGTACTATCGTGGAGGGGAACATTCTCACCATCGATTATGATGAGGATTGGAAGGATTGGACTGGCATCCGCGCTCTTAGTGGTGACAAGATCCGGTTCCGCCTTATTATGCGGGAGATCGTCGGACTGTCGATTGCCGGAGTGGGCAGCCTGGATTGCCCGAAAATAGAATCTGAAAACCTGGATCTTGCAATCTCAGGTCCCGGACTGCTTACCATCGGTACGGTGGAAGCGAAGCGGATTTCTGTCACCCTTTCAGGCGTTGGTTCCATGGACCTTGCCGGAAGGACAGATGAACTTAATGTGGCGCTCAGCGGTGCGGGATCTTTCAAAGCCCCCCGCCTTGAAGCAAGTGTAGCCAGTGTTCGTTTGACTGGGGTTGGCTCCGCCACTGTGTGGGCAAAGGATGTGTTGAATGCCACTATTTCTGGTGCCGGTGTCATTGAATACTATGGCAGCCCCAAAATCGCCCAAAGCAATACTGGTCTGGGTGTGCTAAAATTCATGGGTAACCGTTAGTCAATTTGGATCATACTTCAACAAAAATGGAGTGATCAATGGCACAAGATAGAACAAGAAAAATCGTGATTACAGCTGTCCTCGGTGGTATCACCATCCTTCTCGGTCTGACGCATTGGGGATTCATTCCATGGTTTGGCGGAATATCGCTGACCATCATGCATGTTCCGGTGATCATCGGCGCCATTCTTGAGGGTCCGATTGTGGGGCTTGGAATCGGTCTGATCTTCGGGCTTTTTAGCATGTTGCAGGCAGCCATTGCTCCCACCGGTGTACTTGATCCCTTATTCGTCAACCCCCTGTTGGCTGTTTTGCCCCGTCTCTTCATTGGTCCTGTCGCCTGGCTGTTCTGGTCTGCGTTGAAGAAATGGCCGGTTCCGGGCTTGATTGTGAGCGGGATTGCCGGCAGTCTTACCAATACGGTGCTGGTACTGGGTGCCCTGGGGTTGTTTTTTGGCAACACCCCTCTGATGACCCAGGTATTTGGTTCAGGAATGTGGAAAGCACTGGGTGGGATTGCGGTTACTTCAGGTCTGCCTGAAGCAGGGGTCTCGGCATTGATCACCCTACTGGTGGTGGCAGCTTACCGTCAATTCACTGTGGGCAAACGCAAAGGCTCTGATCTCGGGTAAGATCCCCCACATTCACTTATCGTCTTACACAAGAAAGATGGCAAGTGAGATGGTGATTCCGATCAGGATTGCGGAAGCATCTTTCCAGTTAAAATGTGGTTCTGTCATGCTGGTTCGTTTGTCCAGCACCCCGTAGGCGCGGGCGTCCATTGCCAGCGCGAGGTTTTCAGATCGGCGCAGGCTGGTGATGAAAAGAGGCAGCACCATCGGAACCACTTGCCGGATACGGTTCGCCAACCCTTTCTTTTTCACCCCCCAATCTGAGCCGCGCGATGCCTGCGCTTTGGCGATGCGTTCGGCACTCTGGGCAAGGAAGGGAAGGAAGCGCAGCGTCACTTGAATCACCATGATGAAATCCATGGTGCGGATGCCAAGGCGCTGCAAGGGGGCAAGGGCACGGTTGAGACCTTGCAATAATTCCGAGGTTGAAATCACAAATCCACCCAGGCTTAAGAGCAAGATTAAGGCGCAAAAACGGATGAGCAGCATTCCTCCTGCCCAAATGCCGGAAAGCGTGATATGAACTTTTCCGATACTTGCCACGATCTTTGGGTCGAGCGCGGAAGAATACAGAAAAACCTGTATTACTGCAATAATGAGTAGAAATGGCAGCGGGGCGATCAAACTTTTAAGTGCAAATCCCACTTTCACCTTGGAAAGAAGCAGGGCTGCAAAAACCACAACCACCCCAAGAATTAATCCCACTCTGGACGGAGTGAAAGTGATGGCGATGATCCAGGCACCAAAAATGAGAATCTTGGTCAACGGGTCGAGGCGGTGCAATACCGATTGGGTGGGAATGTATTGCCCGAAGGGAATCCGCGAGAGGAAATCAAACTCATCCATGAGCCTGACCTCCATCGATTGCTTGCAATGCCGCAAAGAGTTGTTCCGCCTTGACGACTCGCTCAGGCAGGGGCCAGCCACGCTCCCGTAAACGGATCGCCAGCCTCACCACCGAAGGCTGCCCAAGGGCAGCTTCTTGAATGAGCGCTGTGTCATTAAACAAATCAGCTGTGTTGCCAGTGCGGAGTGCCCGACCATTTGATAGGAGGGTCAGATTCTGGGTGAGTTCAGTAATGTCGCCCATGCTATGGGAGCTCAAGATCAATTCACTGCCCTGCTGCTGATAAGCCCGCAGGATGCCGTGCAAATTACGGCGGGAAGCAGGGTCCAGCCCGGCAGTCGGTTCATCCAGAATCAACAGGCGTGGTTGCAAAGCCATGGTTGCAGCCAGAGCTACTTTGCGTTTTTCGCCACCACTGAGTGTATAGGTGACCCGGTCTTTGAATTTTTCAAAATCCAACCCTACCAGATTCATTGCTTCCTCAACCCGCCGGGCGAGCCCTTCTTTCCCGTAGAGCATTTTTGGTCCATAGGCAATTTCATCCCCAACATACTGCTCGAAGAAATAAATTTCGGGGTTTTGAAAAACCAACCCGGCGTACCGTCTGACGGCTTTTATATCCACATTGGGATCCGAGAGATTGTACGGACCAATTCTAACCTCCCCCTTCTGCGGTCGATACAAGCCGTTCAAATGCTGGAGAAGAGTGGATTTACCAGAACCTGTGGCACCGCAAAAGCCATGAGCAAAGCCGCTGGTTACCTCTAGGGAAATATCGAAAAGCGCTTGCTCTTCCAACGGCGTATGATGCAGGTAATAATGGTCGAGAGATTGGACTGAAATAAGCGCCTCTGCGGATGAGGGACTAAATTGCTGTGGTTCAAGAAAATAAGCGCCACTGTAGGTGGGAATCTCCTGTAGTGCCTGTTCAAAATCAGTCGATAAATGGGCGAGTGCAGGATTGATTTTCCGGATTTCATTTAATAATAAAAGCGTTGAAGGCTGTTCCAACCCGCAAGACTTCAACAAAGGCTGATCCATGAAAAGAACTTCAGGTGCACCATCATAGACGAGATTGCCATCTTTCATCGCCAGCACCCGGTCAGCCCGGGCGGCTTCTTCCATAAAATGGGTGATGAAAATGACCGTTATGCCACGATGATGCAGGTTCTGCATTTCAGCCATCACATCCAGGCGACCCCGCGGGTCCAACATGGCTGTGGACTCATCGAAAATCACGCACTCCGGTTCCATTGCCAGCACGCCAGCCAGTGCAACACGTTGTTTTTGACCGGCGGAAAGCAGGTGAGTGGGGCGGTTCCTCAAGCTCCCCATGCGAACTGTTTCCAGCGCTGTATTGACCCGCGCACGGATCTCTACCGGGGGAATAGCCAGGTTTTCAGGTCCAAAAGCGGTATCTTCTTCGATTAGGGTAGCTACAATTTGGTCTTCTGGATTTTGAAAGACCATTCCAACGCGGGCACGAATCTGCGCCAGGTTGGCGGCGTGGGCAGTGTTTTTTCCGTTGATCAGCACCTGCCCGGACGTGGGAAGCAGCAAGGCGTTACAATGTCGGGCGAATGTGGTCTTACCAGAACCATTGGCGCCAACAATCGCCACCCATTCTCCCTGTTCAATCTGCAAGGAAAGATCATTAAGCGCGGGTAGCGTGAGTTCGTCAGTGCCAGGGTGCCGGTAGACGACATGGTCAAACTGAATTAATGGAGGCAAGAGGGACTCCAAAACAGGAACTGTTTCATAGTATTCAGGCAATTATACTGGATTCTCCCATTCCTTCTTTTAAAAACCTATCCGTTTCGTTCTGCCATTTGCTGATAGTATTCTGTTATATAATAGGGTTACGATTCTCATATAATTCAAGAACTGCAATCGGAGGAGCTAATGAAACGTCTGTTGATGCTTGTGCTCGTATTGACTCTTGCAATAGGGGTGGTGGGATGCCAATCTTCCACAGATCACCTGGCTGCCATCAAGGAAGCTGGTAAGGTGGTGGTGGGAACATCTGCAGATTATCCGCCATTTGAGTTTGTAGATGAAGCGGGGAACACAACGGGTTTTGATGTGGAATTAATGAATGAAATTGGGAAACGCATGGGTGTGACGGTAGAGTGGACTGACATGCCTTTTGACAGCCTGATTGCTGCGGTGCAGGAAGGCAAAATTGATATGTCCATCGCCGCTTTCAATTATGATGAAGAACGAGATAAAACAGTCGATTTTTCTGATCCGTATTACACCACGGAGGATTCCTTTGTGGTTCTCGATGGATTCACCGGTGATCTGAGCGACCCGATGAATCTTGCCAATTTCACCGTTGGCGCGCAGTCCGGCACCGTTCAAGATGGCTGGATTACAGATAACCTGGTAACACCTGGTTTGCTGCCTGCGGAAAAGTATTTCACTTATGAGCGGGTCGATCAGGCAGCCCTTGATTTACAGGCTGGTCGGATTGAAGTTTTGATGGCGGATTATGTTCCCGCGCAGGCAGTGGTTAGCCAGTATGGTGGCATGAAGATCGTTTATCATGGAGTTCTTTCCACCGGACCATTAAATATCGTCCTTCCTGAAGGGGATACGAACCTTAAAAATGAAGTAAATCGTATCCTAAAGGAAATGCAGGACGACGGATTTGTGGATCAACTCGCGGTCAAGTATTTTAGCGAGTAACTTTTCATAGAGAAATTGGGGGGATAGGATACATGCTTGTAAAGTATCCTGATCCCCCCATTAATTTAGTGTAAACAGGGGGAAGGATAAACTTTGGCTGGATAAGGAGTAACTTTTTTTGAACGTTGCCCGATTCCTTCAGTACATCGCCTCCGGTACAGCCTTTACGGTTGGAGTGACAGTCATTGCACTTCCCTTTGGCTTGCTTTTGGGGGCTGTGCTCGCCTTCTTGAATGTTTATTCAGGAAAAATGGTCAAAAACCTGACCTCCATCTACAGCACGATGATGCGGGGGATTCCCCCCATTGTCTTGCTCTTTATTCTCTACTTTATTGTTTCCGGCGAAATCAACCTTTCACCATTCTGGGCAGGATCCATCTCCCTTGGCATCGTCAGCAGCGCATATCAGATGGAAATCATCCGTGGAGCCATCCTTTCGGTCAGCGGTGGTCAGATGATGGCAGCCCGCGCGATTGGGATGACGAAAAACCAGGCAATTCGCAATATCATCCTGCCACAAACCTTGCGTCTGGCGATTCCCCCCTGGTCCAATGAAGCGGCGATTGTGATCAAGGATTCTTCCCTGGTGTATGCGCTTGGCGTCCCCGAAGTTCTCCGCCGTGCACAATTAATTTCCGCCAGCACGCAACAGCCTTTTCTAGCTTATGCCGCCGCGGCAGCGATTTATTTTATTCTGGTGTTTATAACCAACCGTTTACTCGATGCCCTCGAAAAGCGGTTGCGTATTCCTGCCAATCCTTAACCTGGAGTGATCATGGCAAAACCCATCCTCACGATTAAAGACCTAACCAAGAAGTACGGTGATAATGTTATTTTTCATGACATAAATCTGACTGTGAATGAAGGCGATACGATTGTGATCATCGGTCCTAGTGGGACTGGCAAAAGCACTCTGTTGCGCTGCATTAATTTGCTTACCCGTGCGGATGGCGGTCAGATTTGGCTGGATGACCAGGAGATTACCGCGAAACATTGCAATGAAGATGTGGTACGGCAGCACATTGGTATGGTATTTCAAAATTTTCTCCTTTTCAACCACCTCACCGCTCTGGATAACGTGATGCTTGGTCTGACCAAAGTGAAGCACATGAAACCAGAGCCGGCGCGTGAAAAAGCCATGCAGGAGCTGGATCGGGTGGGTCTGTCTGACCGCGCGGGGCACTACCCGGGGCAGCTTTCAGGCGGGCAGCAGCAGCGGGTGGCAATTGCCCGGGCGCTGGCGATGGATCCGCGCATCATGCTTTTCGATGAACCCACTTCTGCTCTCGACCCTGAGCTGATCGGTGAAGTGCTGGAAGTGATGCGTAAACTGGCGCTGGAAGGGATGACCATGCTGGTGGTGACCCATGAAATGGGGTTTGCCCGTGAAGTTGCCGACCGTATTGTGTTCCTTGAAAAAGGAAGCATCGTTGAGGAAGGCACGCCGGAAGACCTCTTTTACCGTCCAAAACATGATCGGACGCGTGAGTTTCTGTGGAAGATCACCGAGCTCTACGGGAAAAAGGACGCCGGAAAATAGATGATCAAATGGTTGGAATTATTCCAGCGTTTTTTGCCTGAGTTCCTTAAAGGCACAGCCGTCACCCTTGAACTGACTGCCGTAGGTCTGCTGTTGGGGTTTGTGCTGGGAATGCTTCTGGCGTTGGCACGTTGTTATGGCTCCAAACTATTGAAGACGATTGCCATTGGGTATATCGAGATTTTCAGGGGTACGCCCTTGCTGGTTCAGTTGTTTCTGATCTATTATGGGCTTCCTTCTCTAGGTCTGACTCTTTCCCAAACGCTTTCAGCTTATCTTGCTCTCGGGTTGAACAGCGCTGCTTATCAGGCTGAATATCTGCGCGGCTCCATTCAGGCGATCGGCACATCCCAGATGACAGCGGGCAGGTCGATTGGTCTCTCTCGCTGGCAGACGATCTGGTACATCATTTTGCCGCAGGCTTTGCGGCTCATGATTCCTGCCTGGTCAAACGAGCCGATCTCTTTGCTCAAGACAACGGCTGTGGTTTTCCTGATCGCAGTGCAGGACCTGATGGCTAAAGCCAAACGCGCAGCCACTGCCACCTATGATCCCATTGGAAGTTATCTGGCAGTGGCGGTGATCTATTTGGTGATGGTGTTTCTGTTGAATTGGGGGCTGAAGTTTCTTGAAAAGAAGACCCGGATTCCCGGTTTTGAGATGGAAGCGAAAAAAACCTGAGGGTGTAGAAAAATCCTGCTGGCTCTCAACCGTAAAAATCGGCAGGTAGGTGCCAGACTTTGAATTTCTTTCCGGTATTGGTGCTCTGAGTTTTCTGTTAGAGTAGTCCCAACAACAGCTGCCTGCCACACTGCGTGTCATCTGCTGGTTTCTCATCAATGTATTGATGGCGGACGCTGATAACCCGGTTTCAAAGCAACATGCTGAGGGGCTGGGGCTGGATTTCGTGAGGATATGTTGCCGGAAGCCTGATGACAGTCCTGCAAATACATGACCTGAGCGGACTCTTGACACGGGGCTTTGCGCAGTCTATACTCAAATTAGCAGCACAACGGGGAGCCTGGCAAAACAGGCTGAGAGTAGGGTCATTACCCTTTACCCGCATTACCTGATCCGGATCATACCGGCGGAGGGATAGTTAAGAATACACCAGCCCTCCCCGGTGGAGGGTTTTTCTATGACGGTTAAAACAGCTTTGATTTTCGCCAATGGCGATTTGAAACGTCCGGAAGAAATTCGGCGTATGGCTTTGGGGGGTGAGATGATCATCGCGGCGGATGGTGGATTGTGCCACATTCAGTCGCTTGGATTAATCCCCAACCTTTTGATTGGCGACCTGGATTCAGTAAGTCCGGAGCAAATTCTCTGGGCACGCGAGGTGGGAGCGGAAGTTCGACAATTTCCTGTTGATAAAGATGAAACCGACCTCGAGCTTGCCCTTTTAGCCGCGGCAAATATGGGTTGCCAAAAACTGATCATCTTTGGCGCGCTCGGTGGACGGCTCGACCAGACGCTCTCCAACATATTTCTACTTCATCTCCCGGACCTTGCTGATTTGGATGCTCGCATTGTGGATGGCAATGAGGAAGTGATCCTCGTGCGAAATTCAGTTCGCCTCACTGGAAAACCCGGGGAGATTGTCTCCCTGCTGCCGCTCTCCCCCATCGTGCGTGGAATTACCACCACGGGATTGCAATTCCCGCTTCAAGATGAAAGTATGGTTTTTTATCGCAGCCGCGGCATCAGCAATATTATGGCGGCTGATACGGCAAGCGTGGAAGTGCTGTCGGGCATCTTGATTTGCATTCATGAGCGCAGGGAGTAACCGCTATGAAATTTCTCAACAATTTCCTTATAGCCTGTCTGCTTTTACTTCTGGCACTTGGCGGTTGCGCGCCGGCAGCTCAACCGGTCACCACTCCCACCCCGGTTACGCTTACGGTAATGACGCACGACTCCTTTGCCATTTCACAAGCGATCGTCCAGGCTTTCGAGGAAGAGAACCAGGTTCAGGTGGTATTTTTGAAATCCGGTGATACCGGCGCAGCCCTCAACCGGGCGATCCTTACCAAGGAATCACCCGAAGCCGATGTGTTTTATGGGGTGGATAATACCTTTCTTTCAAGGGCGATACAGGAAGGGATTTTTGAGCCCTATACCTCCCCATTGTTGGAGAATATTCCGGATTCCTTCAAGAACTCCCTTTCAGGAATGGTTGCCCCGATTGATTATGGGGATGTGTGCATCAATTATGACCGCGCCTGGTTTGCAGCCAGAGGGTTGGAAGCGCCGCAGAGCCTGGATGACCTCCTCCTACCGGAGTATGGCGGAAAAGAGGGTGAAGGGCTGCTTGCGGTGGAAAATCCGGCGACTTCTTCGCCCGGGTTGGCATTTCTACTGACCACAATTGCTCAGTACGGGGAGGAAGGTTATCTCGATTACTGGCAGGCACTCAAAGCCAATGGGGTTGTAGTCGTTAACGATTGGGAAACAGCATATTACACCAATTTCTCTGCTTCTTCAGGGAAAGGTGCCCAGCCAATGGTTGTCTCTTATGCCACCAGTCCGGTCGCTGAGGTGATCTATGCGAGCAGCCCACTGAGCGAAGCTCCAACTGCTTCGATCACCGCGCCAGCTACCTGTTTTCGCCAGATCGAGTACGCCGGGATTCTCAAAGGGACCTCTCATTTAGATCTGGCGCAGCGTTGGATCGATTTTATGCTTTCACCCCGGTTTCAAGAAGACCTGCCCTTACAAAATTTCGTTTTTCCTGTGAATCCAACGGCTGTACTTCCAGAGGAGTTCGTAAAATATGCTTCTGTAGCGGAAGAACCCGCCATGCTTGACCCGGTGCTGATCGCAAACCGTCGTGATCAATGGATCCGGGATTGGGACCGGGTGATGAAGCAGTGATTTTCTCTCGTTCCTTTTTTCAATTTATCAAACGGATAGGAGCGCCTTTATGGGCGCTTCCGGTTACTCTGTTGATCGTTTGTTTTTTCTTTCCACTGGCTAAGGTACTGGGACTCATGTTCCAGAAAAGCGGTGAAATTTACCTTTCCGCAATCTGGCAGCCACTTGGTTTCACGGTTTATCAGGCAATCCTTTCCACGCTGCTGACGCTGCTCTTTGGCTTACCTGCCGCGTATGTCTTTACCCGTTTTGATTTTACCGGCAAGCGTTTGCTGCGCATTCTTACCATGCTGCCGTTTATCCTACCTACAGTGGTGGTGGCTGCAGCTTTCAATGCCTTGCTAGGACCACATGGCTGGATAAACATGGGATTGATGCAGTTAACAGGTTCCGATATACCGCCGGTTCACTTTCTTAACACATTTGGCGCAATTCTAGTGGCACATGTTTTCTACAACGTTTCCATCGTTATCCGTGTGGTTGGAGGAGCCTGGAGCCAGCTCGATCCGCGGCTTGAACAATCCGCGAGTGTACTGGGAGCCTCCCCATGGAAAGTCTTTCAAACCATTACTCTTCCTTTGTTACGCCGCTCGATCCTTTCAGCATCCTTGCTCGTCTTTCTGTTTGATTTTGCCAGCTTTGGCGTCATTTTGATGCTGGGGGGACCGGAGTTTCAAACGCTTGAGGTTGCGGTTTATACACAGGCACTCTATTTTCTTAACCTGCCCATGGCAGGCATCCTTTCATTGGTGCAATTGCTTTGCACCCTTGGGGTCATGCTGCTGCATGGCAGAGTTAATCGAAGTCAACCGGTTCCCTTCTTTCCAAGATTCCGGGCGGAAGGGACGCATCCGCCACGGGGTGCAGTTGAAAAGGGGATAGTTACACTTGTGGTTCTTACTCTCTTTTTGTTGCAGGTCATACCTCTGCTGGCGCTTGCCAGCAGGTCGGTTTTCCGGGTTGAAGCAGAGCGTGGTCAACGGGAGGATGTACAGAGCGGTCTGACTCTGGAATATTACGAAGAACTCTTCGTCAATAAAAGAGGAGATGTTTTTTACATTCAACCTGCGCGGGCGATTGCAAATTCGCTGATATTTGCAGGGATAACCATGTTGATTGCGGTGATCAATGGCAGCTTGATCGCCTATACCCTGGTAAAAGTACCTTCTGCCCGGCGCTGGTTGGATCCTTTGATCATGCTCCCCTTTGGAGCATCCGCGGTCACACTGGGGCTTGGATTTGTCGTAACGTTTCATGGTTCCACGCTGACTGGTAACGGTTTTCCCTGGTTGATCCCGCTGGCGCACAGCCTGGTTGCCATGCCCTTTGTAGTAAGAACGGTTCAGCCGGTGTTAGCCTCCATCCCTCCCTCTCTGGAGCAATCCGCTGCCGTATTGGGCGCCTCACCGCTGCGCGTATGGTGGGAAGTGGAAATGCCTTTGATCAGCCGGGCATTCCTTTCTGCAGCGTTGTTCTCTTTTACGATCTCCCTGGGGGAATTCGGAGCGACTTCGTTCATTGCCAGGCTGGATAATCCCACCATGCCGCTGGCAATTTATCGCTACCTGTCTCAGCCGGGTGCCTTGAACTACGGGCAGGCGATGGCGATGGCAACGATTCTGATCGTTATCTGCGGGATTTCACTGCTTTTACTTGAAAATCTAAGCCATGCTGCACTGCATTCAGATTAATGGAGTGAGATTAATGCTTGAAGTCCGCAATCTTTGCAAAAAATATGAAGGAAAGCCGCTCTTGAATGGGGTGGATTTGACCGTAGACGGTGGGGAAACGTTATGCCTCATTGGTAGTTCAGGAAGCGGAAAAAGCACCCTGCTGCGTATTATTGCCGGGATTGAGTCTGCGGATTCGGGGAGTGTTTGCTGGCAGGGGGAGGATCTCCGTGCTGTTCCGGGCTATAAACGGAATTTTGGCTTGATGTTTCAAGATTACGCGTTGTTCCCTCACCTGACGGTGGCTGAAAATGTCGCTTTTGGCTTGCGCATGCGTCACCTTCAGCGTGACCAGATCGAGCAAAAAGTTCAGAGCGCTCTCCAACGGGTCAATATGACCTCCTTTCATGACCGAAGGGTGACTGATCTTTCAGGTGGAGAGCAGCAACGTATTGCCCTCGCCAGAACGCTTGCGCCGGAACCGCGGTTAATGATGTTCGATGAACCGCTGGCAGCATTAGATCGGAATTTGCGATTTGAATTGCAGGAAGAACTAAAGGGAATGCTTCATGAAACCGGTATCCCCACCATTTACGTGACCCATGATCAGGAAGAGGCAGCCTTCCTCGGCGATCACCTGGCTCTCCTGCATGAGGGACGGATTGTGCAGTATGGTTCCCCGGAGGAAGTGTTCCAGTACCCCTCCAGTCGATGGGTGGCGGAGTTCCTGGGATTTCACGGGTTTATCGACGGCGTGGTGTGCGATCTTTCACCTTTGGCGGTTAAAACAGCTCTTGGGGTTTTGCATCCACAGGCTGCGCCAGGTTCCGAGCAACCCTCCCTCGGCGAGACAGTCACTTTGTTGATCCGCCCCAGGAAAATTTTGCTGAAAGGAGAGGGAATCGGGCAGGATCAAATTGAGGGAGAGGTGATTGACAACCGTTTTCTCGGCAATTTTTACCGGGTGGAATTTAGATTATGCACGGGTGCGAGCCTGGAATTTATGTCCCCAACGCCTTATTCGATAAGGGAAAAGGTGATCCTTCCTCTGGCTGAGGAGGATATGCTGATTCTAAGCCAATAGGAAATTCAGTTGTCTTACGGGCTCGACCGGGATTCATTTTAGGATAAGCCACAGCACGCCCATCAATATAGCGCCACCAAGGCAGAAGGACACCGTCATGACAATGGCGATGAGCAGCATCTCCTTCTTACGCGCCTCAATCAGGGCTTCACGCTCTTTATCTTGTTGAGGGGATTCTGGAGAAGTGTTCAATCGAAATCCACTTCCTTCTGCCGTTTCTTACGACGTTTCGACCACCAGAGAATCAGAGCGATCACAAATACCAAAAAGATGGCAACGAGGACCGGAATCAGCACAGAAAGGATGCTTACCACGGTTGAGGTTGCCTGTTCGCCGATGGAGACGGGAACATTCCCCAATCCGGCAGTTGTTGCGTTTACCACCGGGCGTACGGCTAAAGATTTCACGGCATGCACCCCGCCTGAAACGAGCAAGCCGGCAATCAGACCTAATATCGGGTTGACGTCCCCTACCTGGCTGGAGGCGGCAGCAAACACAATCGCCCCGGCAGTTGGTCGGATAAAGGATTGGACGACATCGTTGACGTGATTCACACCCGGGAACATATCAGCCAGGATCTCAACGATAGTAAGTACAAGGAGCACACCAATCACCCACCATGAAGTCATCAGGTTCCAGGGTTCCTGGAGGTGAATGAGATTGGTGAATTTTGCCAGCAATGCCACCGTAAGCAGGGGGATATATGCATTCAACCCTGCACTGGCGGATAGACCAAATGCGGTAAAAATATTGAAAATGTCCATTTTCCTTTTTCCTGTTTGCTTACCAGGTTCCGCTTAATTGAAAGCGGAGTAAATCCATTAAACCAATTTGCAGAATAGCAGCGATGGATCCGATAATAAATATACGGCATCCGTCCTTAAAAAGGTGCAAGGTATTTTCTTTTCGTAAAATGATGCAAACGATGAGCGAATAAAGCATGCTTAATATGCCAAAAATTGTAACCGTTGAAAGCACAGCCACAGGGTAATAGAGAATTGGGAGGTCAGCCAGGATCAGGGCGCCTGCCGCGAGACAAAGGAGCAGGAGGAGAGTGAACTGCCTCCAGCTCGCCAGGATTGGGGCAGGGGTTGGGTTCACCCATAAGGTCTGCTGCCAGAGGGGCAAGACCAGGTTTGCCAGGGTGATGCCCATGAGAAATCCGGTGATGAGGCGGATAAGATTGGAGGATGGGTAGAGAGGGGCAAATCCGGGGAACAGGGAGAGGGTTGAATGGATACCATCTACTGCGAAGGCTATGAAAAAGATTCCCAGCAGAATGATTTTTCCGCGTGAAGGGAACCCGGAACGCCTGTCGCGGGGATAGAGGTAAATCAGAGAAATGAACAGACCTAAAAAGGTGCCCGTACAACGCGCGCAAAGCGGCAGTACTTTTCCGCCAATTGAGTAGGAATGAGATTCAAGCTGGTGACAAACTGCAAAGCCTGCCGCATGAGTTTTTCCATCTAAACCGGCAGGGGTTAAAAGAAGCCAACCGGTTACCAATGACAGTGCCAGGAAGGCAAGGACCAGGTTCTTAAGAGGCATCCGTTGCGGGTGGGGAGGCTTACTCTCATTCATTTTCCAGAATTATAGTGTGTCCGGGGAACCTTAGCAAGTACGGGTGGCTTGACGCAAAATCCGAAATGTGATTTACTTATTTTGTTCCAGGTTGCAATCCTAACGATGAGGAGGTGATGTCTACGATGTGTCATAGTTTTAAACACAGCGCTGCGGCATCCCTCCTCGCGAAGCAGTAGGGAAGCCGCAGCGCCAAACCCCCGGAGCCGTCAATCTGACGGCTCTGTGGTTTAAACCCTCACTTGCTATATAATCAAAGTACTTAATCATTGGAGGACCTATGCAGACTGTACGCGACCGTTTTATCAAATATGCCAAAATTCATACGACTTCTCTTCGAGATTCTACGGACATCCCCAGCAGCCCCATTCAGTTTGATCTGGCGCGCGAGTTGGAAAAAGATTTGCAGGAAATTGGACTCGAAGAAATCAGCCTGGATGACCATTGTTATCTGATGGCTACTTTGCCAGCAACAACGGATCGCGCCCTGCCGGTCATCGGTTTTATTGCTCACATGGATACCAGCCCGGATATGAGTGGAGAAAATGTTAACCCTCAAATCATCGAAAAGTTTGATGGGGGAGAAATTGTATTGAATGAAGCCCTCAATGTCCGTATGAAACCGGAGGAATTTCCCGAATTAGGAAAATACATCGGGCAGGAGTTAATAACCACCGATGGCACCACTCTGCTTGGCGCCGATGACAAAGCTGGTGTGGCGGCGATTGTTTCGGCAATGGAGTATTTGATCCATCACCCTGAGATTCCCCATGGCAAAATCAGAATCGGTTTTACGCCGGATGAGGAGATTGGTCATGGCGCTGATCTATTTGACGTTGCGAAATTCGGCGCGGAGTATGCCTATACGGTGGATGGGGGTGAGATTGGAGAACTTGAATATGAGACTTTTAATGCGGCAGAAGCCGTTATAACCTTTTATGGTCGCAATGTTCACCCGGGCGTTGCGAAAAATAAAATGATCAACTCGTTGCTTCTGGCGATGGAATTTAACGCTATGCTTCCGGTTAACGAAAGACCGGAATATACCGAAGGGCGTGAAGGTTTTATTCATCTTATTATGATGAATGGGACAGTGGAATTGACCCGGTTGGCATATATCCTTCGTGATCACGACCGTGCCCGGCTTGAAAAACGTAAACAATATATGATCGATGCGGCAACCTTGCTAAACCGTCGCCTTGGCGAGGGTCACGTGGAACTTGAAATCAATGACCAGTACTACAACATGCGCGAAAAGATTGAACCCGTCTTCCACATCGTTGAAAATGCCAGACAGGCAATGATTTCATTGGGGATTGAACCGATAATTGTTCCCGTCCGTGGCGGCACGGATGGCTCCCGCCTATCCTACATGGGTTTGCCGACGCCAAATCTCTTCACCGGCGGGTTGTATGCTCACGGAAAGTATGAGGTTCTTCCAACCCGAAGCCTCGAAAGGGCAGTCGATGTGATCGTGCGCATCGTTGAGATGTCAGGGAATGCCTAAAAAATGACCCCCGCTTGCTAAGGCGGGGGTTTTTAATCATTAACTCACGCGAAATTTTTTATTTAGTGCTTCATTTAGAATGAGGGCGCCGATGATTATGATCCCGCCGATCACCAACCGCAGGAGATTCGCCTGCTCGCCGAACACTAAAAGTGAAACCACCACCGCCAGTGGAATCTTAAGATCATTGAAAATTGCCAGGGTTCCGGCATTAACACGCCGCCCACCAATATTCCAAAGGAAGAAACTTAACCCGGAAGCTATCGCGCCGAGGTAGATCAGGGTCAGGATCTGTTTTACCGACAAGGAAATTGAGCTAAGTGAGGTAAGGAATAAGGTTGCTAAAACCGTCACAACCACGCCGCCGATGTAAAGCAGCCCGAACACCTGATGATCTTGGAGTTCTGGATGCTGTCCCATGATCCGGCGGTAATAAATTTGTCCAAAGGCATAACACAGGTTCGAAGCCTGAACCAGGATAAAACCATTCCAGACAGCCTGTGTTTGCAGAGCTTGACCCTCGATAACCCATGTTCCCGCAACGGTCACGAGCGCTACGATCATATGTAGGAGATTAAACCGCCGCGAAAACAAGTCATCGCTGAGGGTCACAAAGATGGGGGTGAAAACTGTAAATAGCGCTACTTCAAAAGCTTGCAGGGATTGGAATGCGGCAAGATAAAAAATATACATCAGTCCAAACTGCACGAATCCGGTAAAAGCTAGCTTCAGCCTTGTTTTCCACTCCACACCTTTTACTTTTAGGAAGGGTAAAAAGACCAGCGCGGCAATGAAAAGGCGAGCAAAGGCTACGAATGTGGAGTCAACGCCTGCCAGATTCCCTTTGATGAGACCAAATGAAAATGCCCAGATCATTGAGACGATGAAAAGCAATGCCATGGCTACTCCAATCGCCCAATCTTACCATAACCGGAAAGGAGCAAAAACCATTCACTGCCAGTGATAAATCTGCCAATGCGGTGTGAGAACCTTTTGAGAAGTATCAGCAGCAAGCGCTAGCAGTGGTTCACCATTGCTAGCGCTTGTCAGCGATTTATTCGTTTGCTGCCGGAAGCTCGATAATGACCTTTAAGCCGCCTTCGCTGTTGTTTTGAGCGCTGATCCTGCCCCCTTGTGCTTCCACCAATTGCTTGCAGATAGCCAGACCCAACCCAGCCCCGCCAGTAGCGCGCGTCCTCGATTTTTCACCGCGCCAGAAACGGTCAAAAAGCAGAGGCAAATCTTCTTCCTTTACCCCCGGACCATTATCGGAAATTACAATCTGTATCCGACCATTTTGACTTGAAGACTGAATTTGAATAATTCCTTCAACAGGAACGAACCGCAGGGCGTTCCCGATCAAGTTGCCAATCACCTGTTCCATCCGCTGCGGGTCGATGATGGCGTAGAGTTTCTTTTCAGCAGGTTCGTAGAGGATTTTTACTTTTCGGCTGGCTGCCTGTGGTTCGAAGACGGTTACGGTCTTTACCAGCAAATCAACCAGATTGGTGGATTTCAACTCAAGATGGAGTTGTCGAGTTTCTGCCAGTGTTAACAAGTGCAAGTCATCCACAAGCCTTTCCAGGAGGTAGGTTTCTTCGAGCGCGGGGGCAATACTCTCCATTGTCGGTGGGTAAACTTCATCCATGATGCCCTCCAACCGACCACGCATAATGGTCAGTGGGGTGCGCAGTTCATGGGCAATATCTGCTAACATTTCCCGTCGTTCCCGGTCATTGCGTTCCAAAGTCTCCGTCATTTGATTGAATTGGGATCCAAGCAGGTAAAGATCATCTTTGGAATTTTTCAATTTCACCCGTGTGCTCAAATTGCCTTTTGCAACATTCCCGGCAGCCGCAATCACTTCCGCCAGCGGGTTGACGAAGCGGCGCATCAGCAACACACCGATGATCACAGTTAGCAGGATCAGAAGCAAAGCCACGAAAAAGATTGGATTCAAGGCGCCGAGTGTGAGACGGATAGGCTGCGGTACGGGAGGTTTTTCAGTAATAAGCTTGCCAACCTCTTTGCCATTGACCATTAAGGCAGTTTCCTGATACTGTACTGGCAATTGAACTGCCTGCCCTGAGTTATTGCTCCAAAGTTGACCAAAATAGAAGATCACATTCCCAGAGGCATCGAGAAGTACAGAACGTTCCCAATCCATCATTAAGAAACGAGATTCCGGGCGCATCGAGTTTTGAATAATCGTTTCCACACCGTCCCAGCTGCCTTTGCCTAAATAATAAGCTTCGAGGACGGCTGCATTGGGATTGCGGAAGTATGGATTGCGACCAGTATTGCGGCTGATCTGGGTGATGGTAAGAGCCAGGAGGGCAACCACACCCACAACCGCCACTACTAGAAAAGCGCGGACCAGCACCAGTACCAACCTGCGTTGTATCGGCTTGACTGAAGTGGAGGAAGGCTGTTCTTTCGGATTACTTTCCATTAAATTTGTACCCCACGCCATGCACGGTAATGATTGAATCTGCCTCCAGACCGGTAGGATTAATCTTTTTACGAAGGTTCCGGATGTGTGAGTCGATTGCCCGCTCATAGCTTTCGAAGGCGACACCGCGCACTGCTAACAGAATCTGGCTGCGGGTGAAAATACGCCCAGGCTGGCTGGTGAGGGTCGCCAGAATCTCAAATTCGGTGGGTGTGAGCGGGATTTCCTGATCCTCCACCTGAACAGTGAACCGCCCGCGATCCAGTGTGAATTTCCCGCAGTGAATTACATCAGAGGTTGACTCGTACTGCACCCGCCGGAAGATGGTGCGTACACGGGCTACCAGCTCTCGCGGGCTGAAAGGTTTGGTGATGTAATCATCCGCTCCTAATTCCAATCCAACGAGCTTGTCGCTTTCTTCCACCCTGGCAGTGAGCATGATGATGGGAATGTTGTTTTCGCGCCGAATTTCACGGCAAATATCGAGACCATCCATGTTGGGGAGCATTAGATCAAGGACAATCAGATCCGGTTTTTCTTCCCGCACCCGGTGCAGGGCTTTCATGCCATCTGTTTCACTGACAACTGAAAAACCGGCTGCCTGAAGATAATCCTGGCAGATTTCTACAATCTTGATTTCATCATCCACGATCAAAATTTTTTTACTCATTTGATTTTGATTATCCACAGAAGCAGATGATCTGGCAAGAGGGGATTGTTAAGCATCTGCTATCGATTCAGCTTGAGATTGAACTTGTTTTTCCGGAAGGAAGAGGAAAAGGACGAGACCAAGCGCCAAAACTATTGACAGGATGTTCAGAGCCAGATTGATTCCTCCCATTTGGCGGATCATGGAGGAGATGGTATAGATGAGTGCAACCGCTGCAGTGAGTATGGCGTATACTTTTGCCCACTTTTTACGCAGCACGATGCCTACTGCTGTGAGGATTCCACCCAAGAGTACAGCGCCACCAGCCACGTAACGTAGGAGAAGCATGACTTTCATTTGGGTAGACGAACCCCGCTCTCCAGGTGGAAAGGTACCACTTCCCCCTGAAAAAGGTTCACCTTCTCCGGGGCGTTGATTTGATTGCGAGGGGGGCATTCCTTGCCCCGGTTGGAAGTTGCCATCCTCCGGTGGGACAAAGTCATTATTTCCGGCACCTGGCATCTGCCCTGAAAAAAGCCCTTTATTGGCAGGGTCTCCGTTGGAGCGGAAGAGTCGGTCTCCTCCCAATAAAGGGAGGAGACCAGCGACCAGCATCAAACTAATGCATAAAACCAATGAAATAATCCTTTTAGTTGATTGGCGAATTTTCATAAATCACCTGATGCTTTATTCGTAACGTAGAGCTTCAATGGGTCTGAGCTTGGAAGCCTGAAAAGCCGGATAGAGACCAAAGAACAAACCGATCAAGGCAGAAGAGGTAAAGGCGAGAAGAACGACATCCATCGTAATTTTGGCGGTGATCAGGTTGAGATAGGTAAACACAAACGCAATCAGCACGCCCAGGAGTATTCCCAGAATACCTCCCAGTATGGACAGAGTCATCGTCTCCACTAGAAATTGAAAGAGGATCGCTTTACGCGGAGCACCGACAGCTTTGCGCAAACCGATTTCTCGCGTACGCTCAGTTACCGATACCAGGGTGATGTTCATGATGCCAATTCCACCGACCAGCAGTGAGATGCCCGCAATTGCGCCCAGATAAACCGACATGGTATTACTGATATCACTCAGGCTGGATAGCATTTGCTCCTGGCTTGAAACGGAAAAACCGAGGTCATCATTTAGCCCGAGTTTGTGTTGGGCACGCAATACCAGCTCCACTTTGGAGATGACATTGTCGATTTGGTCGGTATCTGCCGCCGAAATGGAGATGCCTGAGAGAATTGACTTTCCGTTGTATTTCGCCATTGAGCCAAAAACGCGGGCGTACCCTGTCTGCAGGGGGATGATCACATTTGAATCTGCACTCATAAAGCCCGAAGTACCTTTTGCGGCGAGCACGCCAACGATTTCAAAGGTCACATTGTTTACTTTGATGCTGCGCCCGATTGGGTTCAATCCTTCAAAAAGTTCATCAGAAACATCAGAACCGACTACAGCCACTCGCGACCGGTTAAGATCATCAGCATCGGTGATAAAACGTCCACTGGCAATTTCCAGGTTATTGACCTGCAGATAATTGGTCGTGACCCCGATGACGCTGTAATTGGTTGTACGACTGGTTGTGGAAACCTGGGTTTGGGAGGAATAGTAGGGTGCCGCGTTGGCAATTCCATCCACTTTCGCCATTATGGCTTCATAATCCTCCAGCAGCAGGGAACCTGTGCGTGATGCTCCGCCCATCATCCCCGGGCGGAACATTCTTGCGCTCGAGATGGTAATCAGGTTAGTACCCATGTTTTCCACCTGTTCGGTGATATTCGATGTCGCCCCGCGACCAATTCCGAGCAGGGCGACCACAGCAGCCACACCAATGACAATGCCCAGGATCGTTAACGCGGAACGGAGTTTGTTTGCCAGAAGAGCCCGCATGGCAATGCGGAAATTATTCACCAGACTCATTTTTCACCTTCTTCCTGATGAGCTGTGTTGGAATTGCCATTGCCATTGGCATTGCCATTGATCAGGATCTCTTCCGGTCGTTTTGTTCCAGCTTTGATTGGATTTTTCACATATTCATCTTTGACGATCATTCCATCCATTAAATGGATGATTCGGTCGGTATGACGGGCGATAAATAGATCATGGGTCACGTAGACCACCGTCTGACCCTGTTCTTCATGCAGACGTTGAAAAAGTGCCATGATCTCATCCCCAGTTTTGCTATCAAGATTACCTGTCGGCTCATCCGCGAGCAAAATTGCAGGATCATTCACCAGCGCCCTGGCGATTGCCACGCGTTGTTGCTGTCCACCTGAAAGTTGGTTGGAGTGATGTTTCATGCGTTCTCCAAGTCCAACCGTTTCAAGTGCTTTTTTGGCTTTTTCAACGCGATCTCGGTAACGGGTGCCGTTGTAACTGAGGGGCAGCATCACATTTTCCAATGCGGTGGTTCTTGGCAGCAGGTTGAATTGCTGGAAGACGAACCCCACTTCATGCGAGCGAAGGTTAGCCAATTGGTCATCACTCATTTTTGAGACATCTTTCTCATCGATGAAATATTCTCCACTGGTAGGGTTATCCAAACAGCCCATGATAGCCATTAATGTGCTTTTCCCTGACCCGGATGGTCCCATGATGGCGACCATTTCTCCCTTGTCGATCTTAAGGTTTACCCCGTCTAAGGCGCGGACTTCACTATCGCCTACTTTGTAGATCTTGGTGAGTTCTTTTGCTTCGATCATATTAATTCCTCGAAGGTATCAGTGTCTTGTAATTAGGGGACCATATTGCCGGGTCTGTTGCCATTTTGCGCGCCTGCGCCAAAATCACCGCCAGGCATGATCATTCCTCCGCCATTTGGCTCACTGGTGGTGTCACTGGAGGAGGTTGTGGAAGAGTAAATGACAACCACATCGCCGGCTTTAAGGTCTCCATCCACGATAACGGTGTCGTCCACAATCTGCCCACTGATGACGGAGACACGCTCCTGCTGGTCACCATTCATGCGAATAACATATTCACCCTGGGCATCGCTTTGTACCGCAGCGATGGGGACAAAGAGGGTCGACTCGGGTTCTCCCGTTTGAATCGTGACATTGGCGGTGGCGCCAATCAGCACGGATGGATCGATTTTGTCCAGATCGACTCGGACGGTGTAATTAACCACACCGGATGAGGAATTCCCAATGGGGTTGATGAAACTGACTTCTCCAGTGGTATCCATACCCGGGAAGGCGTCGAAGGAGATGGCCGCTTTATCCCCGATAGTGATGTTTGAAATTGAGGTCTCATCGATGGAAATTTCGACATACATTTTGGTTCGGTCGATGAGGATGAGGGCATTTTCACCCTGGCTCACCTGATCTCCGGGTTGGCTGTAAACAACAACCACTTCGCCATCAAACGGGGCAATGACCTTCATGCTATTGACCGTTGCCTGGGCGGCATCCACTGCAGCTTGTGCCACAGCAATATCATCTGGATTTGGACCATCTTTTACTCTGTCATAAGCCCGCTGAGCACTTTCCAATTCTGCCTTGGCAAGTTCCATATTGGCTGAATAAGCATCAGCAGTGAGTGTATCTGGTGTGCTTGTCAGGTAGTTCAACTGGGTCTTCAATGTATTGACATTGATTTGAGCGTTGATCATGGCGGATTTCGCATTCAATTTTTGCAGGTTGTCATCTTTGAGATAACTGAGGTTTGTGTAATTCTCCGAAGCATCTTCAAGTTTGACTTCTGCAATTTCAAGCGCGACGCGAGCCGCTGCGATGCTGTTGTTGGAACCAATTTGAGTACCAATTGTATATGCGTCGGAGTAAGCGTCCTGGTATGCTTCCTGGGCGGCGACCAATGCCACCATCGCTTCGGCAGTGGAGGACATGGATTTGGCATCTTCCAAAGCCAGCCTGGCATTTGCCAGCGCTACAAAGCCATCGATTACTTCAGCAGGTACAGTTGTCGAGTCGAGTTCCATCAGGACGTCATCACTCTTGACTTGATTACCGGCTTTGACGGACACCGAAGAAACCACGCCGCTCGTGTTCCAGGTGAGCGTGGCAACCTGAGCTGCGGCGAGTGAACCGGAAGATTCCACGGTATCCGTGATGGTGGATTCTGTCACCAAGCCGGTGCCGGCGGATTGAGCATTAGTAGTATCCGATTGGGTGCATCCAGCCAGCAGCAAACCAATGATCAAAGGGATGATGAGTAACAGGTGAGTTTGTTTCCGATTTAGCATTTCTTTCTCCTTGGTTGTATCAAGATTCATCTTGAATCATAAATTCTGAATGTGCAGAAATTATGCAGACAAGGCGGAGAAATGTAGAAAGCTGCTCGAGGCGGAGACCAGGTAGGGGAAGGAAACAGTGGCGGCAGCGAGTTAGAGGTGCGCGTGACGCAGGTGGGGAGTGGGGGAGCGGTTATCCTGGACGATGAGGGGGAAAATGGAGAGGACGGGGTGGAAGTTTAGGGCAGCGAGGTAAAAAGGTGAGAGGGCAGTCCAAGCAAGGGCTGCCATCGTTATGTAATATTTGTAAAATTGTGTAAATTTGAGTCCTTTTTTCCCCTTTACAAAAAAAGGACAGGCAAAGTATATGGGGGGCATTAAAATTATTTAGGGATTCATTCTCTCTAATTTTTATGCTCTATCTCGTTGTAAGATATATTAACGAATAAATAAGCTAATCACTGAAAATTATAGGAGGGTGCATGTCAAAAAGATATTTATTCTTCCCGGTTATGCTTTTGACCGCTATTCTCTTTAGCTCCTGCCAAACATCATCACACACTTCAAAACCGGAACAGATTGTCCAAAATAACTCCATCGTTACCTCAACTCCAACCATTGCGACCGCCACCCCTTCTTTTACTACAATTCCATCCCCTGAAATCTTTTCAGATGATAATACCGGAGATTTATATGAAACGATCCTTTCTTTTCCGGCTGGCAAAACCGGCTTTCCATACCAGGGGGTTAATATCCCGGGGATGGAAATCACCGGGCCAAACGCATTTGCCATATTTTCGGATGGACGTTATGTGATCGCCGATTTAATCGAAAATCGATTGTGGATCCTTAGTCCCAAAGGAGAACGAGTAAAGATAATCGATTTATACCCGATTGGAATTATGAACGTTTCTGATTTGCAAGTTTATGAAGATGAGATTTACGCATTGGAAATTTATCTTAATCCGCCGATTCATTACCGTATTAATCTTCTGTCGCCAGACGGAAAACTAATGACGTATTATGACATTCCAGAAGGGTACCATCTGGAAAATGGTTTGACAGGGTTTATGATTGATTGCGACGGGAAGATATTTCTTGATTTGGCAGGCCAATTGCAGCCTCTCCTAATTTTAAATGAGAACCTGATTACATCTTCAAGCAAGAATCATTATGAATGCAATGGCAAGAGCTATTATGTTCAAGTCACCAATCGTGGGGAAGAACCCAAATTAATTGCAGGATCCTTCACCCTAGGTACCTCTTTAACATTTGGACTTGGAAGTTTATCCTTACTTAAAGTCTTACCGGATGGAAGTTTTTTTGTAGTTCGGTCTGATGTCGTAAATGATAAAATCATCCAGGTCGACGATACCGTTCATTACTTTTCAGCGCAAGGTGTTCAGCTCGGGGTTGCGAGAGTGCCAGTGGATGAGCGATATTACTATGTGATGCGCAATCTGTCCGTTGGCCCCGACAATAATGTTTACTGTCTTTTGCCTAAACCTGATTCCCTCAAAATATTACGTTTGAAATTCTACTCTTCGCTAGAACCCCTGTTCCCGGGTGTAGAACCTCCCACAATAACACAAATACTCCCATAACAGGACAAAGGAACTGAATTGCTGTTGTTATAGCCTGTGCGAGATATGATTAATAATTTTAAGGGTTCCAGCAGATGAACGAAAAATTGAGTGATGCGTGTGATAGATTGAAAAGAAATGCCCCGAAATAAAGTGCTGGAAGAAGGACTTAATTGTTCCCGATTTTCTTTGAAGTAGCTGGCGCGGTTTCACCTTATTCAGATAATATGAGGAAGTAGTACGAAACCCAGGCATCTGGTGGGGAGTTGTCGAACAGCTATCCTGGACGATGAGGGGAAGGCAAGCCAGCACAGGATGTCTGTTTAGAGCAGTGAGGTAAAAAGGTGAGAGGGCATGCCTATGGAAGGGCTGCCCTCAATTTATTTAATCCCAGGAATGATATCTTTCAATCTCCACGGACGATATTCGCGCACCTCGATACACATGTTGATGTGATTCGGTCCAAGGACTAATCCTTCAAGGGGTGGGGGAGAATTATGAATATGTCCATGAATATTAATTAAACCGTCATCGAGGGGAACCACTAGCCATTGGGAGAGCCTTCCAAACGTTTAAAATTTTGGACGACTTCAATCGTGAAGCCTTGTGATCGAAGTGGAAACATAGCTGCCTGCTGAACATGTCATACGTGTTCTTGAGATGATCATTTCATGGCGTGGCTGTCCCAAACAGATCCGGTTGGACAACGACCCAGAATTCATCTCTCACCGACTGGAAAATTGGGCAAAGGAACACAATATTCAACTGGTTCATATTCAACCTGGCAAACCAGCGCAAAATGCTTACATTGAGCGTTTCAACCGTACATTTCGTGAGGATATCTTGAACGCCTACTTATTCAACTCACTGAAGGTGGTTAGAGATATTTCAGAGCAGTGGCTCGAAGAATATAACTCTGTTCGGCTACATGAGGCTTTAAATGGCTTATCACCCTACCAATATGTAGTTCAAAATACCTGATTATTCCACTTATAAATGGTACTATTTTTGGGATGTTGACTGTTGTCAAATATCTAAAAATCGACCGGGAATAATTACATTTCTCTTGTCGATCTCACTATCTTCTTAATCAGAGACATGCCCTAGGAATATATCCAATATGGAATCTGCAAGGTATCTCTTCTTTACAGTTTATCGAGGAGGACTTGGGTATAAATATTCGACCTTTTATCCTACCAGGTTGCCACCATTATAGTGAGATGCGTATTATCGAATATTGATTAACATTCCATTAAGTAAACCTTCTGGAAATGAGTCAACACAGCCAGTTGTTAACCCCGGCGGGAAATAGTTTGATTCCAGCCGAACGTAGATATCTTCAGGCCATTTACTAATAATTTGAGGCCCAATGTTAAAAACGATTTCTTGTTGGTTTACGTCAAATATGACATTTGTGATTGATGAAAATTGATTAGATGTTGATAATACATCAAAAAACTCGTCAGCTTTGACATCATAGTCATCGATTTCCTGGAAGAATACTTGGAGGGAAAAGCCATTATTGCTTCCCTCGAAATCCTCAGGTATCGGCGCTGCTGTATCTACAACAATTTTTAGACCACCGTCTTCTATTTTAAAATAAGTCGCACTAATATAATCCATATAATCTGGCAAGCATGTTTGTTCGCCTGGCGCATGCATACCATCGCCTTCCTCGTCAGTAAAAAAAGCAATCATACCAATTGGAGTCGGAGATATGGTAATATTTAAATCAGACGTCGGTGTTCCAGTCAATTCAGGTATTATTGTCGGAGGAATTGGAGATGGCGTCATTGTTTCAGTCAACTCAGGTGTTATCGTTGGTGAATATTGTGTAGGTGTTAGTGTTGATGGATTAGGAGTAGGAGTAGCGGTACAACTACTGAGTAAAATAAATAGAATCAAGAGTATAGCTAATGATTGGTTTTTAGGCTTATCCATACCCACCTCCTTGGGGTGGTAAACATTATTTAGACACGAAAAGCGAGTCTTGTAAGGTGGACTTCTTTCTTAAGGTTGAGTATAGCAAGGCTTGATCTATGATAACACAGAATTAAGCGGGCGTATAATAGTCGAGGGCTTGGTGAGGGCGCTCAAAGTTGTAGAAGTGGAAATAGCGGGTCAGCCCCACCTGGACCCCCCGCGGAGAAGCATAATCGTTGAGATACACCTCCTCTTACTTGACCGAGCACCACAGCCGTTCGGTGAAAAAGTTATCTGCGGCCCGGCCTCTGCTGTCCAGAACTCATCCGTGTCAGCCATTTTCCCTCACTCTCATTTACTAAGCATTATCACAGATGCTCCAATTATTATAGCAAAGATAGTCAAAACAAATAATCAAATTTGATTTAAATTCTCAGCCCGATTTGACAGAGCAATTGGGTCTAGAAACCTCATCGCTATGTAAAAAATGACCTAAAAATTTACAAAGCTTCAGCTACTTTGAAAACGAATCTTCGTTGTCCCCCTAGGATCATGCCCTTTCACTTTGTACAATAAGACCAAGTAATCAACACAGATTAATCGTCGCTGAAATCGTTCGGACTTTCTTATTATCGTTGGAGCGACCTGGCCAGTAATTTCTGGCAGGTCGTTTTGTTTTCCAGGGCAGAGAGGAGGTGGTTGAGGAAACAATCGATAGAAAAATGAAAACATACGCTAGCCATGCCAAGTGCTTAAGGATCTGGCATGGCTGACGGATCTCAATCACTCATAATGAAAGGAAAATGAATGGAAGAAGAAAACACCCAATTTACCAATTTGCTTACAGGCGAGGAGATCGCCAAAATTCTGCATGTTTCGCGTGCGTATGCTTATCAACTCATGCGCCAACGGATTATTCCAACAGTCAAGATTGGACGCAGTGTGCGCGTGCGGCCGGTGGACCTTGAGGAATTCATTGCCAGGAATTTGGGGCAAAACAGCCTAATTGCTGGACGTAATAGACAGAACTGATGTTCCATTTCTGAGAAAAGATGCTACAATGATTTGTAACAACCGCACCTTAATAAACGAATATCGAGAAAAACGTGGATTGCTGCCAGATGTCTCGCAACAGGAGGAAACAATGACTCAGCAATCCAGAAAAAGCAAAACTAGGCATCGTGGGCACAACGAGGGCAGTATTCGTCCAACCCCGAACGGCACCTGGCGGGCTTGGGTAACGTTGAAATCCGGGAAGAGGATCAGTAAGACACTTCCCACCAAACCTGAAGCCCGTGATTGGTTGCAGCAGAAGATGACGGAAGCGGAAGAAGCGCTCGATGCAGAGAAGACACTTGGGGAGTATATGTTGGAATGGTTTGAGAATCATTCCTCCCAGTTGAAAGAATCCACCCGCTGCGATTACAAGATCATCATTCACAAGTACATCCTGCCGGCTCTGGGTGAGGTGGTTTTGAATATGCTGCACCGGTCGGTGTTTGACTCGTTCTATACGAACCTGCGAAGGATACCCGTCGGTGACACGCAAATCCGTTACATCCACCGCATTCTTCACAAGGCACTTCAGGACGCAGTCGATGACCGGATACTGACCTTCAACCTGTGTGAGGGAGCCAAGGCACCCAAGAAGCAACGCATCCATCGAGTCTACTGCCCATTGAATGAAGAGCAAAGCATCTTATTGATGAACCAAGCGAAGGGCACCCCGTTGGAAGTGCTAATCCACCTGGCTCTCAAGACAGGTATGCGGCAGGGTGAGTTGTTCGCCTTGAAGTGGGAAGACATTCTCTGGGAGACGCAGCAGATTCACATCCAACGCAATTTACAGCGCGTCCTTCGGGATGGCAAACAGGTATGCACCTTCAGCACTCCTAAAACTGCAACCAGCGACCGCAAGATCATGGTTGGTGTGAAGACGCTCGATGCGCTCAGGGCTCAACAAAAAGAAGTGCAGCTAAAGAAAGCGCTGGCGAAAAATCGCTGGCGGGAAAACGATCTGGTCTTTCCTTCCAGCACTGGTACTCCGCTGAATCAAAGCAACGTTCTGAAACAATATGGAGAGATTCAGAAAGCAGCAGGGCTGAAACACATCCGTTTTCATGACCTGTGTCACATCGCCGCTTCAATCATGCTCAACCATGGCATCCAACTTCTGACAGTCTCCTACATTCTAGGGCACTCACAGCCTTCAACCACACTGAACATGTACGGTCATCAGTTCAGTGCCATGGAGCTGCAAGCTGCCTGTCTGGTGGATGATATCTTTGATCAACCCCAACTTCAACCGCAAACTCAACCCAGTCCGTTGCCTGTGGAGTTTCTCTCAGTCTCGAATCTTAAAAAATGATTTTTCAATCTTAAGAAAAGTTGAGAGAAATACATAAAGTTTTGCACGTTTTTTGCGCGTTTTTCTGCCCAAATATAGCAATCGGACGGCATAAACCACCATATATGCCGTCCGACTACCTTGAAACCCCTATATATAGTACCCTGGCGGGCATCTGCGAGCGCCCCCGGGGAGGCTCGAACTCCCAACCTACTGATTCGAAGTCAGGCACTCTGTCCAATTGAGCTACGGGGGCGTGCGCTCAAATTATACTCTATCCTCTTAAGTTTTCTGCAAAAAACCGTTACAATAAAATAAAGGAGTCTATCACATGCAAAAAGTGATCACCTCCGAGCGCATCCCGATAAAACTCTGGCTTGATTCAATTGATGAAACCACCCTCCAGCAGGCGCGCAATCTTGCCAACCTGCCCTTTGCTTTCAAATGGATCGCTTTGATGCCTGACAGCCACGTCGGCTTTGGAATGCCCATCGGCGGCGTTCTGGCTGCACAGGAGGTCATTGTTCCAAATGCCGTTGGAGTGGATATCGGCTGTGGAATGCTTGCCGCGCGCACGAATTTGACGAAGATCAATCTGCCTGATTTACAGCTTCTTCTTGATCGTATCCGTCAGCAAATCCCTCTCGGCTTTCATCATCATCAGACGGATCAGCCCTGGCGAGGTTTTGACCACGCTCCGGACCTCCCCATCATTCAACAAGAACTCGCTTCTGCCCGGCGTCAACTGGGGACTTTGGGCGGAGGTAATCACTTCATCGAGATCCAGCAGGGGAGCGATGACCGTATCTGGATCATGATTCACTCCGGCAGCCGGAATTTTGGTTTGAAAGCAGCGAGTACCTATCATAAAATTGCCCAGGCTTTTTGCGCGCGCAAAGGATATCCGCTTCCCGATCGGGATCTGGCATATATTCCCATGGACATCCGAGAAGGGGAGGATTACTTCGCAGCGATGAATTATTGTTGCGAATTCGCGCTCGCCAATCGGATGCATATGCTGGAATTAATATCGGGGGTCTTGGAAGATGCCATCGGCGGAAAAGTTGATGAGACTATTAATATTCATCACAATTATGCCGCAATTGAAACTCATTTCGGACGATCGGTTCTCGTGCACCGAAAAGGCGCTATAAAAGCTGCCAGTGATACCATCGGGATCATACCGGGTTCTATGGGCTCAAAGAGTTATATCGTCAGGGGATTCGGAAACCCGGATAGTTTTGCCTCCTGTTCTCATGGTGCGGGCAGGCGAATGGGGCGGAAGGAGGCAATCCGTTCTCTTAACCTGACCACTGAACAGGAGAAGATGCGCGGGATTCTCCATGGCTTGCGATCTCGAAATGAATTAGATGAAGCTCCTGGTGCTTACAAAGACATTGATGAGGTAATGCATCTGCAGCAAGATCTGGTGAAAATTCTCATTTCCTTGCAACCGCTTGCTTCGATCAAAGGATAAAATTAATTCCAGGTTTTGCAGTGAGAAAAAGATCACACTGAGTTTTCCAGATCAATGCCCGATCAGGGCTTTGATGAATCCTAAAACATTTATCGATTGTCCGGTAAGTAAGTTTTGGGTCTTGAATAATCTTGCGCTCGCCCGCACAAAGACCCAAGCGGTTCCTGCCAGAAGCGCCAGGGACAATAAGATTTGCCAGATTGGCACACTGGTTGCGGATAGCCGAGTCATCATCGTTACTGGCGAAGTTAATGGAAAAATACTCAGAAACAGCGCCAGTGGACTGTCAGGGGTTTGTAACAGGCTGCTGATGAAGATCAGCGGGACGACCAATGGCATAATCACTAATGTGGTTAATTGCGATCCTTCTCGTAGGTTGGGCACCAGTGCGCCGATTCCAGCCATCAGGCTGGCGTAAACGGCATACCCAAACAGGAAGAAAAAGATTCCCCAGATAAGAATGGTAGGAGGTAACTGGATCGAAGCAGCTAGTGGAAAACTTCTGCCCGAGAAATTAAGCAGCAACAAGCCAGCGCCAAGCCACACAATAGTTTGTAGTAAACCGGTGAGTCCGAGTGCAATTATTTTTCCGGTGAGCAGTTCCTGTGGCGTGACCGAAGTGATGAGAATCTCCATGACGCGATTCACTTTTTCAGTCGAGACGCTGTTGAGCATCAACGAGGAAGACGTCAGAATGACGATGTAAAACAAGAAAGTAATCATGTAGGGGAGGAAAAAAGTAAGCCAGTTTTGTTCATCTCGCTGGGAACCACTCAGATCAATTGTGCTTACGTTTATCGGGTTTTGTAATCGATACGCCAGATCAAGGTTGCCATCAAGCAGGTTATACGCCACCAGCGCGTAAATAGGACTGGATGCTGATTCGGCGCTCAGCGGATTGAAATCAGGGCGAATGTAGAAGATTTCACCGGAAGTCAGATAATCTTCAGGAATAAGGTAATAAGCGCTGATTTTTCCCGTGTGAATTGCCTGAATGGCTTCCTCTTCGGTGTTGAACTTCGTGATTAAGTCCTCATCCCCAGGCGGGATGGTTTTTATCCTTCCGCTATAATCCACAAATCCTTCAAGCGTTTGTTCTTGTTGAGGTGTAAATAGATTGCCTATTGCTTCGCCCGCATCAATCCCGCTTGTCTTTTGAATCCCCGATATGATCAAAATGATAATAAAACTCGAAACGGGTAAGAGAATCAGAGTCAGCAGAAAGGATCTTCGGGTTACGATGCTAAGGAATTCATTTTTAAGAATGATCAAGATTTTATTCATGGCTTCCTCATTTCCCCTTTTCAAAAGCTTCACGCAGTCTGACTCGTTGCCCATACCTCAACATACCCAGCCGGAAAATTCGTGCAGAGAGCCAAAGCGAGAAAACTGCCAGCAGAATGAGGAGAACGATCTCAATGGCAATTTGCCATCCAGGTACCGTGGTGAACATGGCACGCAGGGGCAGGGCAATTGGGGCTGTCAATGGGAAAAGGCTCAGACCAATAGCCAGGGTGCCATTCGGATTAAACATAATTGAGGTTACAAACCACAACGGTATCGTAATGGGTAAGGTAAACCAGCCTGCGATTTGCTGCGCTTCTCGACTTTCAGTGGCAGTCGCACCAATTGCCCCCATAGCAGCAGCGACCATCACGAAAGCGGGGAGCATGGTGGCAGCCATCAGGAGCAGATACGATACATCGATGGTTGGAATTTCTCCAATGGGGAGGAAGAGGGGAATGAACCGCAGCGCGATGAGTACAAATAAGATCCAGATGGCTAATTGAGTGAGCCCTACCAACAGGTCACCAAGCACCTTACCGGTCATCAATTGTGTCGGTGATACCGAAGTCACGATGATTTCCATTGTCCGGTTCTCTTTTTCTTCCACTACCGCTTGCAGGAGATAACTCCCACTGATATTAACGGCAATAATAAAGAGAACTCCCGAAAGAATCGGTAGCATTATGCTTAACCAATTATCCGCCGCCATTTCTCGTTCACCATCCAGTGAACGGATGATCAGATTATCCCCCTCGGTTAATCGCTTTGCGATCTCTTTGGGTTGTCCTTGCAACAAATTCAGCTTAAGAAAATCGCCAAAATCACTGGTTACATTTGTGCCGGTTTGAGCGTTTTTGATCAGGGTGACCTGACCGGTGGAAAGATAATCATCGCCCAGGATGAAATAAGCCTGAATCGTTTGATCTTCAAACGCTGCTTTGGCTTCCTCTTCACTTTCCATGGGTAATATTTCTACATGGTGAAAAAGCTCCATTGGTTTTTCTGGTACCTGAATCGGATGGTCAATTAAGTGATTGGGATCAATATAGCCCACGGGCGCCTGATTGAAATCCAACCATACGGTGAGCAAACCAATGCCAACCATCACTACTACCATCAATGGCATGCTTAATACACCAAACAGGAAACTTTTCTTTTGCACATGCCGTTTATATTCGTGAATAAAAACCAGCCAGGTTTTGTTCATTGTGAATTCTTCTCCTGACTGACCACCTGAATAAAAATTTCGTCCAATGAAGGCATGGCGATTTCAAATTGTTCCAGGAGGATTTTATTTTCTACCAGGATTCTTAAAACATCCTGTGCGGTTCTTCCTTTTTCAAACTTGAGCAGTTTACTCCCATTATGATCCCGGATTTCTACCACACCTGGCAATTGCTCTGGCAGTGGATTAAGAGAGCGAACCAGTACGGCATCTGAAGCAAATTGCCGCTGAATTTCAGTCAATGATCCATATAACACTGTCTTACCTTGATTGATGAGCGCGATACGATCAGCCAGCTCCTCCACCTGGTGCATCTGATGCGTGCACATGATGATCGTTTTCCCCTCATCCCTCTTTTCGCGTAAAAGATCCTTCACCATTTGTGTATTGACGGGATCAAGGGAGGAAAAGGGTTCGTCAATGATAATGGCATCCGGGTCGTGGACCAGGGTGTTGATCAGCTGCGCTTTTTGCTGCATGCCTTTACTTAGTTCTTTTACTTTTTTCCGACTTGAATCGGCAAGGTCGAACCTTTCCAGAAAATCGTGAACGCGTTTTCGAGCCTCATTTTCTTCCAGCCCTTTGAGCGTAGCCAGATAAACCAGACAGCGTTCCAGCGGAATATCCTGATAGAGTCCGCGTTCTTCGGGCAAGTATCCGATCCGATTCTTCTTCTCTTCTGTCATCGGACCGCCGAAAATGCCAACTTTTCCTGCATCCGGTTTAAAAATGTCAAGGATAATCCGGATGGAGGTTGTTTTTCCAGCACCATTGGGTCCGAGCAACCCAAAGATTTCTCCGGGATTAACTTCAAAAGAAACGTCCTCAACAGCTTTGACAGCGCCAAAGGATTTTGCGATTTTTTCGACGAAGATTGTTGACATAACTAATCCTTTTTCCATTAGGGTCAAATAAAAAAAACCGGCCTTGCTTTAATGTATACGAGGAAGGCCGGTGAAAAGTATCACGTTATTTTATTCTTTAGTATAAGGCTCCCCATCGGCTGCCGGTACATGACCTTTGCCTACGAAACCGGCGAGCACAATCATGGTAATGATGTAGGGAGCGGTGGACATTAAAGTTGACGGGATGACACTTCCCAAGAGGGACAATTTGGAACCAAGTGAGTCGGCGAAACCAAAGAGGATTCCTGCACCAAGGGCTCCGATAGGTGTGTAATTACCGAAGATCATGGCAGCCAATCCAATGAAGCCTTTACCGGCAGTCATGACCTCATCGAAACGCCCCACGGATCCCAGGGTAAAGAACGCGCCTGCCAGCCCAGCCACTGTTCCACCGAGGAGAACTGCCATATAGCGGGTACGGATGACGTTAATTCCCAGCGTATCGGCTGCTTTAGGGTGCTCTCCTACGCTGCGCACACGCAAGCCCCACCGGGTGGAGAACAAAGCTACTTGCAAAACGATCAGCAGGATGAACATCAGGTACACAAAGAAATTGGTATTGAAGAAAATCGGTCCCAGTAATGGGATATTTGCCAGCCCGGGGATTTCTACCCGTGTGAACATGGCAGGGTTGTTCAGTTCCTGCCGCGTCTGCAGAAATTTTTGAGAGAGGAAGGAAGTCATACCGGTGGAAAACATATTAATTACCGTGCCGGAGATGATCTGATTAATTCTGTATTTGATCGAGAGGACCGCATGCAAAGCAGCCAGCAGTACGGCAGAAAGCACACCAAAAAGCAACCCCAGCCAGGCATTATGGGTCAGACTGCCGGCAAGTGCCCCAACCATTGCAGACATCAACATCATTCCTTCAATGGCAATATTGATGACCCCCGCCCGTTCACATAATATCCCGGAAAATGCGCCCATAGTGATTGGAACTGCAAGCTGCACTGCACTGGAAAGCATACCCGCCAGATTGAGGGATTTACCCGCTGCCTGCCAGGTTAGGAAGCTGAAGATAAAGAACAGAAATACGACACCCACCAACAGGTTTGTCCATCTGCCAAATCCGCGAACCAATTGATAAACGCCAATGACAAGGCTAATACCAATCAAAATGAAAAGCGTCAATTGAGAATTGACAATCCAATCCCCCATCACGCCAACGGTAATTCCTCCCGGAGTCATGACGAATTTGGTGGTTGTCTCAGGCTGCAAAGTGCGCGCGAAAACCAGGAAAATGAACACCGCCACTAAAATCTCGATGATGCCGGTCATGAGGCGACGTGTCGTTGAAATTTCAGCAATTTTTGCTCGATGAATGGTCGTGGATGTAGCAACAGCTGTAGTCATTATTTACCTCCTCCCCAACCGCTCAAAGTGATCGTGGAAGCTGCCTCTTCTTTCAAAGGCTGGCGGATGCGGTAGATTGAGCGGATGATGGCGGGTGCTGCCACAAAGATCAGGATGACCGCCTGCAAAATTGTGACGATATCGATTGGAGTTGCAGAAACCACCATCATTTTTGTTGCCCCATTTTTCAGGATACCGAAGAGAAGCGCGGCGAAAATGACGCCAACCGGATGGTTGTTCCCTAGCAAGGCAAGGGCGATGCTATCAAAACCATATCCCGCAGAAAGACCGATTGCCATGCTGCGGTTGATTGCCAGAATCTCGTTGCCACCTGCCATACCGGCGAGAGCACCGGAAAGCGCCATGCCAATGATTGTCACCTGGGTGATGTTTAGTCCTGCATATTTCGCGGCACGAGGGTTTGTGCCCACGGTGCGCAGATTCAATCCCCATGTTGTTTTAAAGAGAAGCCACCATACAAAGGCGGCAAAAGCCAGGGCGATAAAAAATCCCAGATGGAAACGAATTGGAGCTTTGAAGAATTGCGGAATTTGAGCTGATTTTTCAATGATTGGACTGAGGGGCATGCCTCCAGTACCGGGGCGGGTCATTGGTCCGGTCAATAAGTATGTGGTTACCCGATATGCAATGTAATTCATCATAATACAGTTGATGACTTCATTTCCACCCGTGGTTGCTTTAAGCAGCCCTGGAATCATTCCCCATAGGGCTCCTCCTAACGCCCCAGCCAGAAAGGCAATTGGCATGTGGATATAGCCGGGCAGACCGTGAAGGGAATAGCCAACGAAAGTCGCCGCCGCCGCCCCCATGAATAATTGACCTTCGACGCCGATGTTGAAGAGTCCGGCTCGAAAAGCCAGGGCACATGCTAACCCCGCGAATATGTAAGGCGTACTTTGCACCAAACTTTCCAAAATCGGATTGACGGCGTTGCGGATATCCTGGGCGTTTCCACCTCTGAGCGCGGCGAAAAGTTCGACAGGATTTCCTAGTGAGCCGGTGAGTAAAGCCAGATAGGCAGTGCCAACTTCAGAGAACGCAGTTCCAATGCCTTTCCAGAAGCTGATCGCGAAGGCATCATAAACCGCAAAACTTGTTGAAGCGATCACAATTGCGCCAATGATCAACCCGGTGATGATTGCCAATACCGGGATCTGGATGACAGCCCAAAAACTACGTTTTTTCTTGGTTTTTGAAGGCGCACCCCCATTAATTTCTTCCAAAACAACCTTTCCAAAATCTTGCTTTTCAATGTCTTTTTTTCCCAAGGCTGCACCTCTTTAAAACGTGGTTTCCACAATCTTTTCGCCCTGAGGTTTTTCGATCTTTTCAGGGACAATGCCTGCCATCAATAAACCAAGGGTTTCTTTTGAAATTTCTCCAGCATTAACGATTGCAAGGACTTTCCCCCGGTACATGACGGCAATGCGATCGGAAAGTTCAATGATCTCATCCAATTCTGGTGAAACGAGAAGCACAGCACAGCCTTCATCCCTTTTTTGCACAATTCGTTTATGGATGTATTCGATGGACCCCACATCCAAACCACGGGTTGGTTGGGATGCAACCAGAAGGTGAATGGGACGTGACAGCTCCCGGGCAATGATCACTTTCTGCTGGTTGCCTCCCGAAAGGCTGCCAACCGGCGTGAGCGAACTTGGAGTACGAATATCGAAATCTTTTATCAATTTATCAGAGTACTCCAAAATCTTGTCATATTGAAGGACAACGCCTCTGGCAAAGGGTTCCTTGTAATAGGTGCAGAGAACAAGGTTTTCAGCAACCGGGAAAGGCAACACCAATCCATCCGCCTGACGATCTTCCGGGATATGGGCGCTGCCGATCTCAGTGATCTTTCTTGGAGGAGCATTGGTAATCCTCTGACCTTTGAAGAGGATTTCACCTGCAGCGCATTTTCTCAGACCCGTGATCGCTTCCACCAACTCTGTTTGACCGTTCCCCTGAACTCCGGCGATGCCAAGAATTTGACTGGCGTGAACATCAAAAGAAACATGATCCACCATGATTTGTTTAAATTGATCCGCCACTACGACATCTTTTAAAGAGAGAACAACTTCTCCCGGTTCTTTGATATCTTTTTCAACCACCAGGTTTACTTCGCGACCCACCATCATTTCCGCCAGCTCACGTTTATCGGCAACCTTTGGGTCTGCTTCGCCAACCACGGCACCACGGCGAATGACCATGATACGATCTGCCACATCAAGCACTTCGCGCAGTTTGTGGGTGATGAAGATAATGGATTTACCTTGTTTGACCAGTGAGCGCATGATGATAAACAGATCATCAGCTTCCTGTGGAGTAAGGACGGCAGTTGGTTCATCGAAGATGAGAATGTTAGCTTCCCGATACAATAGTTTGATAATCTCCACTCTCTGCTGCACGCCCACAGGAAGATCTTTTACATAATCATCCGGGTTGACCTCAAGTTTATATTGTTGAGAAATCTCATGGATCCTCGCTGCTGTTTTTGGACGGTCGAGAAAAACTCCGGCTTTTACCGGTTCAGAACCTAGCATGACATTTTCGGTCACAGTAAATACCGGGATCAACATGAAATGCTGATGTACCATACCAATACCCGAATTGATGGCATCAGTAGGCGAATTGATGATCACTTTTTCACCATTAACCAGAATCTCGCCCTCATCTGGCTGGTAGAGACCATAAAGTATGTTCATCAAGGTCGTCTTTCCGGCGCCATTTTCCCCCAGCAAAGCGAGGATCTCCCCCTGATTGAGATTCAGATCAATATGATCATTTGCCAGCACCCCCGGAAATCTTTTGGTGATTCCTTTAAGCTGTAAGATCGGAGTCATAGTATCTCCCGAAAAAATGGTGAAATTTGAAATATTGTATCACAGGCAGGGATTTTTCTATCAATGTAAATAAAAAGACTGGAGCGTTCGCTCCAGTCTTTTCGGTGTAACTGTCAGTTATTGCTGTTTGTATTCCGGATTCATCGTGATTGTACCAGCGACGATGTCCGCTTTGAGGGTCTCGAGTTCGGTCTTCAGTTCAGCCGGAACGACACTGTCAAGATTGTGGAACGGGGCGAGGGCGACGCCGCCATTGGCGAGGTTACCAACCACCGAACCACCCTGGAAAGTACCTTCGTAGGCGGATTTGATGACTTCGAACGTGGTAACGTCCATCAATTTCATGATGGAAGTCAGGGTGATGTCAGCATAATCAGGGGCAGTCAGGAACCAGTCAGAATCCACACCGATGATGTAGGCATTTCCGCGGGCTTTGACGGCAGCAGCAGCACCCAAACCAACAGGTCCAGCAACCGGAACGATGATGTCAGCGCCTTCATCCATGAGGGAGACAGCCATGTCGTTACCCTTCTGCTGATCGGAGAAGTCATTGGTGAAGAGACCTTCTTTGGCTTCGGTATCCCATCCAAGTACTTCCACTGCGGTACCGTGAACTTCATTATAATGAGCCACACCGCGGGCAAACCCATCCATAAAGATGGAAACGGTGGGGATGTTCATGCCACCAAAGGTACCCACTTTTCCGGTTTTAGTCACACCAGCAGCGAGGTAACCTGCAAGGAAGGCGGCTTCGTCGGTCTGGAACGCCTGACCAACAACATTGGGGATTACGGGGGAATACCCGTAGTCAACGATGGAGAATTTCACATCCGGGTTGGCTTCAGCTGCAGCTTTGGTTGCATCGCCGAGAAGGAATCCGACGGTGATGATGATGTCGCATTTCTCAGCAATGAAAGCGTTGATGTTCTTCTCGAAATCAGCGACTTCCTTGGATTCCAGATACTTGGCTTCGATGCCCAACTGGGCAGCTGCATCCTGAGCACCCTTCCATGCGGTTGCATTGAAGGATTTGTCATCCACGCCACCCGTATCCGTTACTTCGCAAGCCAGGAATTTGGGAGCTTCGGTAACGACAGGTGCCTCGGTAACAACAGGGGCTTCGGTTACAACAGGAGCGGGCGCTTCCGTTTCAACGGGAGCCGGTGCTTCGGTTGGCGTGGGGGTAGCGCACGCGCTTAGAACGAAGACAGCGATCATCATTACTGACATTACAGCCAACAGTTTCTTTGACATTGCTTCTCCTCCTACAGAGATTTTGAATTAGCGGTAATCATACCGCGCATTAATTTAGTATAACGAGATTTGTTTTTTGATGCAAGTATCCTCTAACTTAAATTTTATCAAGTCAATCTTTTTCTTCCCGAATCTTTACGGGGCGAGGATATTATCTTCAACGGTGGCTTCTCCTTTTTTTACTCCAAGCATCAGAAACAGTGCGATGATCAGGAAAACTGGACCAAACACCATTACCATGCCATAATTTTGACCACTTAATTGAACGATTAACCCATTGAGATTGGGTCCCACAATAGCCGCCAGAGTGGAAAATAGATAATACAACCCGGTGAACGTGCCAATGCGAGAGGCGGTTGTCAGATCCACCACCATGGGCAGAGAATTGATATTGATCATTGCCCAGGTGATCCCAGCCGCCATCAGGAAGAGATTTACCACGCGAATCATCCCCAGCGCTGGAATCTTAACCAACTCAATTGTGAGAAAATCAACTGGCAGGATGGCGATACAAAAAACGAGCGCTGCCATGCCAACGATGCCAGCGGAAATAGTTTTTTTCCGACCGAACCTGCTTCCCATGATTCCTGCTACTAAGGCGAATAGAACAAAGAAGATTCCCATATGCCCTGACATTCTGCCGGCATCTCCATCGGGAATGCCGAGATGTTTTGTGGCATACAAGGTCAAAAAGGATTCCACTCCCTGGTAGGTGAGAAACCAGAAGAAAATTGCCAGCAGAATTCGTAAGCCGCTTTTATCTTTTTCCCGGATTAATTCCATCAGACTTTCAAACATATTGGGCTGTATTTCGGTCTATTCATACG
>JAGPFF010000053.1 GCA_018056725.1 Anaerolineaceae bacterium
CTTTTTCAGATGAAGAGACCCTCCAATGCGCCGTGGAACGGGTGCGCGGAATCCGCAAATTGGAACCCCAGGCAGATTACTGGGTGGGTATTGAAGGTGGCGTAACGGAGCGTTCGATTGGTATGGGAACTTTTGCCTGGGTGGTCATTTGCGATCGAACTGGCAAAACAGGGCAGGGACGCACGGGGGAGTTTTTTCTGCCCGGGCTAATTTCCAACTTGGTGCGCCAGGGAGTTGAATTAGGCGAAGCAGATGATCGGGTTTTTTCACGAAAAAACTCAAAACAGAGCAACGGCGCCATTGGCATTTTGACAAGCGATGCGATTGATCGTACCGAATTATATATTCCCGCGGTGATCTTCGCTCTGATCCCTTTTAAGAATCCTGATCTCTATCCATGAGCACACACTGGACTTTCCGGCAATTTTAGGCTTCAAAAACTGGGGCTCCCCTTCATAGAACCTTGCGGGCAGCAATGCCAACGAATCGAATCAACCCAGAACTAATTCTCCGGTGGGATGAGAAAGTGATCGGAATACCACTGAAGATAATCCGCCACATGCGCGGACCAGTAGGATTCTTCGTGCCTGCCTTCATTCTGGTAGAAATCAAAAGAAACGCCTGTTTCCTGTAGGGCAGCGGTGAATTCCAGCACTTTATCCTTCTGAGTGTCGTGATCCCCCAAATCCACTTCCACGCGGGGCAACAGATTTGCCCGGGCAGAGTCTGCCACCGCCTGCCGGATGCGCCCCACTTCACCATAAAACAGGGGAGTGCTGTGAGCACCAATCATGCCGAATAGTTCCGGATGGGCAAACCCCAGGTATACCGCCCAATTTCCTCCCCGTGAAAGCCCCCCAACCGCCCGGCAGGTGCGCGCATTGCAGATGGCATATTCTTTTTCCACATAGGGCAGCACATCATTGAGAAAAGCTTCATCAAAGGTTGAGTCCGCCGGACCGGGAGTCCAGGAGACTTCATAGGGCATCACAATGATCAATGGCTGGATCTTTTTCTCGTTGATGAGCTGATCCGCTGCCGTGGTCAACCCCAGACGAATCCACTGGTCATTCGTCGCCGCCTGTCCGTGGAACATATAAAGCACCGGGTATCCGGTAAGGGAATGGGCATCATAACATGGTGGCAGGTAAATATTGGTGTTGACTGGATGTTTTAGATATTCGGTGGGAATGTCGATATTTACGATTTTCCCGGACTGTTCCTTACAAACAACTTCGGTTGGAGTGGAAGTGGCTGTGGGAGGAGGAACCGTGGGAGGCAGGGCAGTGAAGGTTGGATGGGGGGTTGAGGTTGCTACCATTGGAGTTTGCGGTTGGACCGCATCCGGTTGGCAGGCGGCAAGAATGGGAAAAAGAAGCAAGACAATGAGAAGGATTTTTGAAGAACGCATTTCGCAGCGAAAGCCTTTACGAAGAAATTACCGGCTTGACGGTTAGGAACTGTTCGGATTATACTCTACTCGTTCGGGGTGTAGCGCAGTTGGCAGCGCACCGCGTTTGGGACGCGGGGGTCGGCGGTTCAAGTCCGCCCACCCCGACTTTTTTTCCGGGTTGGTTGCTCACTTCACGGTAAGCCTTGTCCGTACTAAGTAGTATGCTGCGCGACCCACCCCGACTTTTTTTCCAGGTTGGTTGCTCACTTCACGGTAAGCCTTGTCCGTACTAAGTAGTATGCTTCGCGAGCAACGCTAATTTCATTTATCTTCCTACACTCTTCCTCCTGCCTAATGGCGAATCATCCCGCTAAATTCCAGCCAGGGATTTGACAAACCAGCGCTTATAATATCCGCATATGTCTGAAGAAATACCTTTCCTTTCTATTGTTTTTCCCGCTTATAACGAGGCACTCCGCCTGCCCGATACCCTGGAGAAAACCCTTGCTTTCGTTAACTCTCAGCCTTATCCGATCGAGATCGTGATTGCTGAAAACGGCAGTGACGATGATACCCTGGCAGTGGCACAACGCTTTGCCGCGCAAACCGATATTATTAACGTCTTCCATCTCGACCAGGCGGGTAAAGGGCGGGCAGTTCAGGCTGGAATGCTTGCCGCCAAAGGGACTTACCGCTTCATCTGTGATGTCGATTTATCCATGCCCATTACGGAAATCCCCCGTTTTTTACCACCACAGATGGAAGGCGCGGACATCGTCATCGCTTCACGCGAAGCCCCAGGATCCATCCGCTACAATGAGCCCTACTACCGGCATTTCATCGGACGCATTTTCAATACTCTGGTGCGCAGGCTTGTCCTTCCGCAACTTCAGGATACGCAATGTGGATTTAAATGTTTCAAAGCAAACGCGGTGGAGACCCTTTTCCCGCTCGTCACCATTCCTGGCTGGACCTTTGATGTCGAAGTGCTAGCCATCGCCTACCAGCGTGGTTACCGCGTTCAGGAACTCCCTATCCCCTGGTATTACCATCCTCACTCCAAAGTGAAGGTGGTGCGTGATTCCATCCGTATGGCTCTGGATCTCATTGAGATCCGGCGGAAACTAAGGCAGGGATCCTATGAGCGCCAGGTTTGACTCTTCGCTGATCCCTCCTTCTCCCAACCTCTCTTTTGAAATCTCCCTTCGCTCAGCGGGGGCTACGATGATCGCTGGTTTGGATGAAGCCGGACGAGGTGCCTGGGCGGGACCGGTGACGGCTGCGGCGGTGGTTCTTCCTATTGAAGTTCGTGAAAAAGCGCTTCTTGGGGGTGTGCGTGATTCGAAACAATTAACCCCCGCGCAGCGGTCGGCGCTCGAACCCGTTATAAAATTGGTTGCTCAAGCCTGGGCGGTTGGTTTTGCCAGCAGCCAGGAAATCGACAGCCTCGGCATTTTGTCAGCCACCCGTCTGGCGATGATGCGCGCCCTGACCGGACTTCCTTTTCCCCCCGGTCATTTGTTAATTGATGCCTTATTTCTGCCAGAAATAACCATCCCCCAAACTGCGCTCCTCAAAGGAGACCAGCGCAGCCTGAGCATCGCCGCAGCCTCCATTCTCGCCAAGACGGCGCGTGATCGGTTTATGGAAGACCTCGCCCTGCAGGCACCCGACTACGGGTTTGAGCATCACAAGGGCTATGGCACTCGCCGTCATCAGAGCGCCCTTTCCATACAGGGTCCCTGCGTCTTTCATCGTTTCAGTTATGCACCGGTCAAAGAGACTTTAAAAGAAAACCGGGCAAAGTGATTACCCTGCCCGGTAAACCATCTGGTCTCAGTCCTCTTCCAACCTTTTCTTGGATTTACGATAAACAAGCCATTTGACCAACTCCGCCACCAGAGAGGGAACAAGCAGCAGTGGGACAATCAATTCCCACTGACGCCACCCTAAAGGATTGGTCTGAAAGACCGGGTTTAAGAAGGGTATATATACCACCGCAAGTACGAGCAGCAATGAGCTGAGCGCAGCAATATTCATCCACTTGTTGGAGAAAATGCCAAGTTTCAATAGCGGGTAACGCTCGGAGCGGGCGGTGAAAGCGCGCAGGATTTCGGACAGGGAAAGGGTTACAAAAGCCATCGTTTGCGCAAAGTGTAAATTTTCCACATAAGGTCGTCCATTAAAGTTTAACCCGCGCCAGAAGGCTAAAAGGGTTACCGCTGAAATAGCGATCGTCTGGGTGATTACCCCAACCAACATTTGTCGGTTGATGATGGGTTCCTTAGGAGAGCGCGGCGGCTGCTCCATCACGTCCGGGTCACCCTTCTCGGTGCTCAATGCCAGTGCTGGCGCGCCATCCGTAACCAGGTTGAGCCACAGCAACTGCACGGCAACAAGTGGTGAAAGTTGGGACGAAGTCAGCGATGTGATAAAGAACTGCCCAATTGCCGTCGGCAGGAAGATGATCAGAATTTCAGCCATATTACAGGAAATAAGGTAATAAACAAACTTGCGAATGTTCGAATAAATGATCCTTCCCTGTTCCACAGCAGAAACGATGCTCACATAGTTATCGTCAGTAAGCACCATATCCGCCGTGTCTTTGGCAACATCGGTGCCGGTGATCCCCATCGAAACTCCAATATCCGCCTGTTTGATCGCCGGGGCATCGTTGACGCCATCACCGGTCATTGCCACCACTTCCCCGTTCGCCTGCAGAGCGTTAACAATGCGCAGCTTGTGCTCCGGTGAGACCCGAGCGTAAACGTCGGTCTTCTTCACTTCCTCTTTCAGTTCCTCATCAGACATGGCTTCCAGTTGGGCACCCGTAAGCACCTGGTGCCCTTTTTTCATCAGTCCAATGCTTTCAGCAATGGCGCGCGCCGTGTTGGGATAATCACCGGTAATCATAATGGTGCGAATGCCAGCCCTGGTGGCAGTTCGCAGCGCAGGGCTCACCTCAGGTCTCGCCGGATCGATCATGCCAATCAGTCCTACAAAGGTTAGATCGGTTTCCAGGTCATTGCGGTCAGGATTCTCGGGCAGATTCTCTACCAGGCGGTAAGCCACCCCCAAAACGCGCAAGGCTTCACCTGTCATCTCGTCATTGGCGGCAAGGATGCTCTTGCGTTTTTCCTCTGTCATAGGAACCGGTTTGCCACCTTTCAGTGGCTGGTAGCTGGTGCAAAGATTCAACACCACATCCGGCGCGCCCTTGACCGCAATTACTGTCAGGTTTTTTCCTTTCTCAGTTTCAAATGGAGAAAGATCTTCGAAACGCGGGTTGGCAACTTTATGCACCGTCACCATGCGTTTGAATTCAGAATCAAAGGGGATTTCGTTGGTTCGGGGATAGGCTTCCAACAGTTCTTTGGTCACTCCCCCGGCTTTGTAGGCTGCCACCAGCAGGGATCCCTCTGTAGGATCGCCTACCATGCGATAATCCTTTGCGCCATCTTCCCTTTCTGTTTCTTCGAGCACCGCATCATTATTAAGCACACCCAGCCACAAAGTTGTACGCAGGGCGGGATATTCTTTCGGGTCAATCTTGCGCTCACCAACGAGAAAATCACCAACCGGGGTGTAACCCTGACCGGTAACGCGAACCATTTCCTCGTCCACCCAGATGTGTGTTACCGTCATTTCATTCTGAGTCAAGGTGCCAGTCTTATCCGAGCAAATTACCGTCGCCGAACCAAGTGTCTCGACGGAAGAAAGCCGCCGGATGAGGGCGTGACGTTTAATCATCTCCTGCATGCCCAACGCCAGGCTGACGGTCACCACAGCCGGCAAACCCTCCGGTACTGCTGCAACCGCAAGGCTGACGGCGATAAGGAAGAGTTCCAGCGGGGCGCCACCTTCCAACGTTCCCACCAGGAAGACAACCGCACAAACGATCATGGCAGCATAACCAAGCGTCCTTCCCAACTGGTCCAGTTTTTTCTGCAGCGGAGTTTGCTCTTCCTGCACCGACTGCAACATGGTGGCGATCATACCCAGTTGAGTATGCATCCCTGTGCTTGTCACCACTCCCTTACCGCGACCATAGGAGACCACAGTCCCCATGTAAGCGGTATTCTTTCGATCACCGAGGGCTGCTTCAGGTTCAAGCTTAAGGGCAGCATTCTTTTGTACGGCGACGGATTCGCCTGTCAGCGGGGCTTCGTCAATACGCAAATTCACCGCCTCAATGAGGCGCACATCGGCTGGAACGTAATAACCAGCTTCCAGGAAGACAATATCCCCCGGAACGAGCTGCATTGCCGGCAAGGTCACCCGCTTGCCATCCCGCAGCACATGACATTCCGGTGCCGCCATGCGTTTCAGCGCTGCCAGCGCTTCTTCGGCACGCGATTCCTGAACGACCCCCAGGACGGTATTCAACAGCACGATTGCCAGGATTGCACCGGCGTCAATATATTCCCCTAGAACTGCTGAAAGGATCGCCGCGGCGATCAAGAGTAGGATGACGAAACTTTTCAGTTGTTCCAGAACAAGTTGGAGGAAGGTACGGCGGGGTTTTTCCACCAGTTGGTTGGGACCATATTCAATTAACCTCCGCTCTGCTTCAGCTGTCGAAAGACCATTCTCAGGAGGTGTCTCCAACCGTTGTAGTGTCTCTTCCGCGCTCAGAGAATGCCAGGTTACGAACAGGTCCTCAGATTTTGCGGGTATGCCTGTTTGCGACTCACTCATAGATGCTAACTCCTGTATTTTTTTTGTTTCAGATCTTAAGGACAAATCTGGGTACCCGCCGCCAAAACACTGGACTTGGGAATGACAACGATGCCATCACGGACGACCCATCCATCGCCATCCAGATCGGTTCCGACAGGGAATTTTCGAATGACCACTCCCTTGCCAATACGTGCGTTCTTGTCAATAATTGCGCCTTCAATGTAGCAATCCTGACCGATTTCCAACGGCGCAATTTTGGCTTCTGCAGTTTCCGGCCATTCATAATAGTCATTCCCCATCAAGACGCTGTCAATGATGGTGGTTCCACGGCGGATTTGGCTGCGCAGACCAATTACCGAATGACTGATGGTGGCTTTTTCGATGCGGCAGCCTTCCGCAAGCAAGGTGTCTTTCAGTTGACTATCTTCAACCGCTGAACCCGGCAGAAAGCGCGGGTGACTGTAAATGGGAAATTTTTGATCAAAGAAATTAAAAGGCGGATTAGGCTCAGTGAGAGCAAGATTCGCCTTATAGAAGGAACGGATCGTCCCGATATCCTCCCAGAAGCCATTAAAATCATAGCCGTAGACCTGGTGGGTTTTGATTGCAGCCGGGATGACATCTGCGCCAAAATCATCATAATCGTAGGTTCGCAACAGATCGATGAGGACATGGGTTTTGAAAAGATAAATGCCCATGGATCCCAGATAAGGTTTTTCAGCATCTTCACGACTGACGATTTCCTTCAGGACAGCCGGATCGGTAGGTTTCTCGTAAAAATCGGTCAGCTGGCAGGCAAGATTACGTTTTAGAATGCCAAAACGACTGACATCTGCCGCGGAAACCGGCTGGACAGCAACGGTGATATCCGCGTTTTTCTCGATGTGAAACTCAGCCATTTTGCCATAATCCATGCGGTAAAGATGATCACCGGCGAGAATGAGAACATAAGACGTTCTCGCGGAAGCAATTTCGAGCAGCTGTTTGCGCACCGCGTCAGCAGTTCCCTGATACCAGTTGATATTTTCAACGGTTTGTTCTGCCGCCCAAATTTGCACCCAGCCGGTGTGAAAGACATCAAAATTGTAAGTGCGGGAAATGTGACGGTGAAGCGAGACGGAGTTGAACTGGGTCAGTACGGCAATGCGATAAATCCCGGAGTTAATGCAGTTGCTGATTGGAATATCAATCAAACGATACTTGCCTGCGATTGGAACAGCGGGCTTGGAACGTTCCTTGGTTAGCGGGTAGAGGCGGGAACCGCGTCCGCCACCCAGGATCACACCGAGAATGTCATCCTCTCCAGCCATGATGCTCCCTCCTGCCTGAAATTATGGTTCCGCGTATCATAAATTCAAATAAGAATACTTTAGAAAAAGAAGGGCGTCAATATAAAAAAGAGTGCTTATTTTTCATTCTTATAGCATTCTAATAATAATAGGGCGGTAATTCGCGGACCTTCCCGCGGAAGAGGTAAGAAAGAAGGAACCCGCCGGCAAACCCGCCAATATGCGCCATGTAAGCCACTCCACCAGCAGAACCAGCCATCGCGTTGAGCGAGCCAAGACCATTGAGCAATTGCACCAGGATCCAACTGCCAATAACCACCAGCGCCGGCAGTTTGATGATCCAGGCAACAACCAGCACGCGCACCTTCCGTCGCGGGAAGAGCACCAGGTATGCCCCCAGTACACCGGCAATCGCCCCTGATGCCCCCATCGTTGGAATTGAAAGATAAGGCGCCACGATGTATTGCGCCAGCATGGCAATAAAACCGCAGATGAGGTAAAAAATCAGAAAACGGAAATGCCCGAAGCGGTCTTCAACATTATCACCAAAGATGATCAGGTAGAGCATGTTTCCCAGCAGATGCATCCAGCCGGCATGTACAAACATGGAAGTAAAAATGGTAATGAAATTCCCAACTGGATCCTGGGAAAATCGCGCCGGATTGAAGGACCATAAGGTGATGAACCTTTCACCGCCTGCCAATTCCAGCAGAAACACAAATATATTGCTGATCACCAGCAGCCAGGTGATCACCGGGATAGTTCTACGGGATAAATTATCATCACCAATTGGAATCATAACTCGCTCTCCTCGTTGATTAGAGGAAAGTATAGATGCATTTCCCAATCGGTGCAATGGATCAGCTCCGGTTTAGGAATACAGCTTGTTTCTGGTGAATGAGGTTTTACTTCCCGAACCCTCGTCCGAGGATATATTCCTCCATGTTCTTGATTAACAAGTCTTTATCCTCGATCAGGCTTTTCACCACATCACCAATGGAAATAATCCCCACGATCGAATTCTGATCACATACCGGCAGATGGCGTAAGCGTTGCGTCGTCATGAGCGCCATGCATTCGTCCACCGTTTCGTCTAATGAAACGCAAAAAACATCTTTGGTCATCACTGTATCCACCGGTAATCGCAAATCAATTTTTTGTTCACGCGCCACCAGGCGGGCAAAATCGCGTTCCGAAAAAATGCCCACGGCATTCCCGTCCTTTTTAACCAATAGAGCGCCGATCCCTTTTTCCGCCATCAGCTCCAATGCACTCAGCAGGCTGGTATCCGGATCAACCCAATAGACTTCATGTCCTTTCGCACGCAGAATTTCCGATACGATTAGCATTTTCTCTCCTTTACTCGATTGATTTATTTTTACCAGTATATGACTTTATTAGTCGGGTTTCAAGGACATCAACGAAGAACAAGGTCTGAAATTCCCAGACCTTGTTCTGTCAATCCTCTTCCCTGGCAGCCATCTACCGCCAGTTTGTAGATTAAGCCGGTATCTGTTCCGGATCCTCCGCCTGCGGCTCCTGGGCAACGGGTTTGTTGAGGCGGGGAACCGCATGCTTGCGGTTACGCTTAAGGACAATCTCTTTGTTTTCATTCACATCCACAATTACCGCGTCGCCATCGTTGAATTGATGTGAAAGCACGGCATCGGAAAGGCGGTCCTCCACCTGATCCTGGATGACACGTCGCAAGGGACGAGCGCCCATTTCGGGGTTGTAACCTTCTTCCGAGAGGTATTCCAGCGCAGCTTCAGTCGCACTGAGGGTAATATTGTGTTCCGCCATGCGCTCCGAAACTTTAGCCAGTTCCAAGTTGACGATGTTGCGGATATGTTCGCGGTTGAGCGGGTGGAAGACGATGACGGCATCAAGGCGGTTGATGAACTCCGGTCGGAAGACTTTACGCAAGGATTCGAGCAGCTTCTTGCGCATTTCTTCATAATTCTTTTCCTCGGTTTCTTTTTCGTCGCGCTGCAGGGTGAAGCCGAGCGAACTCTGGCGGCGGATCATCTCCGCGCCGATGTTGGACGTCATCACAATGATGCAGTTGCGGAAATCCACCTTGTGCCCGCGCGCATCCGTTAGCTGTCCCTCCTCCATAATTTGGAGCAGCATGTTGTGCGTCTCAGGGTGGGCTTTTTCCATCTCATCGAAGACCACGATGGAGTAAGGATGGCGGCGGATCGCCTCGGTAAGCTGACCGGCTTCCTCGAACCCCACGTAGCCCGGAGGCGCTCCCACCAGGCGGCTGACATTGTGCCGTTCCATAAATTCAGACATGTCAATTTGGATGAGGGCTTCTTCGCTGCCAAAGAGGAAGGAAGCCAGGGCGCGGGTGAGCGCTGTTTTTCCCACACCGGTGGGTCCGAGAAACATGAACGAACCAATGGGGCGGTGCGGGTCTTTCAAACCTGCACGACCACGGCGCACGGCTTTGGCGATTGTTTTAATCGCTTCTTCCTGCCCAATGATGCTTTTTGCCATTTCCTCTTCCATGTGCAGCAGGCGCTCCGATTCCTCGGTGGCAAGCTGCATCACTGGCACGCCCGTCCACATTGAAACCAGCTCGGCAATATCATCTGCTGTCACCACAGGGCTGGTGGTGCGATCCCAACCTGTTCGCAGCCGGTCAATTTGGGCATTCAATTCCTGTTCACGAGCGATCAACGCGAAGGCATCATCATTACGATCATTCTGTACCGCTTCAGTGCGGTGCGCTTTTACGTCTTTCAGTTCCAGCATTAATTCTTTAAAAACCTTTGCGGCTGGGCTTTTATACATGCGCACACGGGAAGACGCTTCGTCGATCAGGTCAATTGCCTTATCCGGCAGGAAGCGTTCAGTGACGTAGCGCGCTGAAAGGTGGGCGGCAGCTTCGATGGCTTCATCTGAAATAATCAAACGATGATGCTCCTCGTAGGCTTTGCGAATCCCTTTCAGAATCTGGATGGTCTCTTCGACGGTTGGTTCCACCACGAGAATGGGTTG
>JAGPFF010000054.1 GCA_018056725.1 Anaerolineaceae bacterium
GGCATAAAGCGTTTCATAGCCATTCCCATGATCAATCACCACCAGATTGCCGTAGCCTGATGAGTTCCAGCCAGCGTACACTACCGTTCCATAGTCAGACGCGTAAACCGGGTCGCCGGTCATGGCGGAGATGTCAATAGCCAGATGATAGCTGGAAAAATCAAAACCCGAAAGCCCGCGGGTGGGGGTTGGCCACATGAAACTGCCACTGCCAATGTATTGATAACTGGTGGCTTCACAACCGCCCGGTCCAGAAATGACTCGGGTCGCTCCAGCACCCGAAGTGTAGGCAAGAGGAACGATCCAGGATTGGATATCGCGGTACCCTCCAGGGATCATGACATATTCCAGACCCTCTGTGGAAGGATTGGTAATGTCCATGTGGTTGGACGGCCAGCGGATAATGTCCTCCGGCTCGACATAGTATTTTTCCGCCACTTTTGCCAACGAATCACCGGGCTGCCACTTGTAATAAACACCATCGGTAGGTGGAATGGTGAGCTGCCAGCCCGGGCTCAAAAAGGTGGGGTCATCGTGCAACAAATCGTAATTGGCATAAAGGATGGATTCCGCTTTCAAATTAAATTTCTTTGCAATAGCAAAGATGGAATCCCCTTCTTCCACAGTGTATTTGATCGCAAAATGACGCGTCCCATCCGGGATGGTGGTGACGGGTTCAACTACTCTCACCAGCGCATAATCTGACCGGTTATTGGATAATACTGGCAGATTAACTGTAACCCCTTCCGCCTCGCTTGGGTGTTCTTCAGCTGGCTGAATTTTTTGCAACGGGTTGAATTGAAACAGCACTGCCAGCAATACCGCTACCACTAAGAAGGTTGCCACCCAGGAAAGGATAAGTGCCCAATTGTTCTGTGCCGGGACATGCTTTGTCTGGGCTTCAGCAGGGGAGTTGTTGTCCGCAGATTCGGGCATGGACTCCTCCGCGAGATCTATTTTCTTTACCACTAATCCTCCGTGAGATTCTCCAAGAATTCCTGATTGTCCTTACTCCGGGAAAGCCGCTGCAAGATGGCTTCTGTAGCCACTGCCGGATCCATGCCGGCACCCTGGGGGGGCGTCCCGATCATTTGCAAATACATGCGGCGCATCAACCAAACCCGTGGCAGAATGTCCGGACCGAGCAGCAGGTCCTCGCGCCGGGTGGAGGATCGTTCCAGGTCGATCGCCGGAAAGACCCGCCGTTCCTGCAGGCGGCGAGAAAGGTGAAGCTCCATATTCCCCGTGCCTTTGAATTCCTCATAGACTACATCATCCAGACGGGAACCGGTATCCACCAGAGCTGTGGCTATGATCGTCAGTGAACCACCTTCCTCAATATTTCTCGCCGCACCGAAGAACTTTTTCGGCGGGTAAAGGGCTGAGGGGTCCATACCGCCGGACAAGGTACGGCCGGATGGATTGACCACCAGGTTATAAGCACGGGCAAGGCGGGTTAAAGAGTCCATCAAAATAACGACATCGCGACCGATTTCCACCAGGCGCTTTGCGCGCTCCAGGGTGATCTCGGCTGTGCGGACATGAGCGCTGACCGGCTCATCAAAGGTTGAAGCCACCACTTCCGCATCCACAGAACGATCCATGTCAGTGACTTCTTCAGGGCGTTCACCGATGAGCGCAATGATGAGATGAATTTCGGGGTTGTTAGCGGAAATGGAGTTCGCCAGTTGTTTCAGGATCGTGGTCTTGCCCGCTTTTGGAGGAGAAACAATCATGCCGCGCTGACCACGTCCAATTGGGGCAATAAGATTGATTAACCGGGTGGAAAGTATGCCACGATCGGTTTCCAGATCAAACCGTTTGTCCGGAAAGATCGGAGTGAGACTTTCAAATACGGGGCGGTTACGCATCTCGTCAGGGTTGATGCCATTCACGCTTTCCACTTTCAGCAGACCGTAATGTCTCTCTGCATCCCGTGGCGGGCGCACCACACCAATCACCAGGTCACCCATGCGCAGGTCATGCCTCCTCAACTGCGCCTGAGAAACGTAAACATCCTCCGGTCCAATTGAGTAATTGGTACGCAAAAAGCCCACGCCTTCAGGGGTGATTTCCAGCACACCTCCGCGCACTTCAAGACCTTCCTGCTCAGCTTCCGCCTTGCGGATATTAATGATGAGATTCTCTTTCTTCATCCGGTGCGCATTGGGGATCTTAAGATCATCAGCAACCTTGCGCAGTGAAGCCAGGGAGGCATTTTCCATTTCTAAGATTTTCATTTTTAGTTATCCATTGAGTATTGGTAGGATGTTTTGATTCCGGCCTGTTAAAGGCGCGGGGTTGAGTTTTGAATTTAGAAGACGGGATTTGATTTGTCCGGATTTATTGTGTGAATCCGGAGAATTACCTTTTTAGCATCGTTTTTTATCAAGTAAATTCAGTATAACATGGAAAAATGGTAGATGCAAGACGAAGGAAAAAGGTAAAATTATAGATAAATAAGTCAACTTTCGCTGAGGTTTCATGAAAAACACGTTATCTGTAGTATTCCTCCTTACAATCTTTATCGGTTTAGGGTTAACCTCTTGTTCAAGCCAGGTGGTCAGCGCTCCTTTGGTGCCAGACCCTCCTGCCCTTGTTACCGCCACGAATGTACCCGATGCCACCGCACCTCCAGAAGTGACAGCGACCATTGATCCCGCTTCAGTAGAGACCCTCCCTGTTTGTTCCGCCTTTCCGGTTCATGCGATCCCGGAATACAATGATAAAAACTTGCTGGCTTCTTTTCAGACCGAAGATTCCTTCGTGGTATTGACCATTGATGATGGCTACTCCAACGCCATTTTGGAGCAGATTCTGAATACGCTTGAATCCAAAAATGTTCAAGCCACTTTCTTTCTGGTGGGAACTTCCTTTGGAGAAAAGATTAAGAAACAAACCCTGGTGCGTTTGATACAGGATGGCAACGAAATCGCCTATCATTCTTATGCTCATCCGGATGTGGCGATTATTGAGAAAATGACTTATGAAGACTGGCTGTTGGACTATCAAAAATGGTCGGAGTCTCTGCGCGCGGTGATTGGTGATGATCTCTACAGCCAAGGCGTAGTACCGTATGCCCGGGCACCTTATGGTTTGTGGACTGCGAATTTCATGAAAGCAGTCAGCGCACAGGGTTTAATCCCGGTCTATTGGAGTGCCGACGAGCATGCATTTGAACCAAAACGCATTCCGCTTAAAAACGGCAGCATTCTCATTCTGCATGTTATTCCTGAAAACCTGGATGAACTGGATTCTTTACTGAAGACGGATTGGACTATCATCAGTCTGGGAACAGCGCTCGCTGATTCGTGCGATTGATGAAAAATATTGTTCGGGCTGCTTTATCCCAGATATTCTCTTAAGTACCGGCTGCGCGTGGGATGGCGCAATTTTCGCAGGGCTTTTGCTTCGATCTGGCGGATTCGTTCACGGGTAACGTTAAAGTAACGGCTCACTTCCTCGAGTGTATGGTCTTTCCCATCAATCAGACCAAAACGCAATTCCAGTACCTGGCGTTCCCGTTCTGACAAAGCTGCCAGTGCGTTTTGAACCTGTTCTCGCAGCATCTCGCGAGCGGCTGCATCCATTGGTTCAAGGGCTTCATCATCCTCAATGAAATCTCCCAGCTGGCTGCTTTCTTCATCGCCAACGGGTCTTTCCAGTGAAATCGGTTCTTCAGCTGATTGCAGAATCCGCTGTACTTTCATCGTTGCCCAGTTCCAACGCCTTTGAAGTTCGGGGGGGATGGGTTGGTTATTTTCCCGGGCGAATTTAATCGCCTGGCTGTCCTCTGCCGACAAGAGGTCGGAATCCAGTGCCAGTTCCTCCAACGTCGGTTCTCTCCCCAGTACCTGAACCAGGTTGCGCTGGACGCGCAGGATGCGGGTGATGGCTTCAAAGAGGTGCACCGGGATGCGGATTGTACGGGCGTGTTCTGCAATATACCGGCTGATGGATTGTCGAATCCACCAGGTGGCGTAGGTGCTGAATTTGAAACCCCGTGTCGAATCAAATTTCGAAACCGCCCGTAACAACCCCAAATTCCCCTCCTGAATTAAATCCAGGAAAGAGATTCCCCTTCCGAGGTAGCGTTTGGCGATGCTTACTACCAGCCGCAGGTTGGCACGAATTAATGTCTGATTGGCTTCTTCCGCGCGCTGGTTTAATTCCTCGATTTCCTTCTGTAAGACTTCCTCTTCCGGAAGTCTTCGGCGCATCCAGGCTATCGGAGGGAGCGCATCTGTTTTGGCAATTTCTTTCAGCATGGCGTTGGCAAGTTTTTCGGGCACCAGGTACATGCATAGAAAAAGGGTAAATGCCTCCCGAACCAGTTCTTCCCAGATCGAATCCTTTCCCCACAAGCCGTTGTCAAGATAATTGCGCAAATAAGAAGGTTCATCAGATTGCCAGGAACGACGCAATAGCTGGGCTTCTGCCAGGGTTAATGCCAGATCCGGACACTCTCGTTGCCCCATGCGCTCGGCGTCCTCTTGCAGGCGCACCCAGGTAGTGGTCATATCCGTCAGGATGGCAGCGAAAAGGGCATGAAAATAACCGGGCTGTCCCGGTTCGGGGTGAATATGTTTGGATAAGGTTTCCACCCGGACACGGGCTTCGATCCTCGCCGCAAGCCGAAATTCAGAATCGGCATCGAGCAGATTGATCTGCCCGATTTCTTTGAGATATAAACGGACCGGATCCTCCGTCAACTCCATGGCGATGGAGGGGTCCTCCAGTAATTCAAGGGGGTCCTCGACGGGAACTTCTCCCCAATCACTCCCATTGGAGACAAGGGAGGAATCCTCGCCCTCGACCGGAAGCAACCCGTTGACGGGATTCGAATCCTGATTGCCTGGCAGAGTTTCCGCAAGGGATTGTTTGGAATCCGTTTTTTTAGGATGCTGCGCAGCTTTTGCGGAAGCCTTACTCGTAGTTGCTCTTTTCCTGTCGGCAGTTGAAGAACGAACGCTGGCAGGCTTGTGAGATGAAGTTACTGAAGTTGTCTTTTTTTTGTCCGGACTGGAAAGCATGAGTTAACTATACCATAATCTTATTTTTTATCGTTTTGTGGTGGTTTTCGCCAGCGCCTGATCCAGCTTTCCTCTGGCAAGAGTATTCGCCAGAATTAATTGCTGCAAAGCCTGTTCCTCTGGCAATTCAGTTTCATCATCCTGCATGAACCGCAGCTGGTTCAACACTTGATGAATATGGATCTGGCGAAGGGAGATCATGGTGCGGTACAAGTCAGAAGAAAACCGCTCTTCATCCCTTTCATCTCCCTCTTGTGGTTCCAACATCTCGCGCAGGCGTTCCAGTAATTCCTCATTGGCGTTTTCCTTCACGTATTCCTGCGGATCCAGTGCATCCTGCCTGATGCCCTGGATAAACAATTGAGCCAGCTCATTGTTTTGAGAATCCTCAAAATCCCCCGCTTTGAATGAATCCAACCCTGCCAGCTTGAGCGAACGTTCCAGTTCATAATAACGACCCGGTTTCTTCAGCAACAGGCTCAAACAGTGTTTTTCCAGTTGCTGGCAGCGCTGATCGTCCGTTGTCCGCACCACCTGAGGGTTAAGGATGGCACTACCAGAAACTGTCTCGCGGCTTGACCGACGCGCCCGAGTTCGAACCTTCTGGCTGCCCAGCAATGATTGTTCATCCACTTTAAGCAGCCGCGCCAAACGCTGGCGGTACGTATCGCGTTCCACTGCCGAGGGCACATCTTCAATCAACGGGATAACTTGAGCGGCAATTGAAGCTCTGACCTTGGCATCCTCCAGATCTTGTCCGGCAGCCAGTGAATCCATCACATGCACCACGATGGGTTTGGCTTCCTCTACGATTTTTTGCCAATTCGCAGGGTCTTTCAACACCACATCATCCGGGTCGAGTCCTGCGGGCAGGGTGGTCACGCGGACATCCGCCTGCAGGCGGGCTTCATGTTGCAGTAAACCGCGCGGGTCAAACACCAGTTCTGTCTCCCGATCCAATGCCTGCCTTGCCACCTCCACTCCCCGCATGGTAGCTTTCTCACCGGCTGTGTCGGCATCTAATGCCAGAACGATGCGCCGGGTGAATTTTTTTAGATAGCGAAGCTGATCTTCATTAATCGCGGTTCCCATGGGAGAGACGGTATTCGAAAATCCACCTTGATGAGTGGCGATAACGTCGAGGTATCCTTCCACGATCACCACCCGGTCTGATTCACGAATCGTTTTTTTTGCCAGGTGCAAGCCATAAAGCAGGCGGCTTTTGTTGAAAAGCGGCGTTTGAGGTGAATTGAGAAATTTTGGCACATCGGTAGGATTGAGAATGCGTGCGCCGAAGCCTGTCATCTTTCCTGCCGCATCACGGATGGGGAACATGATGCGATTGCGAAACTTGTCATAGTAACTACCATTATCGCGTTCGTTGACCAACCCTGCTTCTGCCAGTTGTTCCAGTGAGTGCCCTTTTCCGTTCAAGTAACCGAGCAGTGCCTCATAAGCATCCGGGGCGTAGCCCAATTCGAACTTCTCAATCGACGCTTCGTTAATGCCCCTTTTTATCAGGTAATCAAAGGCTGGCTTCCCGGCAGGTGTCTTGAGTAATTGATGCTGGTAAAATTTTACGCTCTCCTCAAGAATGCCACGTAAAACCTCAAATTGATCTTCTTGCTCCTTGCGTTCCGGGGTCAAGGGTTCAAGAGTTACACCGGCTTTTTGCGCCAGGTATTTCAATGCCTCAGCAAAATCCCATCCCTCCCGTTTCATGACAAACTTGAAGATATCTCCGCCCTCGTTGCACTGACCAAAACATCGCCAGGTTCCGGAATCCGGGAAAACAGCAAAAGCCGGAGTTTTGGTATTGGGATGAAAGGGACAAAAACCGGTATAACTCCTCCCGGAACGACGCAATTTCACCGTTTCCGAGACGATGTCTACGATATCAAGTCTGGCTTTGATTTCATCGACTGCAGTCATTTTATTTAATTTTAGCCCAGATAAATTTACCGACGATACTGCTTGGGCAGGGACCAGGGTGGCTAGAAACCTTCCAGCCTTGAAAAATCAGCCACACCACTGGTCAAGTCAGCAATCCGCTGCAGTAAACCAAGGCGGTTGCTGCGAATTACTGAATCTTCCGCCATCACGAGCACGGTATCGAAGAATTCATTCACTGCCGGAATCATTGGCAGAAAAGCATTCAACATATCGTTTACCGAGCCTGCCTGGCGTGGCGTTTCCAATGCTTTCAGGAGCGCCTGATACAATTTCAGCTCAGAGGGTTCCTGGAAGAGCGAAGGATCAAGCGGATTTTGCTCTTTTTGATCCCGGGTAATACGCACACAGCGGGCATAAGCCGGCAGAATCGTGTTCCAGTCTGAGCGGCGGATCCATTCGCTGAGTTCGTTGACTGCGCGTACCACTGCAGCCGGATTGTTTTGCTGCTCGGCAAGGACGGCATCAACAACATCATAACGATAACCCTGTTCGATGAGGCTGCTGCGCTGCCTGCCTGAAATGAACTCCAAACAGGCTTTTAGGCTTTCGGCGCTTGCTTCCAGTGGAAGATGACTGGCAGCGGTTTGCATCCATTTCTCCAGATCAAAATCGAGGTTAGAAGCAGAAAGTAGCTGCACCAGACCAATCGCGGTGCGGCGTTGTGCGAAGGGGTCCTTGGTGCCTGTCGGGGCTAGACCCGCGGCAAATAACCCCACGAGCGAATCTAACCGGTCGGCAACCCCCACAACCAGCCCGGCTTTTGAACGCGGCAGGGCATCACCGGTGAATCGTGGAAGATAATGATCATAAATCGCATCCGCCACTTCAGGATCCTCCCCAGAATGAAGGGCGTAATACCGCCCCATAATCCCCTGAAGAGAGGTCATTTCCACAACCATGTGTGTCACCAGGTCTGCCTTGCAGAGCCTGGCAGCCCGCAGTGCGTGCTTTTTTTCACCGGAATCAAGCCCGAGCTCATCTGCCAGCGGGTCTACAAGCAGGGTTACCCGGCGTGATTTGTCGAGCATCGAGCCAAGTTTGAACTGGAAAGTTAGTGTTGCCAACCGCTCAAGCCAATCCTCAAGTTTGTGCTGCAAGTCCTCGCGAATAAAGAATTGCGCATCAGAAAATCTGGCGCGGATCACCTGTTCATTGCCATTGCGAACCACATCCAGACCCTTTGAATCGCCATTACGCACAGCAATGAAATAAGGGAGCAGGTTTCCTTCTCCATCCAAGACCGGAAAATAACGCTGATGCTTTTTCATTACCGAAATCAACACTTCATCGGGCAGTTCAAGGTGAGAGGGATCAAAGGTTCCGCGGAGAGCGGTCGGCGCCTCTACGAGCTGATTCACCTCATCAAGCAAATCTTCGTCCAGTTTCGTACTGCCGCCCACCTCCATACATAGCCGTTCTACTTGCTGGCGGATAGCGTCTTTTCGTTCGAGCGGATCCAACACAATTCGCTGCGCACTGAGATACTCGCGGTAATCCGCCAGCGTCTTGATCGTCTGATGACCGGGCTCATAGAAGCGCAGACCATAGGTCAAATTCCCTGCAACCAAGCCGGCGTATTCAAATGGAACGACGGCTGCCCCATGCATGGCGAGCAGCCAGCGCACGGGGCGCGAAAAAGCCACATTGGTCTGGTTCCAACGCATGGTTTTTTCGAATTTGATTCCCTGCACCAGCGAGGGTAAAGCTTCCTTGAGTACCTCCGTGGCTGATCGACAGGTTTCTTTAACCACTGCCACCAGGTAAGTACCTCCATCCATGTCACGAGTCTCAAGGTCCTTGACTGTCAATCCCTTGCTCTGGGCAAATCCTTCCGCGGCGCGGGTGGGTTGACCGGCAGCGTCGAAACCACGGCTGGCTGGAGGTCCTTTCACCAGAGTTTCCTTTTCCTGCTGCCGCGCGGCAAGCTGTTCGATGATCACCACCAGGCGGCGTGGAGTGCCCAATACGAGAATTTTGCCATAAGGCAAGCGCAGTTCATCCATCAGTTCCGGTACACGACTGGAAAGCTGCGCGAGAGCGCCGCGCAGGTCTTCTGCCGGCAATTCTTCGGTGCCAATTTCCAAAAGAAAATCAGCGGGACCTGTTGGATTTTCTTCCTGGCGGATTTGAGGATTCTCCGCGCGAACCGGTTGGGTTGCTGTTTCAATTTTCTTCAGGAACGGGAACTTCATCTCCTCCCGTTGCGCCACATAAGCTTCAGAGATGCGGTGTGCCATCTCGCGCATGCTGGCAAAAAGCGCCTGCCGTTCGGTCACCCCTACCGCTCCACGGGTATCAAGGATATTAAACGTATGCGAACACTTGAGAATGTAGTCATACGCTGGCAACACCAGCCCATGGTTAAGCGCTTCATTGGCTTCCAATTCATAGAGATTGTAGAGCTGGCGCATGCGCTCCACATTAGCCACCTCAAAATAATACTTACTGTGCTCCACTTCTCCCTGATAATTAACGTCCCCATCGGTGAAGGTTTCATTCCAGCGCATTTCTTTGAAGTGATGCACCCGTTGCAGCGGCATGGTGATGCGTTCCAGACCGTAGGTGATCTCCACCGCTACGGTATCAAGCACCAGCCCACCTGCCTGCTGGAAATACGTAAATTGAGTGATCTCCTGACCATCCAGCCAAACCTCCCAACCCAACCCCCAGGCGCCCAAAGCAGGTTGCTGCCAGTTGTCTTCTACAAACCTTATGTCGTGCTCACGCGGATCAATACCAATGGCTTCAAGCGATTTCAGATAAATTTGCTGAGGATTCCCCGGGTCTGGCTTAAGGATGACCTGAAATTGATAATGTTGTTGGAACCGGTTGGGGTTCTCGCCATAACGACCATCATCCGGGCGAATGGAGGGTTCCACGTAGGCTACTTTCCAGGGTTCCGGACCTAATACCCGTAAAAACGTGGCTGGGTTCATCGTACCGGCGCCGATCTGGCTGTAATAAGGCTGCCAGATCAGGCAACCCTGCTCAGCCCAGAATTTTTGTAATGCCATGATGACGGATTGAAAATCAAGCGCTTTGTTCATTAGATCTCCCGGAAGGTCGGCGTTTAAGTCTTCCAATTATACTCCGATAGAACCCCCGTCATGGAACAAGGAAATTTACAAGGTTTTATGAATCTGGCGAATGAATTCTGGCGTTTTCAATCCGCGTTCAAGGAGAAATGTGAAATAGTACAACTGAAGACCGTCCATTTCCTGCCGGATGCCTTCAATTGGTCTGACCCGCATTGCACCACGGAAATCGCTGCGTTGAATATGGCGCAGAAAACGCAGGGCATCCACGGTCACCGGGCGGCGACTTTCACCCCGCTGGGCGCACTTCGGACACAACACACCCCCCAGGTCGGCTGAGAAAA
>JAGPFF010000018.1 GCA_018056725.1 Anaerolineaceae bacterium
AGCCTTGATAACGACATGACGTGACTTGGATTTTAGTGAGTGATTAATGGGACAGATGATAATTTCATTTGATTTGGGAACCGGTGGGAATAAAGCCTCGTTATACAGCGCCGAAGGACAATGCCTAGCAAGCACCTTTGAACCATATCCAACTCACTACCCGCAGGTGGGCTGGCATGAACAGGCTCCTAAGGATTGGTGGTTGGCAGTTGTGACCAGCACGCGCAAATTACTCGCCAACAATGATGTCAACCCCGCTGAAATTCTCGCCATCAGTATTTCCGGTCACAGCCTTGGCGCGGTCCCGGTTGACCGGGAGGGCAGGCTTTTACGTAAAACGACGCCTATCTGGTCAGATATTCGCGCTCAGGATCAGGTGAAGGATTTCTTCTCAGGAATCGACCCGGACAACTGGTATCTCACCACTGGAAATGGCTTTCCAGCCGCTTGTTACACCCTCTTCAAGGTAATGTGGTATCGGGATGAGGAGGCGGAGATGTTCGCCCGCATCCACAAGATTCTGGGAACCAAAGATTACGTTAATTTTCGCCTCACCGGCATCATGAGAACAGATCCCTCCTATGCTTCCGGAACAGGCATCTTCAATCTGGTCTCCAACCATTATGAAGATCGTTTTATTGAAGCCAGTGGTCTGAGGGCAGACCTTTGGCCGGAAATCGTGCCCTCAACAGCAGTGCTGGGTGGCCTTACCCCTGAAGCCTCACAGGAGCTGGGGTTAACCCCCGACACCCTTGTGGTCTGCGGCGGCGTAGATAATTCTTGCATGGCATTGGGCGCAAGGAACACCCGTGATGGTCGTGTATATACCTCACTGGGCTCTTCCGCATGGATCGCGGTTTCTTCCAATCAACCCGTACTCGACAGCCGCTTCAAACCCTATGTTTTTACCCATGTCATCCCGGGCATGTTCACTTCCGCCGTTAGTATTTTCTCAGCCGGTACAACCTATAACTGGATCAAGGATAATTTCTGTCAGGATCTGAGCGAAGAAGCGGAGAACAGCGGTCAGGATGTTTACGTGTTGATGAACCGCGAAGCAGCCAGAGCCCCGGTAGGTGCCAATAAGCTGCTTTTTAACCCCAGTCTGGCAGGCGGAACTTCCCAGGATCCGAACATTCATCTGCGTGGCGGCTTCGTTGGACTTGACCTCAAACATAACCGTGGTGATCTCATCCGGGCTGTGATGGAGGGGATTGCCATGAATTTGCGCCTCCGCCTGGATTTGCTACGCAAATATACCAGGCTGGAGGATGAAATCCTTTTTGTCGGTGGTGGAGCCAAAAGTCGTTTCTATCTGAGCATTTTTGCCGATGTCTTCAACAGCCGGATTATCAAGAGCAACGTCGATCAGGATGCCGCCGCTTTGGGCGCCGCCGCACTGGCTGCAGTTGGCTGTGGATTGTGGGAGGATTTTAGCCGGATTGATGAGATCCATCATACCGAGGATGTACTGGAACCCGATCCCGAGAACACCCGGATCTACGAGCAATTATTACCTGTTTTTGCACAGGCTACTCATTCCCTAGCCGATTTATCCGCTGCGCTGCATGAAATGGAGATTTAACAAGACGCCGCTTTCGACCAAGTCAACGAAAATTGAGTCTTGAATCAGTATTAACAAATAAAAACTTACCAAGGAGGTGCAAAGCGAGACTCAAGTAACCAGTTTGTGGCAGATCTACCAGGGAGATTCTCCCTGCTGCCGTGTTAGATCCTTTTGTTAATTCATATCATTAGAGAAAGGATTCCACTATGAAGATTGGCTTATTCACCGCTACGTTTCTTGACCTCCCGCTCGAGGAAGTGTTTAAGATGGCTTCCGGCTTGGGTTATCAAGCTGTTGAACTCCCCGCTTTTTCTAACAATCCCCATCTGGATATCGAAGAAATTGTCAAAGGCAATAAAGCTGCCGAATTAAAGCAATTGCTCAATACTTACGGACTAACCATTTCAGCCCTGGCAAATCACCCTGAAGGGCAGATCGTGCTGGGTCCTTACGGTAAGGATACGGATGCAATTTTCCCGGGCACCAAAGAAGAAAAGATCAAATTTGGCACCGAACGGATGATCAAAACCGCACAGGCTGCCAACGCTTTGGAAGTCCCCGTGGTTACCGGTTTCATCGGCTGTGAAAACTTTGGTCGATTCTTCCCCTGGCCTTACTCAAAAGGTTGGGCGGATATGGAGGAGGAATTTGTGGAGCGCTGGGGGAAAATTCTGGACAAATTTGCACAGTATGGAGTGAAATTTGCCCATGAGCCGCACCCAAATGAACTGGTTTATAACATCGAAACTGCCCTGCGCGCAGTGGAATTAATGGGCGGTCGCAAAGAGTTTGGGTTTAATTTTGACCCCGCCAACCTGATTTATCTGGGAATTGACGTGGAAAACTTTATCGACCAGCTCGCCAATCGAATTTATCACGTGCACGCCAAGGATGGTGAAGTGGTGGCGCATAACGTGCACCGTTCCGGCGTGATTCCACAGGGAGACTGGCAACGTCTTGGACGGGGATTTCGTTTCCGCATCCCTGGCTGGGGTTCCGTACCCTGGAAAAAGGTCATCACTGAGCTTTCCCTTATTGGTTATGACTATGTGATGAGCTACGAGCATGAAGATGTAACGATGAGCCGCCAGGATGGCATCACCAAGACCATAGCGTTTTTGAAACCATTGTTGATCGAAAAGCCCTATGAAGGTCGCCACGATGTCTTGTTTAACTAAAGCAAATCCGATTAATAAGGAGGTTGTCCTATGGCTGAAAAAATGAAAGCCGCAGTGTTTGAAAAAGTCGGGGTGATCAAAGTTCAGGAAGTGCCCATCCCGGAGATTAATGAGGATGAAGTTCTCATCCAGGTGAAATATACCGGTATTTGCGGTACGGATTGGAGTATCTACAACGGTTGGTATTCTGCAGACAAATTGCCTATGATTCCAGGGCATGAATTTTCAGGAGTCATTGCAAAAGTTGGCTCGAAAAATCGCGGTCTGAAGGAAGGTGACCGGGTAACTGCCGATATCAACATAAGCTGCGGCACCTGCTATTACTGTATGCACGGCGACAAACTGCTTTGTGATAGTTTCACCCAGCTCGGTATTCATACCAATGGCGCATTTGCTGAATTTGTTAAGGCGCCCGCTGCCCAGGTTCATAAACTGCCCGAAACCATGAGTTTTGAAGAAGGTGCCTTTATTGAACCCGTATCCTGCGTCATCCACGCAGCCAAGGCATTGGATGCCCGACTGGGCAGCAGTTTTGCTGTCATCGGCTGTGGTTTGGGCACCCTGCATGCCCGCATGGCAGTCCTGCGTGCCTGCGCGCCGGTAATCATCTTCGGCAGAAATCGTAAACGCCTTGAAATTGCCCGTCAGATGGGGGCGGATTATGTGTTCCACATGGATGATGTGGACGACCCCGTAGCAGAAGTGATGAAAATCACTGGCGGTCGCGGTGTGGATTATGCCATTGAAGCCGTCGGGAAGGTGGAGACTTATGAGCAGGCTTTTGCCATGCTGCGCCGGGGTGGTAAACTTTCGGCTTTTGGTATTGCCGGCGAACATGAAGAAATGAAAATCCGCCCGTACGAATTTGTGCTGGGTGAAAAGAAAATTACCGGTTCTTGTGCCGGCGTCGGTCAGGACTGGCCGGATGCCATTACCCTAATCTCCAATGGTCGCATCGATCCAAAACCGCTCTTCTCGATGAAAGTGCCCTTGGAAGATCTGGATTGGGCATTGCATGAATTACGGAGAGATCCAAGCCTGTTTAAGGTGTTTGTCTCTCCTGAAATGACCAAACGAGAGCTTCTTTAACCCTGCATGAGGTGACTTGCAATGGAGATCCAGCGCATTGAGCATGTTTCGATAAATACCCTTGATTTCGAGCGTTCGATCGATTTTTACGGCAGGATACTTGGTTTCACCCAACGCCAAACTGTAGATTGTGGCGATTTCAACATCACTTACTTTGAAATCCCGGGCGGTGAACGCCTGGAATTATTTGATTACCACGGACGAAACCCCGTGGTCAATCACCCGGAGAGTGCCACTGGTCTGCGCCACCTGGCATTTGCAGTGAGGGACGTGAACGTCCATGAACAGCAGCTACGGGAAGCAGGAGTTGAAATTACGCTGCCTGTAACCGACTTGCCAGACCTGGGCGTGCGTGTTTTGCTGGCTCTCGATCCAAACGGGGTAACGCTCGAATTCTGCGAAGCGCTGTGACTCTATAATTTGAAAGGAGAAAGGCTCATGGATAAACGACAAATTTTACTTAGTCCGATTAAGGTCGGAACCCGTACCAGTCAGAATCGCTTTTTTATCCAACCTATGGAATGCAATGATGGTGACCCAGATGGGAACCCCACCGACCTCACCTACCAGCGCTATGAAAATCTGTTCAGAGGTGAAGCCGGTGTGGTAACGCTGGAAGCCATCACAATCACTGACCGCAATCGCGGTCGTACCGACCAGTTATTCATCATGCCCAAAAACCAGCCCGCGCTCACCCGGTTCGTCAGCCGTCTGAAGGAAATCAACCCCAATACTTTGTTCCTCTTCCAGTTGACCCATTCCGGAGAATTAAGCAACCCCGAATTTTCCAAGCGTCTTTCGGTAAGATTGCTGCCAGGATATGAGGGCGATATCTTCACCGAGGAAGAATTTGAAAAGATCATGGATGATTTTGTGCTGGCTTCCAAGATCGCCTATGATTCCGGTGCGGATGGCATCGATATGAAATTCTGTCACGGGTACCTCGGTTCGCAGATCCTGCGCCCCTACAATACACGCAAGTGGAAATATGGTGGACCCTGGGAAAACCGCCGCCAATTCGCGTTTGACCTTTACGAGCGCATTCGTAAAGCGGTGCCGGATCAAAACTTCCTCATCGGCTCCAAGATCTCGGTCTGGGAAGGCTTCCCGGGTGGAATGGGAACTGCCGGACCGGACACACCGGTGATCGACCTTACCGAGATCATTGATCTGGTACAGGGGCTGGAAGCACGTGGCGCCCAGTATTTTGTCCAATCTGCCGGAAGCCCATCCATAACCATCAGCCTTACCCAGTGTGATAAGGAACGTCCGTACTTTGCCTACCTCCATCAGTATTTCGCCAAAGTGCTGCGCGATAACCTCAAAAAAGAAACCGTCGTGGTGGGATCCAACTACTCGGTATTTGGTAAAGGAAAGAATAAACTGCAGGCTGTCACACCGGAAGACAGCTCGCTGCTTTCTTACGGCGCCCAAAATATTGAGAAGGGCTATGTAGATATGATTGCTCTCGGTCGTCAGTCACTGGCGGATCCCTTGCTACCAAAGAAGTTCCGCGAGGGTCGAGAAGATGAGATCAATTTCTGTACCACCTGCGACAACTGCCTGGAATTGCTCATCCAACAGAGCCCCATTGGCTGCTGTACCTACAATAAGTATTACACCAACGTGCTGGTGCAAACGCGAAAAGAAAAGGGACGTTTGACTGTCGATCACACATAGTTCATCGGAATGTTGATCAGGAGGCACCCCATTCAGAGGGTGCCTCTCTTTATATCAGGGATACGTTTGCGGCGAAGGTTTTGTATAATCAAAGCATAGAAAAGATGAATAGGGAAAAATTATGAAAATCGAACGTGTTAACTTTGCTGGTTGGAAGGACTGCATCCAGTTCACTTGCCAGAAGCTCACCCTGATCGTCACAACGGAAGTCGGTCCACGGATCATTGGCTGCAGCATGGAGGGAAAAGAAAACCTGTTTTACCTCAACCCCCAACAGGCGGGCAGCCGCGGGGGGGATGAATGGAAGATCTATGGAGGTCACCGGTTGTGGTGCGCTCCTGAAGTAAAAGAGTTTACCTACTTCCCCGATAATCTGCCGGTAAAGGTGAATGAAACTGCTCCCGGGGTCCAATTCACAGCCCCGATGGAAAAGAGCGGGGTAGTGAAAACCCTTATCCTTTCTCCGCTCGAAGGACGAAATGGTTTCAAGATTCAGCACAGCATAGCAAATCTGGGGAATCAGGAGTTGTTGCTCGCACCCTGGGCGCTGACAGTAATGCGCTCAGGAGGGGTTGCGGTGATTCCGCACAACCTCAATCGCCCCATGCAGCTCCTGCCCACACACACTTTCAGTCTCTGGAGCTATACAGATCCCGGCGACCCTCGCTGGCACTGGGGAAAACGTTTTCTCCTCCTCCAACAAGACCAGAGTAAAGAAACGCCACAAAAGATCGGTTTACAAAACCCATACGGCTGGGCTGGTTATGCCGTAGACCAGCAGTTTTTTCTCAAACGGTTCGGCTGGGATGCTTCGCAAACCTATCCAGACTTCAATGCCAATTTTGAAACCTACACGAATGCCGAGATCCTCGAACTGGAAAGCCTGGCGCCGCTGCAGGAATTGTTGCCAGGTCGGACAACCACCCATGAGGAAATATGGGAGGTTTTTGAAGGCATTCCACTCCCGCGCTCGGATGAAGATGTGGAGGACACCATCCTGCCTTTGATCCGTTGATCCATCCTTCTGACTGATTTACACAATCACGGATCGAATGATTACCAGTTAATTACGATCTTTTTCTCGTTGTCCACATTGAGAGTGCCTGTTTTCACCAGCACCAGCCGGGTGGAAGTAAATACCCATCCCTGCTTCAACGATCCCAATTCCATTTCACTGGCAGCTTCAGGCAGCGGCTCTCCATTCAATGAGACTCCGGCTGGTTTAGCGGAATCTGCCACCACCAGTTGCAGCCAGTTGTCCCGCTCCTTGAGGGCGCCAGCAAACGTGCCCTGCGCGGCTTCAATCAGCACGGTTACCTGACTGCCGGATTTTTGTTGATGGATTGTGGTTGTGCGTACTGCGCCGTTTTGATAAGCGATCGTTTTTCCATCATCCTCGAAGAGGGTAAACGAAGATGGCTCCTCATCCGCTACCACTCGCACGATTAATTCATCCCGGCGGCTGCCATCTTTTCGCAGACCGGTAATATTCATCGTCTGATCATCGACGTACATCAGCGGAAGGATGGCTCCAGCGAGAAGATAAAGCGGCAATCGATACACTCCATCGATCATCAGGGGTACTTTTTCCAGCACTTCACCCTTGCTGGAATACCATTCGTCTGTGTAATAATTCACCCATTTTCCAGCTGGAAGGTACACATCCAGGTACTCCTGAAAGAGTGTGGTGGAAGTTGCTGCCAGCAGCTGCTGCCCAATCATCTTTTCCGCTCCCAGCTTCCGCACCTGTTCATCCTGTTGAAAAGCATAAACCAGTGGAGGAAAGACTGGTTCGCCATAAAGATACGCCCGATGCGCCAAGGAATACAGGTATGGGCTTAAGGTGTATCTTAGACGAATACTGGCAAGATTGCTCGCTACATCACCAACCCGGTCCGGTGCTGTCTCCTGGCAATTGCACAGATTGTTTGTGTGCGGGCGCACGGGCACATCCAGCAGGGCTCCCGCTGCCAGCCATGGCGTATAGATATTGTCAATTCCTCCCACAGCACCGGAGCGGTAAAATCCTCCAATATCGGAACCAAAGTAATCCATGCCTGAAAGCGACATCTGACCCTGCACCTGCAGGTGAGCAGCCAGACTATCCAGATTGGATCCGATATCCCCTGACCACATGCTCACGCCAAAACGCTGGCTGCCCGGCGCACCGGAACGCGAAAGAATAAATGGTCGCTGTGTATTTCCGTTGCGCTGATACCCCTCAACGATACTCTGACTCCAAAAGAAGTTGTAGAGATTGTGTACAGAATACTGGCTATGCTGTGTTCCATACTCATCCGGAACGCCCTCGTACCAGGACACTGCCGCGAAAGCTTCCGGCTCCCCCAGATCCGTCCAATGCCCGATAACACCATCCTCCACCAGAGGTTGGCGCTTTTCATCATGCCAGTAAGCTGAACCCACAGAGTTTGTCCAGTCCATCATACCGCCAATGCCCCACCAGGGATTACCCTCCAGATACACGGGGTTTCCCGTCTCACTCTGTCGAACCAGATAGCCCTTCCCGGCAAGGTCAGCATATTCAGGCAAGCCGGCACTGATGTATGGCTCCTCAATGGTTATGATGCCCACCCCCTGCTCCGTGCCCAGCGCGGCAATTTTGGCTGCCGGGTCCGGAAAGTGCACGGTATCCCAGTTCAACCCGCCCATGGGACTATCAATGGAATCTGACCGGATGCCGCCAAACCACAACAGATCGAGAACAAAGCCATCCACCGGGAAATTGTTGGCGCGCAGCGTTGCCAGCTTGTCTTCAAGCTCTTGCCAGTCATCAAATCCGTACTCTGAAACCCATAAGCCAAACATCTTTTTTGGCGGCACAGGCGGAGTGCCGGTCAAAGCCATGTAGGACGCGCGTAATTGCGGTAAATTCGCGCCGGTCATCAGGTAGAATCGCACCACATCACCGGCAACATTAATATCCCAGGGAGTTTTCCGAAAATTCCAGGTTTGCACTGCCGGGTTATCCAGAAAAAGCGCATAATTCAGGTTTCCATGCCCCAGAAAGTACGCGATGGAAAACTGAGCGTTGCCAACCATTCCGCCACTAAAAGGCACCAGCGCATTTCCCTGATCCACGCCGGGGAAACGCACTTTGTTCATCCAGTTACCATCGGTAACACCCGGCTCCAGAAATTGTTCGCCGAGCCCGTAAATATCTGTGATGTCTGGTGAATTAATCGAAAGATGTTTGCGAAATCCTTCCATATCCTGCGGACAAATTCGCGCGAACTCCCAGGCTGGATCACGAGTCTTGTCCACTCCAGTAAAACAGAGTGCGCCATCCACAGTCACCAGCATGGAATCCGTCGCCAGACTTCCATCTGGTTGAACAGTAAAGAATGTTGGACCCGGAAACGTCTTCTGGCTCACCATTGGGGTGGTCGAGATAGGCAGGCTTAGATCGTGCCCGCTGCCCTGCGGCGCGTATTCGCCATGCAATAAACCATCTTCAAGGAATTCGAGCATCAAACAGATGTCATCCTGACAATAGCGCACTCTCGCTCCCGCCTGGTAAATTTCAGGTTCGGGTGCCGGGCTGCCCGAATTCGGGAGGGATGGAATGGCTGTTTCCTGACCCGATGGCGCAAGCGTGACTGTTGCCTGACCGGAGGTCTCCTGGCAGCCTGCCAGCATCAGCGCGGGCAGTAAAATCAATGTGAGGTTACGGATAAAAGATCGCATATCGATTTCCTGCTTTAATCCCTGAATCGAAAAAAATCCCCACTTGCTCGTCATCCAATTTGACCACCACCGGGGTGCATGTAAGGCTCGTTAACTTCCGCGGCTACGGCACTGGAGGGTTTTGCTGCCAGCAAGTCATCGAACAATGGCAACTTGCCAGTTGTAACAGCGTTCCAGGCATAAAGGTACATCGCAGCTGACCAGGCTTGATGTGGATAGCCCATCGGGTGCCCGGTTTCGCCATGCATCCACTCATTGAATTCCCATGGCGCAGCGGATCCTTGTTGATTCGCCTGAGCGAGCCGCACCAGCAGGTGTTCGGATTCACTATGCCACCCGCGGCGGATCAACGCCGCAACATGAAACCCTCCCACCATTGGCCAGATGCCACCATTATGGTATTGGTGCGGCAGGTTAAGGTTTCGGCTGCGGTAGTAATCCCGCCATGAGTTCTCGCCGGGGAAAATCGGAGGATAGATTGCCTTGGTGGGGAAAGGTTCCGCCATCCCGACCTGCTTCATATACTGAAGGATGTGTTCCGTGCGGTGTCCATCCGCGACACCGGTAAGGATGCTCAACAGGTTCCCCAGACTGTCGCACCAATCCCCATATTCTCGAAATGCCACCCATGGCAGGTAGAACGGACGGCTGGATATGGTGCCAATATTGTAGTAAAGCATGAACCATTCAAGACGGATGGCTTTTAGTCTTTCCAGGTGTTCTGCAAAATGGGCAGCAACCCAGCAGCGATCGATCCAAAAGAGCAGATTCAACCGCTCGTGGATCGATTCCGCATGATTATGGCAGGGAACCTTCAAATCTAGAGGATGGATTACTTTTTCCATTTCTTCGTACGCCAGGGTGGCGGCATAGTAGAGCACGTTATCATAGAGCGTGTTATAGCGCACGGCGATCAGGTCCATCCAGTTGCCAGCTTCCGGGATTTCGAGCAAACCGCATTCATTCATATCCTGATACTGCAGCCAGGTCATAGCGCGCACAATACGCTGCCAGTTGGTCGCAAGCAAGGTTTTGTCTCCAGTTGAACAGAAAGCTGCATATTGGCTGAGGAGGTACCAGAGATTCACATCACAGGCGCCAGCATTCTCAGTACTGATCGCGCCGCTATCCGGATTGATATTAAGCGGTAATAACCCCCAGCAGGATTGCGCAGTACCAATGGTCTCCATGGAACGGATGCCCGCATCGATCAAATCCGGGTCACCACACGCCAGGGCGCCAAGAAAGGTTACCGCACTATCCCTCCCCCACACCTGTGGGTATCCGGCAGGATCTGCTGAAGCCCGAAACCCGTAAGGGGTCACACATTGGTGAAGAATCTCCAGCGCGTGTTTTTGCGCTTCACTCACAAGCTGCTTTTCTTTTTGATTCACCAGTCACCTCCGCTCCAGCTTATTCCTTTACCGCGCCACCGAGCATGCCGCGGATGAAATACCGCTGGAAGAGAATATATACCAGCAAAATAGGAGCCGCCACGATCAATGATCCAGCTGCCATAAGCGGAATATTGGCGGAATAACGTCCCTGGAAGAAAGCCAGCCCAACCGGCAAGGTCCGCATGGTTTCCTTTTGAATCATCACCAGCGCGAGCAAAAATTCATTCCAGGTCCACATGAATACCAAAACCACCAGTGTGAGCACCGCAGGACGGGCAAGTGGCCAGAGAATTCGCCATAAGACCTGCCAGCGGTTGCAGCCATCCATAGCTGCCGCGTCAACCAGTTCCCGGGGGGCGGCACGGAAGAAACTGCTCATCCACAGGGTGCCAAAGGAGACACTCAAACCTACTTGAGGCAGGATGAGTGCCCAGTAGGTATCCGTCAGGTTCATGCGATTCATCATATGATAGAGGGGGATGATTACAGCCTCAAACGGAACCATGTAGCCGAGCAACATGAGTGGATACAAGAACTTTCGTCCCGGCACCGGCAGCATGGCAAAGGCATAACCGGTGAGCGTAGCCAGGATAACGCTTACCACAACCACCACTATGGTCACAATCACGCTATTTCGGAAGAAATAATTGAAGCGCCCGGTTGTCCAGGCTTCTTTGAAAGCATCGATCCGGATTTCGGAAGGGAGTGAAAGCGGACCATTGATTACTTCGCTATCGGTTTTGAAAGCACTGAACACCAATCCAATGATTGGAATCAGGATAATAAGAAGAAATAAGGTCAGAACTAAATAATTCGGCAGCAATCGTTTCCAGCTGCGAGAGGTCATGACTGTTCCTCCTCTCCGGACTGAAAATGAAGGATGAGCAGCGAAATGACAAGGATGAGGAGGGTCATCACGGTAGCAATCGCGGATGCATAACCTAGCCGGTTTTGCTGGAATGCAGACCGGTAAACCAGAAAGCCGGTCACCAGGGTTGAATCTCCCGGACCGCCACGGGTGGTGACATAAACCAGGTCAAAAACCCTTAAGGCAGCGATGACCGTGGTAATTAATGCCACTCCAAGTTCTGCTCTTAAACCGGGCAGGGTGATATAGAGAAATTGTTGGAATCCATTTGCACCATCCAGTTCGGCGGCTTCGTACTGGTCTTCGGGAATATGCTGCATTCCGGCAAGGAAAAGAATCATACAGAAACCGTATTCCACCCAGGTTCCCACCATACCCACGGAGGGCAGTGCCAGTTTGAAATCCCCCAACCAGGGGCGAGCGAGAGCGTCAAGCCCCACAGCACGCAACCCGCTGTTAAGCAAACCGAATGTTGGGTTGAAGATCCAGCGCCAGGTGACCCCCACTACCACCATGCTGAGAATCTGAGGCAGGAAAAGCCCTGTGCGGAAGAAGGTAAGACCGGGAAGGGGCTTTCGTCCCAGTAATGAAGCCAGCAGTAACCCGATGAGGATCGGAATCAGACTATAAAAAATGATAAAGACAAAATTATTGGTAAGCGCCTTGAGAAACTGTCCGTCTCTAATCAGATGGGAGTAATTTCCAAAAAGAACAAAAACTCGTTCACTGCTGAATCCGTTCCATTCATAAAAACTATTACGAATCGTTTCAAGAATGGGGATAAATACAAAGATCAGGTAAATGAGAAATCCCGGGAAGAGATACAACCAACCCTTAATGCGAGATTCTCCCGGCCAATGCTGATAAGATTGCATCCTCTACCTGAAATGAATAAATGCCCGCTTCCCTTCAGATGAGGGAAGCGGGCGAATGGGTACTTTAATTCGTTCCCGCCAGGAATGCGGCGTAATCCAGCTGTACTGCTGCGGTGAAGGCTGCAGGATCGGTCATTTTGCCGAAGAGTTTTTGCAGTTCAGCCACGATTGTGTCATAGAACGTGGGGGTCGCCCAGTCTATATAATGCCCAACCATGTTTTCACTATTGATCGTGTTCCATGCCACCATGGTATCGGTAAAGAGCGGCGAGGCTTCAATGGTAACACCCTCAGTCATCGGCATTGCCGGGAGCATCCCCACACCTGCCCACAACTCCGCTGCACGCGGGCTGATCATCCAGTCCAGGTATTCCGCCGCGAGATCGGGTTGAGCGGTGGTTTTGCGAATGGAGAAAGGCACACCCACTCCACCAATAGCCATGCGCGTGTGATCCGGGTTGGCAGGCAGCAGGAAGAAACCAAATTGCTGATCAGTATCGGTTAACAGTTCGCCAGTGAGCCAGGAGCCTGTTATGGTCATCGCGCCCTGACCTGCCTTAAAAGCTTTGTTGCTGTCATCATACCCGATGCCCGGGAATCCATCCGTGAAATAACCTTTGTCCACCCAGTCCTGCATGATGCGGGCAGCTTCCTGGTTCTCCGGGATATCAAAGGAGACATTATTAACCCCGTAGACAAAATCATTGATATATTCAGGGGTTACCAGCAGATGTTGAACCGCGCTGAACTCATGAATGGCATTCCAACCATCCAGCGATCCAAAGGAAATGGGAGTAATACCGGCTGCTTTGATGGTGGCAAGCAAAGTTTCAAACTCATCAAACGTCACGGGAATAGTCCAACCGTTGGCATCAAATATGGTTTTATTGTAGTAAACTCCCACAACTTCCGCCGTTGGGCTGACTCCATAGAGATTTCCCTGCCCGAAAGTCTTCCCATCTTCAGTGAAACTATTGCGGCTGGCAACGGAGGAAGAAAAGCGCTCCCCCCAGTTGTATTGGGTCGCGTAATCATTAAGGGGCAGCAGCAAACCAGCTGCCACCATAGCGCCCATATCACTGCGCCCTTGATTGACCTGAGCCACGTCCGGTCCATCTTCTTCCGCAAGGGCAAGTTTAAGCGTCACCTTGAGATCATCCAGCGTTTTGACGACGCGTTCAATCTTGACACCCGGGTGAGCGGCTTCAAACTCCGCGTTCAGGGTCTCCATCACCTGGCTTTCCACATCGCGGTAGAACTGATCCCAAACCACCAGTGTGGTTTCTGAAACCGGCGCTTCGGTGGCTGGAACAGGCGCTTCAGTGGTTGCCGGGGCTTCGGTTGCCGGGGGAGCCGTTGGGGCTTGCGTGGGTGTCGGTTGGGCACAGGCTGTTAATACGAGAACAGCCGTTAAAACGAGACCTAACAACAAATTAAGCTTCTTCATTTTTTCTCCTGATCTGGATTGAGTTTGGATAAAATGGGGTTTCCTCATCCGATTATTAATTGTAGTGGGATGCAAACTCTCTGTCAATCCGTCTCCTCTTACACCGTAAACTGCTCACTTCCAATGTAGATCCCTGCACCTTAACGCACATCTTGAAAGTCCTAAAAGAGGATACCTTGATTGGTAAAAAGCCAGGATCCTGTTTCCATGCTAAAATCCATTGTGGACTTTAACGGTCTGATTCAATCATGAGATTACATAGGAGCGGTAAAAATGCGAGAAATTTGGTCGGACTTAAAAATTTGGCGTGCAGAAAACCGCAAGATCGCTTTGGCTACAGTGGTCAAAGTATCCGGTTCCTCCCTACGCCCGGAAGGTTCAAAAATGTTGCTGAGCGGTGACGGATCCATCTCTGGTTCAGTTACCGGCGGATGTGTGGAAGGAGCTGTATTCGAAGAAACACAAGATGTGCTGAAGACCGGCACACCAAAACTGCTGGCTTATGGCGTGACCAACGAACAGGCGTGGGATGTGGGTCTTTCTTGCGGCGGAGCCATTGAGATCTTTGTTGAAGCCCTAAACTCGCCAGCCTGGCAGGGGATCTATCCCGCCATTGAACGATGCCTGGAAAAGAATGTGCTGGCAACACTCGCAACCGTCATCGCCGGAGAAGGCTTGGGGAATAAGATGCTTTTGCCCATGGATGGGGATGCGGTGGGCAGTCTGGGCAGCAGCCAGGCGGATGAAGAGTTTATCTCCTCCCTACCTCAGGATTGGGCGACGCACAGCCCCCTGCAAATTCAGCTTTCCAGCGGGCAGGTTGTTTTCGCTGATTTTCTCGTCCCGCCTCCGAGGCTGATCATCGTTGGAGCATCCCATATTGCCATCCCATTGGTAGCGCTGGCAAAGACGCTGGACTACCAAACCATTGTCGTGGACGCCCGTTCAGCCTTCGCCACCCGCGAGCGTTTCCCGCATGCGGACGATTTGATCGTCGGCTGGCCTTCGGAAGTGCTGGCATCCTTGCATCTGGACGCGGCAAGTTGTGTCGTTTGCCTGAGCCATGACGACAAACAGGATAACCCCGCTTTACTCTACGCTATCACCAGCCCCGCCCGCTACATCGGCGCACTTGGTTCACGTGTAACGAATGAAAACCGCATGGTGGCACTGCGTGAAGAAGGAGCAGATGAAGCTGCTCTCAAGCGTATCCATGCCCCGGTTGGGTTCAAAATGGGCGCGCGAACCCCGGCGGAAATTGCTCTTTCCATCATGGCGGAGATCATCGCCACCGGTCACGGTGTAGACAAATTGAAATGAGCACCCATCAACAAATCGCGGGAATTCTGCTCGCTGCCGGCGGATCGAAACGCATGGGGCAACCCAAATTATTAATGGAATGGCACGGAGCTCCACTGGTTCGCTGGGTTGCCCGAATGGGACTGGCAGCTGGTTGCGACCCTTTGATCGTGGTCACTGGGGCAAACGCTGCCTTACTGGAAACCTGCCTTGCCGGTCTGCCGCTTCAACTCATTCATAATCCGGATTGGGAGCAAGGACAGAGTTCGTCCGTCCGGGCAGGCGTAAAGGCTTTGCCTTCTGAAGCGGAGGCTGCGATCATCTTATTGGCGGATCAGCCTCAGATCCCGCTGCAGGTGGCTGTAGAAATCATGCGCCATTATCGTCAACACCCTCAAGCAGGCGCCATCTGGGCGGCTTCTATCAATGGAAAGCGCGGCAACCCGGTTCTGTTTGACCGGGCTCTCTTCCCCGCCCTCACCAGCCTGGAAGGCGACGCTGGCGCGCGTTCAATCCTTTCCCATTACCCGGTACAGCTTGTTTCTTTTGACGATCCGGAGCTACTGCTGGATGTCGATTCTGAAGAGGATTACCAGCATCTTCTCCAGAGCCCCCCGCCCAATTTACCTGACGAAACATAAACAAAAATCCCCGGTGTCTCATTCCGGGGATTTTTTAGTAAACAATTCCTCTTATCTTTTTCGCCGCAACAGGGCTAAAAGCAGTAATAGAACTACAGCTCCGATGAACGCGGTGAGGACGGAGGATAGAAAAGAGCTCCCCAGGTGTATGCCTAATAAGCCAAGCAGCCAGCCGCCTAAAAATCCACCCAGGATGCCAACGATAATTTTCCCCGCTAAACCCATATTAATGCTTTTGACCACCCAGTCCGCCAGTAAACCGGCGATGGCGCCAACAATGATCCAGGTAATAATGCTTAACCCTTCCATTTTTTCTCCTTTTTACTTAATGATTCCGTTGATTTGATTATAACAAAAATCAAATTGCCGATACCGGCAAAAGAAGATGGCAAAATTCTTTCCAGGATGCAAAAATTGGTCTTTCCGCGATCTTCCAAAGGCAGAGGTTTCTCACCCGCAACCTGCAGGGAGTAACAATTTATAAGAATGGTAATCCTCTCCTTTGCCAGGTGGAAAAGGGAAATTCTTCCTGTTTCCATCCTGTATTGTCATGATTCAGTCTGAATCACAAAAGGATATGTTATAAACATAAAAGGTTGTTACCTTGTTCAGCCAAAACATCCTGCAGTCGGGGGCAGGATGTGTTTATTCAAAGGAGACGGTTATGGATTTCTCATTTATAGTAATCGTTTTACAGCTTATCTTTTTGGAAGGAATCCTTTCCATTGATAATGCTGCCATTCTTGGTGCCATGGTCCTCCACCTGCCTACTGACCACCCCGTCCCCTGGCCAAAACAACTCGCGCATATCGGTCACCCGCTTAATAAACTGCTCGGTCCGCAACGGACTGCCGCATTACGCGTGGGCTTGATTGGCGCTTACCTGGGGCGTGGAATCATGCTGATCCTGGCAAGTTATATCATCAGGAATCCGTGGCTAAAACTGATTGGCGCGGCTTATTTGATCAAACTGGCTCTCGACGACCTCAGCGCTCACGGTTATACGGGAGGCGAAGAGGATGTTGAATCGAAACCCGTCAAAGTGAAAACATTCTGGTCAACCGTGCTCTCCGTAGAAATTATGGACCTGGCATTCAGCCTGGATAACGTGGTGGCAGCAGTTTCCCTTTCAGATAAGCTATGGGTGGTCATGCTTGGTGTGGCGATTGGCATTTTGCTGATGCGCTTTGCTGCCGGGATTTTCAGCAAAATCGTCGAAAAAGCCCCAATCTTGAAAACTGCGGCATATATTCTTGTACTCAATATTGGCATCGAATTGTTGGTGGAAGACCTGGGTCACATTGTCATTGGAGACTGGACCCGGTTTGGGATCTCCATTGCGACCATTTTGCTTGCGCTTGCCTATGAGCGCTTCAAATTCATGAAAATTTTTCGACCCCTGCTGATCTGGTTAAGTCAGGGATTCGCCCTCGTCAACGCCTTCATCAGTTGGGTTTTTGCGCCGATAAAAGGAATTTTCGGGTTGGTCGGCACTCTTTTCAAACGCAAAGAACCTTCGCCCGCTTCTTGAACCCGTGATAAATACACCCCCGGAAAATTTCGGGGGTGTATATTTTATGGACAGCCTCTTTGAAAAATTAGAGGGCTTTCTCCATCCAGACCACTTGTGTGGTGCCAAAATAATGAGTCGGCAAGCCGTTGATCTGGTAACCAGCCTTTTCAAAATAGTCGGTGGTATTTAAGCGGGAAAGGCAGCCAATGCGGGTGTAACCTTCGGTTTTTGCCAGTTTTTCCACATGATCCAACAGGATTTTGCCAATGCCTTTACGCTGATATTTTGTTGCCACACAAAGATGAGATACCCAGGCGACCCCGGGTTCTTTTTCATAGAGTTTGACGCAGCCAATAACCTCTCCAGTCTGGTCATCCACTGCCATAAAATGCTGTGACAGAGGTTCGAAATCGTCTTTTTCTGTTCCACGCGGTTGCCCCCACGGTTCCCGTAAAACCTTGTAGCGAAGATCATAGTAGGCTTTAAATTCTTCTTTAGTTTTTGGGGATTTAATGATGATCATTTCGTACCTCCGGGGAACCTGTGTTTTCTGTAATGCAAAGGTATTATAAGGCTATTTCGTTGCGCGCCATCAGGGAAGAACCTCCGTAGTCCCGTTGATATTCTGCTTAACCTTTATTGGCACCGGGGCCGTTAATGCTTTTTCGGTAAAACACATCTTCCGGGCCAGGGCAATCAGCTCGCTCAGTTTTTCTCTGGATTCATCAGAATCCATCTGGATTTCGATTTCGAACCCATCACAGAATCCCTCCGCATCCCCTCGTAAAACCGACCCCTGCTCATGAAAATGGGCGGTTACTTTTACCTGCTCATTACGGATGCTGATTTTCTTTTTTATCGCAACCTGCGATAGATGCGAGATCAGTCAAAGCGCCATCCCGCTGACAAAATAAGTAAGCGGCGTCGGAGCGGTTCCCTCCCCGCCGGGCATGTAATTCCCTTCATCGCTTACCAGAGCGTAAGTGCGTCCGGTTTCAGGTTGTCCGGCGATGACCAGTTTACGCCATTTTTCGATCGAGCTGGCATCGGCGCTTACTGTAATGAGGCGTTGATTTCCTTCTGACATTTAGCTGCTCCTTTCAATCCATCTGTTGTAAACGGTTTTCAAGCTCCACGCGATAGGAGCTGATTTCGACGGCTTTTCGTGCCACACCGCTCGCCATGGCTGCCCGGGCTACCGCCGGCGCTTCCCACAGGCAAACCCGCCTGTCGAAAGGTTTCGGAACGACATAATCCTTGCCGAACTCCAGCTCGGTCACCCCGTAAGCTTTTAAGACCTCTGCTGGAACGGGCTCGCGGGCGAGTGCAGCCAGTGCATTGCTGGCAGCAACTTTCATCTCCTCATTAATCGCTGTCGCCCGCACATCCAGCGCTCCCCGGAAAATAAACGGAAAGCCCAGAAGATTGTTTATTTGATTGGGGTAATCAGAACGACCTGTGCCAATCACTCCATCCGGACGGGTTTGTTTCGCCAGGTCATAATCAATTTCAGGATTCGGATTCGCCATAGCAAAAATCACTGGAGAAGACGCCATCCGCTTGAGCATTTCTGGCGTGACCAGATTAGCCGCTGAAAGCCCGATGAACACATCCGCACCTTCCATCACCTCTGCCAAAGTTGCTGGCTGGTCGCCCTGGGCATAAACTTCTTTTTCAGCGAACATTTCTTCCCTTCGCCCGTGGTAAACCAGTCCTTTGATATCACACATCCAGATGTGTTCCCGCGGCACTCCCATGTGGAGAAGATGATTGGCGGATGCCAGTGCGGCGGCGCCTGCACCCGAAAAGACCACTTTAAGATCCTCAAGTCGTTTGCCGGTAATTTCCGTGGCATTGGTGATGGCGGCTCCGAGGATGATCGCCGTGCCATGCTGATCATCATGGAAAACGGGGATGGGAAGCAATTCCTGCAGCCGCTTTTCAATCAGGAAACACTCCGGCGAGCGAATATCCTCAAGATTGATGCCTCCAAAGCTTTCGCCAATGGCAGCGCAAACCGAAATCACGGTTTCAGGATCGATTGCGTTGATTTCAATATCAATGCTATCAATGTCAGCGAATTTCTTAAAAAGAACGGCTTTCCCTTCCATCACCGGCTTGCTCGCCAGGGCGCCCCGGTGCCCCAGACCCAGAATAGCGGTGCCGTTGCTGATGACAGCCACCAGATTGCCCTTCGCTGTGTACGCATAAGCTGCTTCCGGGTCGCGTTCAATCTCGAGCACCGGGTATGCCACACCTGGCGTGTAGGCTAGACCAAGATCCTGCTGGGTATCCAGCGGCTTGCTTGGCACAATCTTCAATTTTCCGGGGCGACCATGAAGTTGATGGTAATTTAAAGCGCTTTCTCTGTCGATGGGTGTCATCGAAAATTCCCTCGCTTAATGCAATGGATTTGATCTTATTTTACGCGCTTTCTGCGAGAGGAGCGGAAAAGAAGAGAGGTGTCCCATTCGGAACACCTCTGCGGTTTGTGAAAAGTTAATGCCGGCGCTTTTTGACCGGGGGTTTGTTGGCGGATGCTGCAAACTCGCTTCCAAAATGAATGCCTAATTTTGGCAGCACAACCCTGTGCAGCACCAGAACCAGGATCGTGATGCCAAAAGCGATGCCAAAGACAATTAAGGATTGCCCGATGTCGCTCATCAGTGAGGGATTGACCAGCATGACAACTGCCAACGTCAACATCAGGATGCCGCCAATCAGTTTAAGGATGCGCCCATGCTTTTCTTCAATTCGCGAAGATTTCAGTGTAAAGACCGCCACCAGGAAAATTCCCAGCTCATCCAACTGGTATATCACCATATAAAGGAGCAGCAGCAACACAAATGTGATCGTGGCAACCTGTTGAGCGGAGATTAAATTGGTCCACAAAACCGGGAAACCCGCGGTGCAGGAAAATTCCACCAAAGAAACTCCAGCCGAGAGCACGATTGTTCCTCCAATCAGGCTCCACCATGAATCGCCAGAATCCATCACCTTGCGAATCCGCTTATAGATCCCTGGTTTTTTCTCATCAGAGATGGTGAAGGAGACCCCTTCTTTGTAGAAGAAGTAATCTTTGATGTTCACCAGCCCGAAGAATAGCGCCACTAAAGCCACCACCACCTGGATCCATCCTACAAATGAAACCACCTTGAGAACGGTAAACAAACCGGTAATGAAGAGCGCGTAGACCCCTGCCGAAACGGTGAGGAAGACCAAACCAATGACCAGCACTTTTTTCCGGGAACCGGTGTGCAGGGTGATCGCAAGCAGCATGCTCAAGACCCACAGTGAGCAGGGGTTGAAGCCATCCACAAAGGAGATTAATGCCGTGCTGAGGAAGAGACCCATTTTTGAAAAATCAACTTCGCCGAATAGAGGCAGTTTGGTGGTATTTTCGTTCGCCGGGTCTTCGGTTTCAACCACAGCCGGTGTAGGGGTTGGTGCCGCCTCGGTCACAACAGGGGTCATTGTCACCGGCAGGTATCCCCGTCCCTCGATAATCACAGCTGCTTTATCCTCACACGCGGTAATCAGGCATTGATTGACTTTATCCGTGATTTCCTGCGCGAAGCTGTCATCATAGCCCTCCCAGACCGCGTCGCCGATGATGATCGTCGGCACGTAGCGCGGCGTAAACCCAAAGGCATCTCCAAATTCCTGGAATAACGCCTGGTTTTCTTTTGAATTCCAGACCTCAAATTCATACATGGATACCGTCGTCGGGTTTTGCGCGACCAGACCTTCCAGCACAGGTTTGGCTTTGGCACAATGGGGGCATCCATCTCCCCAGAAAAGGTAGATAACCACCTTGTTTTCGTCTTGGAGGGTTGAGGGAAGCGGTAAAGCCTGATTCGTTCCCGCTTCAGCGGAAACGTTCAATGGAGTAAGTACCAACCAGACAAAAAGGATAGCCAGAGAAATACTTATCAGTTTATGTTTCATAGGATCAGGTTTTTACTCCATTGATTGGATCGAATAAATCACAATTCTACTCGAAAATGACAGTGGGAATAGATACCATTAATTCGTGAAGGTTGATTTTCCCGGAAGAAAATGCCATAAATGGATCAGCTGCGTGCCAGCGCCAACGCACCCACCAAACCCACCTGGTCTCCGAGGCTTGCGGTGGTCAGAGTAAAATTCTCCAGATACATCGGAGAAATGACGCTGGCGGTCAGCGAACGCCTGACCGGAGACATCAGAAACTCACCGGCTTTGGTTACCCCGCCGCCCAGAATGACAATGGTGGGGTTGTAAAGATGCAGTAAATCAGCAATTGCCCGTCCAAGATAGTCACCAGCGATCTGGAATGCCTCAATCGCCAGTTCGTCTCCCTGCTGTGCAGCCTGTGCGATAGAACGGGCGGTCGGGATTTCATCCAGATCAGAGAGGATGGAAGGGCGTCCGGATGCCAGCTGCCGTTTGACATAATTCGCAATTCCGGTGCCGGACGACATAGCTTCAAGATGCCCCGGGTGACCGCACCCGCACAGTGGACCATTCGGCAGCACTGTAATATGCCCCACCTCAGCCGCCAGACCGTTTGAACCCACCAGCAGGCGATCCTGAGTGATGATGCCACCGCCAAGCCCCGTGCTTACCGTCAGGTAAACCAGATCATGATGCCCCACACCCGCCCCATATTTCCATTCTCCAAGGGCTGCCAGGTTGGCATCATTCCCCAGGCGGACTTCTACATTAAATTTGTTTTGCACCTCTTCAACCAGGTGCAGACCATTCCAGTTGGGGATATTCGGGATGGTATAGGTGATGCCGGTAACAGGGTTGAGTGCGCCAGGCGCGCCCAGCGCGATGCAGTGTACCTGATCGTCGTCCGGCATAATAGATTCAAGAAGCATAAATAATCGTTCAAGCGCAGGCTGCTTACCCTGTGTGGGGATCGTTTTTATCGTCCGGGCTTCGATCCCTTCCGGGGGATATAGCGCCGCCCTGAGCTGAGTTCCACCAATATCCACCGCGATATCATACATGAACGACCTCCTTCAAGATTCCCTGTCCATCATTTTACCAGAATCCCCATGGATCAAAGAACGGCGAGATTAACCTTGAGTCCGCTTTGGATGGACGATTTTGCTGATTTAGGACTTTACTACTTTGTTGCTACCCTCTTTCCGATTAATCTTGTCCGCAATGAAAACCATGTTATAATTCACCTCCGCGCCGTGAAGGCAGCATGATCAAAAAGAAGCAGGTGTAAAATGAGCGAAAACTTAACAGCCTTTAATGCCCCCGAGAACCCCAATATCCCTGACCTCAGAACTGGGGATATGGTTAGTGTGCACGTAAAAATTAAAGAAGGAAACCGCGAACGTATTCAGGAGTTCAAGGGTGTGGTGTTATATCAACACAACAATGGTAATAACTCCTCCTTCACCGTGCGCCGTGTTGCCAGCAATGGCATTGGCGTCGAACGCACCTTCCTGCTGCGCTCACCACGCATCGAGAAAGTGGTTGTGGAGCGTCACAGCAAGGTTCGCCGTTCCCGTTTATATTTCCTGCGGGATCGCTCCGGTAAGAGCGCACGCCTCAAGCAGAAATTCAGCTAGCTATTTTCGTCATCGCTTACAGCAGGGTGCAACCAACGCCGTGGTTGCGCCCTTTTCTATATAAATAAGATGGAGTCGAAAAATGGGTCAACCGATAATCGGCATCACTTGCAGTCAAAAATTGATTTCTCACCAGAGAAGCAAAAGTTACCTTTATGATGAGTATGCTGTGGCGGTTTCTCTCGCCGGCGGGATGCCCCTTTTGATTCCGGTCTCCTTTCCCTTGAAGGACCTTCCCGATCTCCTTTCCCGGTTGGACGGTGTTCTCCTTTCAGGAGGCGGAGATATTGCTCCCGGTCTTTCTGGCAATGAAAACGATGAATACTCTAGCAATATTTGCATCTCCCGGGACACTTTGGAGCAACAGATTGTGGAAATTGCCATGACGAGGGACCTGCCGCTTCTGGGTATTTGCCGTGGTCATCAAATGTTAAATGTGGCTCTGGGTGGTTCCCTTTATACTGATATTGACGCGCAGTACCCAACGCAAATCCAGCATTCCCAATCTGCTTCCCGTTCCCCCGCTTATCCCGCCCATGAAGTAAATATCGTGGCGGATTCCCTTCTGGCTTCCATTCTCGGTCAACCGACTCTAACCGTCAATAGCCGGCACCACCAGGCGGTAAAGCAGCTCGCACCCGGTTTTCTCGTGACAGCACAGGCAAGCGATGGTTTAATTGAAGCAATTGAATTTGCAGGGAAACGCTTCTGTTTAGGTGTGCAATGGCATCCGGAATCCCTGCAATCCAGTGAGGCGCAGCGCCGGATCTTTGAAGCATTCATCACTACGGCGCGCAGAAAATCACAAGAGGCGGTGTGATGGCGGGAACTCCTTTAATTGGTGTTTTTGATTCAGGTGTTGGCGGATTGAGTGTTCTGCGGGAGATTCATGCGCTCTTGCCCGCCCAACCCGTGCTTTATTTTGCCGACCAGGGGCACGTACCCTATGGCAGCCGGCGAATTGAAGAAGTACGCGCCTTTGCCCGCGGCATTACCCTTTATCTTCTCGGGCAGGGAGCCCAGCTGATTGTGATTGCCTGCAACACTGCCTCGGTGGCAGCGCTGAAAATACTGCGGGACGAATTCCCGCAAATCCCCTTCGTTGGCATGGAACCCGCAGTTAAACCCGCCGCCGAGCAAAGCCTGAGCAGAAAGATCGGAATTCTTGCCACTGAAGCCACATTTCAAACTGCTATGTACGCCTCAGTAGTGGATCGGTTTGCCCATGGCGTAACGTTGATGGAGGACCCCTGCCCTGGTCTGGTCAGCCAGATTGAAAAAGGGAATCTTGCAGGCAAGGAAACCCGCGCTATTCTAACCCGAGCACTTGAACCAATGGTGAATGCCGGTGTGGATACGATAGTTATGGGTTGCACGCATTACCCGTTTGTCATCCCACTGATCCATGAGCTGGCAGGATCGCAGCTTCGCATCATTGACCCCGCCCCGGCTGTTGCCCGGCAGGTGAGTCGTGTCCTTGAAGCCAACAACCTGTTAAACCCCGGGGCTGACGCCGCCACGGTGCGCTTTGTTACCTCAGGAGATGTTGCACAGTTCCAACAGGCGCTTCACTCGCTCATCGGGGTGGAAGCCCCGGTGGAAAAAGCATTCTGGCAGGGGGAAGAGATTAAAAACACAGGCAGTTCCGCCGTTTGACCCGGGAGAATTTATGAAAGAAATCCGCGTCGCATTGGTAGGGTTTGGCAATGTAGGCAAAGCGCTCTTACGCCTGCTGGAAACCAAACAGGAAGTGTTACGCTCCACCTATGGCTTTCAAACCCGCGTGACGGGCATCGCCACACTGCATCATGGCATCGCCATTGACCCTAAAGGGATGGATGCCCCAGCCGCCTTGCGTGCCCTTGAAACTGGGGGCAGTTTATTGACGCTTTCCACGGTTTCACCACCGGTTTCTGTGATGGATTTCATTAAAGAGGTCCCTGCAGACGTCTTATTCGAAAATTCACCCGTCAATCATCAAACCGGTCAACCTGCCGCAGATCATCTGCAGCTGGCACTGCAGCGTGGCATGCACGCTATTACTGCGAACAAAGGACCGGTCGTGCATGCCTATCAGAGCCTGAATGCACTGGCTCGTGAAAAAGGTGTCCGATTTTTATTTGAAAGCGCGGTTATGGATGGAGCGCCAATCTTTTCACTCTTCCGGGGTGCGCTGCCCGCGGTGGATCTTAAAGGTTTTTACGGAATACTCAATTCCTGCACCAATCTGCTGATCGAGATGATGGAAAACGGAAAAACCTTCGCTGAAGCTTTGGAGTATGGTCATCAGATCGGAATTACGGAAACAGATCCCAGTGCAGATATTGATGGCTGGGATGCAGCGATTAAAGTTGCCGCCCTCTCCACCGTGCTGATGGGGAGACCACTCAAACCTGCCGAGGTTGAACGCGAAGGCATTCGCAGCCTCACCCCGGAGATGATCCGGGAGGCATTAAAGGCAGGAGAACGGTGGAAACTTGTTTGTTCAGCCCACCTTGACGGAGAAGTGGTCAAAGCCCGTGTCGCTCCACAGCGGGTTAACACGCACAGCCCGCTCTACTCGATTAATGGCACCAGTTCCTTCGTGCAATTTGAAATGGATACCCTCCCGGGGCTGGGAATTCTGGAAAGCAACCCGGGGCCGGAGACCACTGCCTACGGTTTGCTGGCAGACCTGATCAATGCCCTGCGCGGGGGATAGGAAGAACTTTTGGCATCGCGGCATGAGTTTGTGCATATCGCTCTTGGAACCAACCTGGGGAACCGGTTGGTCAACCTTGAACAGGCAATGGATCTTCTAGGCACATTTATGGAGATTCAGGCGCGCTCAAGCGTCTATGAAACGCCACCCTGGGGGGTTGAGGATCAACCACGTTTCTATAATCAGGTGGTAAACGGCTACACAGCGCTTGCCCCCCTGCGGCTGTTGGATGCCTTGAAAAGCATTGAACATGCCCTGGGACGGAAAAAAACCGTCCGCTACGGACCGCGGGTGATCGATCTGGATATTCTGCTCTATGGTGAAAGGATTATCCATTACCGCCGGCTGACCGTTCCTCACCCGCGAATGATGGAACGGGCTTTTGTCCTCCTCCCGCTTGCCGAGATCTCCCCCAATCTGATCTTTCCCGCCACAACCCAAACCGTACAGCAAGCCCTGCAGCACGTTGATTGCACAGGGATTGTGATCCCTCAAATTAACCCTTTGGATCCGAGGTAAATAAAAATGGAAAATCCAGCAGCGGATCTTGATTTTGGAAAAAGAACTTATGTGATGGGGATCCTCAATGTCACCCCTGATAGCTTCTCGGGAGATGGGCTGCTCTCAAGGGAAAATACCGTCCAGGCTGCCCTCGATCAGGCACAACGATTTATCGATGCCGGCGTGGATATTTTGGACATTGGTGGTGAAAGCACACGTCCGGGCGCAGTACCAGTAGATGAAAAAGATGAAATGGAGCGCGTTCTGCCCGTTATTACCGCATTACGGCAGGCGGGTATTTCGACACTCATTTCCATTGATACCTACAAAGCCAGGGTTGCTGATGCTGCACTGCGTCACGGGGCAAACTGGATCAATGACGTCTGGGCGTTACGCGCAGACCCGCAGATGGCTACTGTTGCCGCTGCCCACCAGGCAACCATCATCCTGATGCACAATCGCAGCAAACCCTCGCATGCAGATTTACAACAGCAGCTTGGAGGGCGGTATATTGGCGTTGCTTATGTGGACCTGATTGGAGAGGTTCGTCAGGAATTGATGAGCAGCGTTCAGCTTGCCCGCCAGGCAGGCATCCCGGACTCAAAATTAATCCTTGATCCTGGCATCGGGTTCGGCAAGACTGTTGAGCAGAACCTGGAGCTGGTCAACCGTCTGGAAGAGATCCGTGCTCTGGGCTTTCCGGTATTGGTGGGTGCCTCCCGAAAATCCTTCATCGGCTACACGCTCGACCTGCCGCCGGCGGAACGGGTGGAAGGCACAGCCGCCGTTTGTGCCATTGCCATCGCCCGGGGTGCGGATATTCTTCGGGTACATGATGTGGAAGTGATCACCCGGGTGGCGCGTATGTCAGATGCCATTATTCGCGCAGGCAAATAAAAACCTACAAGTAGCCCTGATCGGCACCTGGTTTCCAATCCTGAAACTGATTGAGCAGACACTGAGAGGTGAAAACTGCGTTCAGGATTCAGAGTAAAATAAACTCATCATCCGGTTTTTGGGAGAAGACGAATTCCATGCAGATTTCCATCGTCATACCTGCTTATAACGAAGAAAAGACTATTGCGCAGGTGCTTGACCAGGTCCTGACCAAGGTCAATCATCTGGGTGAAATCATCGTCATTGATGATGGCTCGACAGACAAGACGGGCGAGATCTGCCAACAATTTGTATATGATCACCCGAAGGTACATTATTTTTTGCAGCCTCGCAATATGGGTAAAATGGAGGCACTCAAAGAGGGCTTCAAGCGTTCCACCGCTGAGATTGTCATTGTGCAGGACGCAGATTTGGAATACGATCCGCTGGAAATCAACGACGTGGTGGCACCCATTCTGGAAGGAAAAGCGGATGTGGTACTGGGTTCCAGGTTTCTTGTCCGCCGTGCCTCCCGCTCATTGTACTTTCGCCATTTCATGGCAAACAAATTCATTACTTTCCTCTCCAACCTGTTTACCGACCTGAACCTGACCGACGTCGAGACGTGTTACAAAGCCTTCCGCGGTGAGATCATCCGCAACATGATCATCACCTCCAGACGGTTCGGCTTTGAGGTGGAGGTCGTGGCAAAGGTTGCCAAATTAAAATGCCGGGTATTCGAAGTGCCTATTTCTTATTATGGGCGCTCTTATGAAGAAGGGAAAAAGATCGGCTTCAAAGACGGTTGGATGGCCTTATTCTACATCCTCAAGTACAATCTCTTTACCTCCAAAAAAGCCTCTTTCAAGAAACTCTAGTTTCAAGCTACCCAGTTAACCTTGCTTTTCCAACCCGGGTGGAACACCAAAGGAGGCGAAAACTTACTTCCGCGCTCCGTTATGGCTTCCTTAAAATCATCGAAACCCAATCCCCCGAACAGGTATAATTTTAATAAAAGTGTGCAGAGGTAGGACATGGATAAATTTGATGTCGTTGTCATTGGTGCCGGTCCCGGTGGTTATGTGGCAGCCATTCGTTCCGCCCAGTTGGGAATGAAAACTGCTCTCGTGGACCGTCAGTGGTTGGGCGGCGTTTGTTTGAATGTCGGCTGTATCCCCTCCAAAGCTTTGCTCAAGAATGCTGAAGTCGCCCATACCCTTCGTGAACGGGGAACCGAATTTGGTTTCTCGCTGGAAAATCTACAGCTGGATTATGGCGCTGCCGTCCGGCGCAGCCGGCAGGTATCGAACCGCCTGACGCGGGGAATTGCTTCATTGATGAAGAAAAACGACGTCACCGTGGTTATGGGAGAAGCCAGACTAACCGCAAAGGATCAAATTACCGTTACCGGCACTGATGGTACTCAAATGACGCTTGAGGCGGATCATATCATCCTCGCCACAGGCAGCCAGCCCGTTTCTCTGCCCGGTATCCCGGTGGATGGCGAAAAAGTGCTGACTTACAAAGAAGCTATCCTCCAGGAAAAACTGCCCGCCTCAGTGATCATTATTGGCGCCGGTGCGATTGGATTGGAATTCTCCACCATTTGGAATTCCTATGGGAGTCGGGTAACTCTGGTGGAAATGCTTCCGCGCATCGCGCCTTTGGAAGACGAAGAGGTAAGCGCAGAATTAACCCGGACGTTTACCAGGCGGGGAATCAAATGCCTGGCAGAAACCCGCGTTTTAGGGGTGGAGAAGACGGCGTCAGGAGTACAGGTGACCGTAAGCGGGAAAGATGGAGAAATGAAGCTGGAAGCCGAACAGGCACTGGTAGCCATTGGGTTCCGCCCGAATTCCGCCAACCTCGGACTGGAGGAAATTGGCGTGGAATTGAGCGAACGCGGGCACATCCGGGTAAATGACCGGATGGAAACCAGTATTCCGGGAATTTGGGCAGTGGGGGATGTGACCGGAAAGCTACTTCTGGCGCACGTTGCCTCCGCTCAGGGCATTCTCTGTGCCGAAGCCATTGCCGGAATGGAAACCAAACCTCTCGATTACACCATGATTCCCCGTGCCACCTATTCGCAGCCTCAGGTAGCTTCATTCGGTCTGAGTGAGCGGCAGGCAGTGGAAAGTGGAAAAAGCGTGAAAGTCGGGCGATTCCCCTTCCTGGCAAATGGAAAAGCGCTCGGTTTGAGCGATTATGCGGGATTCGCCAAAATAATCACGGATGCCGAAAGTGAGGAGATCCTCGGCGCGCACCTAGTCGGACCGGAAGTAAGCGAGCTGCTGCCAGAGCTAACCCTGGCACAACAAAACGGGCTTCATGCCTCAGCTATCGCACACAATATCCATGCCCACCCCACATTAAGTGAAGTGTTATTGGAAGCCGCTGAGGCAATTGAAGGTCGTGCAATTCATATTTAATCCTCTCCAGGCTGGATCTTGATGCCCGTCAGGTCCAGTCTGCTACCTTTCAACCGCGATCCTGTTATGCTTGAGTGCTTGAACCGGTATGCTATAATCACCAGTTGAGAAAAATGAGGTGACTATGGTTTTCCAAAGAATTGTTCGCGCCATCGGTGGAGACCCGAATAAGCGTGAAATTGAAAGACTTTCGCAAATTGTTGAAGAGATCAACCGGTTCGAAGATCCGTTTGAAGCTCTTTCGAATGAAGCCCTGACCCAGAAGACATCTGAATTCAAAGCCCGGCTGCAGGAGGGTGAAACACTTGACGACCTGCTGCCGGAAGCTTTTGCTGCGGTTCGTGAAGCCAGTAAACGCACCCTTGGGCTCCGTCATTACGACATTCAGCTCATCGGCGGTATGAACCTGCACGCTGGAAAGATCGCGGAGATGCGCACCGGCGAAGGTAAAACGTTGGTGGCAACGCTCCCCCTCTACCTTAATGCGCTCACCGGGCGGGGCGTGCATCTGGTTACAGTTAATGATTACCTCGCCAGGCGCGATGCGCGCTGGATGGCCCCCATTTACCACTTACTGGGGATGAAAGTGGGTGTGTTGCAAATGGCTGCCCGTACCGAGAATGGACAAAAAGCTTTTCTGGTGGATCTTGAAAAGCCCAACGCCCGTGAGGATTTACACCTGCTTGATCTGGTGGACCGCAGCGAGGCTTACCAGGCGGATATTGTATATGGCACGAACAGTGAATTTGGCTTTGATTACTTGCGTGACAACCTGACAATGAGCCTTGCCGAGCGCGTCCAGCGGGGTCATTATTATGCCATCGTTGATGAAGTGGATAATATTCTGATCGATGAAGCCCGCACGCCATTGATTATTTCAGGACCCGCTTCGGATGACACCGCGGAATACGTTCACATGGCACAGGTCGTCCGGGCGCTCAACCCGGAAGATTATGAAGTGAACGAGAAGGATCGCCAGGTCTCTCTGACCGAAATCGGCGAGGCTCATGTGGAGGAAATCCTCGGTCTCCCCTTGCGCAATCCAGATCGTCCGGAGGACGTCACACCCGAACAGGCAAGGTTGATGGGCTATCTGGAACAGGCATTGCGGGCGCAGCACCTCTTCAGACGCAACAAAGACTACATCGTTCAGGGTGGTAAAGTGATCATCGTGGATGAGTTTACCGGACGGCTGATGCCCGGGCGGCGCTGGTCGGAAGGTCTTCATCAGGCTGTGGAAGCCAAAGAAGGGGTGCATATCGAGCCTGAAAGTGTCACCTATGCCACCATCACCATCCAAAATTACTTCCGCATGTATGAGAAACTCGCCGGTATGACCGGTACAGCCCTTACCGAAGCGGAAGAGTTTTCTAAAATCTACAAATTAGATGTTCTACCCATCCCGATGAACCTCGAATACGTCGCAGCGAAAGCGGATTCACCGCTGATTATTGTCGAGACCAAGGATGCACAAAATTACCCGCTGCAGTACTACGCCCAAAAGGATGATCCGCAAAAGAAACCTGTCTTCTGGCGACGGCAGGACTTCCCGGATATGGTTTACCGCACAGAAGAGGGAAAATTACGTGCCATTGTGCAGGAAATCCTGCATTATTACGCGATGGGGCGCCCGCAGCTTGTAGGCACCACGTCCGTGGAACATTCTGAACGCTTGTCCACGCGCCTGGGGTCGGAATCGATTCGCCGTCTGGCGCAAGCCCTTATCCTGCGCGACGCCTGGCTTGAGAAATTCAACAAATCTGCCGAGCTGGAAATTAAGGAACTACAGGCTCTCAACCGCCCGTTAAATGAACTCAATGTTGCTGAATTACGCCCGCTTGCCCGTCAGGCAGGGTTGTCTTCCATCAACCCCGAAGACACTGAGTTATTCAATCGTCTGGCAAAGATCCTGGATATTCAGCCCCAAAATCATCCCCGTCTGATGGCTGTCCTGCAGGGGGGTGTCCCTCACCAGGTGCTCAATGCCCGCAAGCACGACGAAGAATCGCAAATCATCGCCCGGGCAGGTGCTTTTGGACTGGTGACCATTGCCACCAACATGGCTGGTCGTGGCGTAGACATTAAACTCGGTGGTGAACTCAACGAAGAAGTTCTGGCAGACGTGATCCGTGTTCTGGAAAGAGCCGGTGTTGAAGATCCTTTCAATATGTCCAACGATCGCCGGCGGCAGGAGTTGGAAAAGTTAAGCGAGGAAGATTACTCCATTTACGCCGAATCGGTGCACACCTTCATTCAATATCTGGAGGACATGCGCCGTGTGCGCGAACTGGGTGGCTTGCATGTCATTGGTTCTGAGCGCCACGAAGCCCGCCGGATCGACAACCAGTTGCGCGGTCGTGCGGCACGCCAGGGTGACCCGGGTTCTTCAAGGTTTTACCTTTCCCTGGAAGATGAATTGATGCGCCTGTTTGGCGGCGCTCAAATGGAGAGTCTGATGACCCGCATGAAGGTGGATCCCAGCCTGCCAATTGAAAGCGGCTTGTTGGGGCGCATGGTGGAGCAGGCTCAGGAACGTGTGGAAGGTAACAATTTCGATGTCCGCAAGCACTTGCTGGAATATGATGATGTGCTTAACTCACAGCGCCAACGTATTTATGGCGAGCGTGACCGCGCTTTTCAAAAAGAAGACCTGCATGAAGACATTCTCGATATTTTACGTACCGAATTAAATGAACGGATTCCCAAATCCCTGAAGGATAACGAGGGTCCGTGGAAACTGCTCAGCTTTCTCGAGGAAGTCCAGCCTTCCATGACTTTTGAAGCGGAGGGTGTGCGTGCACCCTCTTACACCTTACGTTTGATGGTTGAAGAGACCGGCAGAAGGCTTGGTAAATCCACACAGGAAGCCTCCATCCGGCAGGTGCTGCTTCAAATCGCTGGAGAAGCACTGCAGGCAGAGCGGGAACATATTCTTTCCGCCACCCGTGATCTACTTCAGAAAACTGAAGAAACAATCCACCAGTTGGACCGCGAACGCCAGGACAGCATCGATACTTTCTTTGAAGGGTTGGAAGACGCGCGTGATGACGAAACCCTTCCTCCACGCCGTCCGCAGGAAATGCTGGAGGAGCTTTCCAACCTCACGCGCACCATGCTACGTCTCTCCTCGGAGGAACTGCGTGCTCTGCCGGAAGGGGATGAGGAAGTCAAGTCGAAGCTTTCGGCGCAGGTTACCCGCGCCCTGCATTTGCTTGCCATTACGCGCACTATTGGCTCGGTGGAAAGACGGATTGATGACAGCCTGAATCTTAAACCCGCGGACTTGATGGACAGTCCCTGGGAAGAGGTTGCCGATCAGATTTTAAAACAGGTGGATGCCGTTTTATCAAAACGTGCTGACTCCTTACTGGCAGCAGATGGCTTATTAAGCCAGAATATCGATGCGGTAATGGCGCGCACGGAAAAAGAATCTGTTGAAGAAAACCGGTTGATTGATCTGCTTTTGAATATGAGTGTCGGTTCAAAACTGGCGATTGATCCGCGCACTCATCAGCGCGGCATGAAGCGGGTGATCCTGGTAAATTATATTTACTATGCTGCCCGCCTGATTCAGGACCGCCCTTCCGCTGAAATCACCAGTGAGGTATTGGAGCATCTGGAGGATATTCAGCAGCGGCTTGAAACGGTCTGGGGAAAAATTGAATTCGAACGATTCCGCCTTTCTGGTACCCCCCTGCAGAATCTGGATTCCTCCATCAAGACGGCTTTACAAGAGCAAATGGATGGCGAAACTTTTGACAGCATGATGGAGTCTTCTCCGGATGCGTTGACGCCTGAGATGCGCGCAAAGCTAGAAGTTCTCTTGGGCAGACGCATTCAAAACCAGATCCACCGGCATATCCTCTTGAGCGTCATCTCCGAACTGTGGGTGGATTACCTGACGCGGGTGGATGCGCTGCGCGTTTCCATCGGACTGGAAGCCTTTGCTCAACGGGATCCTCTTGTGCAATACAAAGGTCAGGCTTCGGAAATGTTCCGCACTTTGTTGAGCGATATCCGCATTGGCGTCATCAGCCGGATGTTCCTCGTCCAGCCACGCCGCCCAGGTGCGCCGGCAACAGAAAAGCCAGCACCAGAACCGGCACCATTGCCTGGTGCCGTAAAACCGGTCACGGTGCAGGAGAGTACCAAAAAGAAAAGAAAACGACACTAATTATTAAAAAATAAAGAAATTAAACATAATACGATTCAAATGATGTATAATTTAAAATCGTTGTAGCCCTGAAACATTTTTGATGTTTCCCGTTTATCACATTGAAAAGGGCTAATTCTAACGCCGGAGTGCATAAATCTTATGGACCAGAATGTTACCGATAACACAGAGGGGGTAAACCCGGAAAACACCCAGAATGACAATAACATGGCTTCTTTGCTCGAAAAAGAAGGGCTAGGAATTGATTTTCCAACCCAGGGTGAAATTCGTAAAGGTGTGGTCGTAAGCATCACTCCCGGCCAAATCCTTGTCAGCGTAGGAACCAAGTCAGAAGGGATCATTACGGGCAAGGAATACGAGCTTATTCCCAGTGATGAACTGGCAAATCTCAAAGTTGGTCAGGAAATTTCCGTTTATGTGGTTAACCCTGAAGACTCCAACGGAAATTTAATCCTTTCGTACATGCGCGCCAGAGAAGAAGAAGGGTGGAAAGAAGTGGAGGATTTGCTGGCAAGCAAACAGCCCACTCACAGCACCATCATTGGCTATAACAAAGGCGGTCTAATCGTGCCAATCGGGGGGTTGCGCGGTTTCGTACCGGCTTCACAAATCAGCCTTTCACGACGCACTGGTGTTTCAGGTGAAACCCCGGAACAGCGCTGGGGAAAGATGATCGGTGAAAAAATTGACGTTTGCGTCATCGAAGTTGATCGAGAACGCCGCCGTCTGATCCTCTCTGAACGGGCTGCTTCAACCGAAACCCGCGAATCCGTACGCGAACGCGTGCTGGATGAACTCAAGGAGGGCAGTGTTTACACTGGTCGCATTACCAGCATTGCAGATTTTGGTATTTTCGTCAACGTGAATGGCGCGGATGGCTTGGTCCATATGTCCGAGATCGCCTGGGATCGCATTCCACACCCGGCAGAAATTTACAAAGTCGGTCAGGAAATCAAGGTCAAGGTCATCAACATCGATCACGAGAAAAAGCGCATCGGTCTGTCAATCCGCCAGCTGCAAAATGATCCCTGGGACGAGAAAGCCGCCCAATTCCAGGTTGGTCAACTGGTTGAAGGAACCATCACCCGTCTGACCAAATTCGGTGCTTTCGCCCGTCTGACGGACGATATTGAAGGTCTGATTCATATCTCGGAGATCAGCGAACGGCGCATTGAGCACCCCAAAGAAGTGCTTAAAGAAGGGGATGTTGTCACCTTGCGTATCATCAAAGTGGATCCGAGTGTTCATCGCATTGGCTTAAGCCTGCGGCGGGTAGATTCAATGGCTTATGCCGACATGGATTGGCAAGCTCTTGAAGGAATCCTCAATGATGATGAAGATGCCTCTAATAAACCTGAGGAAAAACCCGCAGAATAACCCTATTCGTTCTAAACGATTCGAGCGCACCTTAAGGGGTGCGCTTTTGATTTATACGTTCGATCCTGGACAAAATTTAAGGTTATACTATCAAGAAGCGAAATCTACTGATTGTTGTTCGAAGGATCATCCATGTCAAATTTGGAAGCGCCCAAAGAGCAAACCAAGCCTGTGATAGACGCGGAAAAACACTATCCGATTCCCCGGATGCGCATTCGCTTTTTCCTGATTACCACCCTGGCAGGCTTCGTAATCTTTATGGTTGGTGCCCGACCCGGCTTAATCGGCTTGGATCGCAGCCCGGTAGTCGGGTTCATCCAAATTGCGGTGATGCTGGTAGGCATCGCGATTATTTGCATTGGCGGGTATGCATCGATACATGCCCTATGGTGCAGGCGCCCCCCCAGCATTGCCGCGGACATTGGCTGGCGATTGGTCAGCACCGGTTTTGTAGTCAATATTTTTTCGGGTTTTGCCGATATTTTCGGTATTGGTACACATCCTCTGCCAGGTGTGCCCTATTTTGGTGTATGGCAAGCCAGAGGTATGGAAATCGGCTGTGCCATCATTGCCATCGGTTTTATCCTTATGTTCCCGTTTCAACAAAAAGAAAAATAGCGCTTTGATCTAGCCAAGCCCCATTATTTTCAGCATTTCTTCATTCGTTCGATACTTCACCTTTTCCAGGTCACCATCAACAGCGCGCTGGCGCTCATCTTCGATTAATTTTCTTAAGTCCTCTTTACGTACCACAGGGCAGCGGAGATTTGCTAATCGTTCTTCTAATTCCATGGCAGGAATGCCTGGTTCCCCCTCCAGCTGACCCAGATAGTTTAAAATGGCTTCAGCGGCGTTTACACCATCTTTCCTTGCGTTCCCCACCAGACCACTGGAAGGCACCCTCGCCCAGCCGGCTAAAAATATGCCCTTCATCGGCTCGCCCGTCCGGGGATCTTCAACTTCGTAGGACTGACCCTCAATCGGAAAGGCGGGATGCCGCGCGCGTAGAAATTCATTTCGGTTCAAGGGCAATCCCAAATCAGATTCCACCCGGTCACCGATGGCAAAAATGACTGTATCCGCCATTAATTCCCGGAGGATTCCGACTCCACGGGCAAGGATGGTATCCTCTTCCCGTACCAGAGTATTCTCCTCCAAAACCACACTTTTGACTGCTTGATCGGCATTCCCCCGGATCTCGGTTGGTGAAACAAGAAAATGCATCTGAACGACTGCTTTTCCAGTAGAATAATCTCCTTTGTCCTCAGTTTCTCGGAAGAAGGCGAATTCTTCTTCAGGATTTTGACCGAGCGACAGCATCACCGGTGCCACCCGCTCAATCTCCTTCTCCAGGGCATTCAGGTCAAAAGCCCGGATGATGGTTTCCAATTCCTTGCGGGTAAACTTGATCTCCGCCGGACCTCGCCTGACGCAGATATGGACTTCTTCAACTTGAGGCAAAGTGATCAGATAGCGGGTGACATCCGCCATCACATTGCCAGCGCCAACAATAACAACACGTTTGCCAATGTGAATGGGCATCGTGCTGTAAGGAGGAAGGCGGTTGTAATGGTATACCAGGTCTTTGGCGTGATAGACCCCATTGAGGGTCTCTCCAGGAATACCCAGCCACTTGGTTCCCTGCGCGCCACTGGCGACTAAAATCGCTGGAATTCCCCAGCTAATGAGATCTGACAGGCTTAAACAGCGATTATTACCGACCGGTAAATTTCCATAATAATGTACCCTTTCACAGGCAAGAATTTGCTCAAATTGTCGGCGTAAGCCATCTTTCAATACCCGTTTGGTCGGGTAAATCCCGTATTCCGCCATCCCACCCGGTTTGATATCCCGGTTGAAGATGGCAACCTCAATTCCTTCGCCCGTCAGCTTGTAAGCTGAAAACAATCCCGCCGGTCCTGCCCCAATTATTGCCACCGGAATTTTACCTGTCATGATTGATCCTTGTATTCCTGAAATGTCGAGTACAGAAAGCGTCCCATTCCCTATCCGTATTATATCCACTTCCCTTTCTTGCATGGATTGCTTATGCTATATTTACATTCATACATTACACTAGAGGCATTATGAGCGAACCAATTAATGAATATCAGTTAGATAATGGATTAAAAATATTGCTTAAAGAAATCCACACCGCACCCATCATCAGTCACTGGGTATGGTACCGGGTGGGTTCGCGTTACGAAAAACCGGGGCAAACAGGTATTTCCCACTGGGTGGAGCACATGCAGTTTAAAGGGACGCCGGCATTCCCTGCTGGAATTCTGGATAAAGCCATTTCAAGAGACGGAGGCGTTTGGAATGCCTTCACCCATCTGGACTGGACAACTTTCTTCGAGACCATGCCGGCAGATAAGATCGATCTCTCCATCGCGCTTGAAGCCGATCGAATGGTAAACAGTCTCTTTGATCCGGAGGAGGTGGAATCTGAACGCACAGTGGTGATTTCGGAGCGTGAAGGGAGTGAAAATGATCCTCTCTTCCTGTTGGACGAGGCTGTTCAGATGGCTGCCTTCCAACATCACCCTTACCGCCATGAAGTCATTGGCTCCATCGAAGACCTGAAAGCCATTACCCGCAACGAATTGTACGAGCACTACCGCAAGTATTACAACCCTGCCAATGCTGTGGTGACTGTGGCAGGAGATTTTGATACTGCAGAGATGCTGGATAAAATAAAAGCTGCCTACGGCGGGTTGAAAGGTCAACCACTGTCTCCCCTGAACCTCTTAAGAGAAGATAAACTGGCTGGCGAGCAACATGTGGATGTTTATGGTCCGGGAGAAACCACGTATCTTCAAATCGCCTACCGGGCACCTGCGGCAAAGGAAAATGACTTTTTTGCCTTTACCATTCTGGATAGCCTGCTAACAGGTCCCAACAGCCTCAATATGTTCGGCGGAGGCAGTATTTCGAACAAAACCTCCCGCCTGTACCGCCGCCTGGTGGAAAAAGAATTCGCCATCAGTGTTAATGGTTCGTTGCAGGCAACCGTCGATCCATACATCTATACCATATCGATAACTGTTCATCCGGATCACAGCGCACAGGAAGTGCTTGAACAGGTCGATCAGGAATTGGACCGCCTGCGCCAGCATTGGGCGACACAGGCAGAAGTGGAGCGAGCTGCCAAACAAGCCCGCGCGCTCTTTGTTTACGGCAGCGAAAACATCACCAATCAGGGATTCTGGCTGGGTTACTCGGAAATATTCGCCCAGTACTCCTGGTTCTTGAATTACACTGATAAACTATCCCGGATTACGGCTGATGACGTGCGGAACATTTTGCATCAATACCTCAATCCCGCTCAGAGGGTGATTGGAATTTATCACCCTGAGGAAGCCTAGACATGAAAACAAAGCTACCCATCCACAGCTCCATTCCAGGTCCGGAGGATATTCATCGATCAACGCTCTCCAATGGCATCGTCCTCTTATCCCGGCGCAACGAAAACAGCGCCTCAGTGGTGCTATCAGGGTATTTTGCCACCGGCAGCCAGTTTGACCCGCTGGAAAAACTTGGGCTGGCAAATTTCACCGCCCTCGGCTTGATGCGGGGCACAAAAAACAGCACCTTTCATGAACTGTATGACCGGTTGGAATCTGCCGGGGCAAGCTTTGGGTATGGCGCGAGTGTCCATACAACGAGTTTCAGCGGACGATCTCTTGCCGAGGATCTGCCATTACTTTTTTCCACCCTGGCTGAAAGCCTGATCCATCCCACTTTCCCGGCTGACCGCATCAACCGGCTCAAATCGCAATTACTCACCGGTCTGGCAATACGCGCCCAGAGCACCCAGGATATGGCTGCCATCGAATTTGATGCATCTTTATTTCCCAATCATCCGTATGGTCGACCCGAAGACGGGTACCCTGAGACGATTAAAGCGATCGCACCCTCTGATCTGGTTGAATTTCACCATAGATACTACCGTCCGGAAGGAATGGTTATCACTGTAGTTGGCGCGGTGGAACCTCAACAGGTGATGGAACTGGCTGAACGATACCTTGGTAGTTGGCAAAATCCTCTGCCAATCGAATCTCCTTTCTTCCCCCCTGTCCAACCCCTTCAGAATGGGATTTATAAAAAAGTCCTCTTACCCGGAAAGAGTCAATCTGACCTGGTTATGGGCACGCTTGGACCCAGGCGGAATGACCCTGATTACCTGCCAGCTTCTCTGGGAAATAGTATTCTGGGACAATTTGGCTTGATGGGCAGGATTGGGGATTCCGTGCGGGAAAAATCAGGTCTGGCGTATTATGCCTCCACTAACCTAAACGCCTGGAAAGAAAGCGGATCCTGGGAAATTGCCGCTGGCGTTAACCCGGAAAATGTTGAAAAAGCAATCGCCTTAATCAAAACCGAATTAAGGCAATTCATCAACCAATTGGTGACGGTGGAGGAGCTGGAGGATAATCAAAACAACTTCATCGGTCGGATGCCTCTCTCGCTTGAATCCAATGCTGGTGTGGCTAATTCTCTCTTGAACCTGGAACGCTTTGACCTTGGATTGGATTTCCTCCAGCGGTATCCCTCGCTCATCCGCGCAGTCACTCGTGAACAAATACTGGAGACTGCCAGGAAGTATATCGATCCAGAGTGTCTGGTGACGGTCATTGCCGGACCGGATGAGAAAGAAGGCAAAGCTAGATGACCCACATTGCTTCAGGTATTGATCTGGTAAAAATTAACCGCTTCAGAACTCTGGATTCAGGAATCAAGGCGCGTTTTATTCAGCGTGTTTTCACCCCGCGGGAGATGGAAGTATGCGGCGACCGCGATGACAGCCTGGCTGGACGCTTTGCAGCCAAAGAAGCTGTAGCAAAAGCCCTGGGCTGCGGGATTGGTGAAGTGGGTTGGAAGGATATTGAAACACTGGAAGATGAGTGCGGCAAGCCGGAACTTTACCTTCACCGTTCCGCACGGGTGCGCGCCGAGAGCCTCGGTTGGACAAGCTGGTCCATTTCAATCAGCCACACCTCCGATTACGCAGTAGCAATGGTCACGGCTTTGGTTGAGGGGGATTAAGCAGGGCGGGCAAAGATGAAACTGCTCGCGGTCAGCGACACCGAGATCGCCATGCTTTACAGCCCCCTGATCAAGGAGCGATTTCAGGATGTGGACCTGATCCTCTCCTGTGGTGACCTGCCCTATTATTACATCGAATACATGATCAGCATGCTGAATGTTCTCTGT